>JAADFK010000186.1 GCA_013152925.1 Acidobacteriota bacterium | reverse complement strand
TTGACGACGTCGCGTCTCCAGGGAGTACCTCGCTGAAACCTCGTTTCCCGATCCTTCACCCAGCCACCCCGGCATTTGCGAGATGAGCCACTTTTCGCTATACATTGCACCTACTGAGCAGAGGATCTGCGCCCCTTTGTCCAGCAAACTCGTGCTAGGGACCGTACAGAGTGAGGTCAAAGGCCCGCACCAGGAACACCGCCATGTGACTTCGGGGCACCGGGCCTTGCGGGCAGAACCGTCGCTCGCCGGTCGTCGGGTTGTAGTAGCAGCCAGCCGTGATACCCTTACGGAAATACTCCTCGGCCCAGCGCGACCAGCAGAAGACCCCAGGATCGGGGTCGCAGGCGGGCATGTCCGAGAAGATATCCTCCCAGATGGGTTGATCAGTGGCACCAAGGGCGCGCAGGATCTGGACCGCCATCTCCCGGCGCGGGAGGGTCTTGAGGGGACAGAAACGCCGCTCACCTGTGGCCGGATTATACGAACAGCCCGCGCTGATACCCTGTCGAAAAAGCTCTTCGGCCCAACGAGACCAGCAAAAGACCGCCGGATCGGGGTCGCAGGCGGGCATGTCCGAGAAGATATTCTCCCAGACAGGTTGATCGACGACTCCCATCGCTCGCAGGATCTGGACGGCCATCTCCTGGCGGTTGATCTCCACATCGGGGCAGAAGTTGCCGCTTCCGCACCCGGCCGTAAGCCCATGATGGTAAAGGGTCTCGATGGCGGAGTATTCCCATCGCGATGTGGGTACGTCATTGAAGCTGTTGCCAATATGTAAGGTCCAGATCCGAGTTGCACCGGAGCTGAGTGCCTCCGTGACAGTCGCATCCCAGTGGAGCACTGGTCGAGAGGCAGGGTTGGAAACGGTAATCCGATAGCAGTCTCCCGTGGCAAGACAATCCGCCACCTCGGCTGGAGAAAACGAGCCGTAATCCGCTGCGCCATCCACGATCGTGTATGTGGCACCGGACGGCCCAGTGAAGTCAGCCAGGGTCCCGGTTGAGTTGAGGGGAGACGTGAAAACGTTGGTCCAGGCAGGATCCAAGAGTACAGTCTCACCGGGTTCGAGGATGCCGTTGACGTTGGAAACGGTGCCGGACGCATCGTTCGAGTCCACGTCAAGCCCCGAGGCTGCCATGTCGCTGCCATTGGCCACGGCCACCGTGAAGCCCGTTTGCGTTTTTCCCACAACGGCGATGCCAATGTCATTTGCCGTATCGCGGAACACCTTGCCAACCGTCCACATCGCACCGTAGGCGCCGTCGCTCCCTTGAACAAATGCTGGCATCGAACGGGTGGTATCCACTTCGTGGATGATGACGGCGTCCCCTGGCGTTCCGATGTCGTAGCCCGCCCGCATCCTGGATTCAGCGGTATAGAAGTGGGTGGTGGATCCAGCGATCGGGACCCGCAAAGATTTTGGATGACGGTTGGTAGGCTGGGCCATGCGTTCTAACGTCACTGTGTCGGAGTTGCCAACGGGGATTTGTACGCGATCGCTCTCCTGGAGCCAACCCAGGAGCACATCCTTGTGATATACGATCGTGTGCTGACCCATGTGGCCGTAGACTGGGTCCATGGTCGTGAACGACCAGGTGTCGCTCATGACATCCCAAGCGTTGTCATAACCGGTGGATGGATTGAAGCAGGAGTGGGGAAGACCGAAACCATGGCCCATCTCGTGGGACATCACACAGACATTCTCATAGCCCCACGGTGGCTCCCAGGTCGTGCGCCAGCTCTTGGTCACGCCGTCGAGATTGGCCCAGTGGTTCCCCCCCCAGGCATAGTTTCCAATGGTGCTGTTGAACATGAGGTTGATTCCAACGAACGAGGGGTAGTAGACCTCGACGTCGGCTGCCAGGGTGCAGTCGGTGAAAAGTGCGTTAAGATCAGCGTTTCCGGAACTATCGACGTAATGTGATTTTGGATACGGGAGCGTGTACCATCCGTGGGCCCCGGACCCCAGCACGTCGATATTGTTGTAAGAAACTTCCCGCCAATAATGATCCAGCCCCGGATAGTTGCTCGAGAACATGTTCCGGAAATACGCGAGATCTCTTGGCTCGTCGGCGATGTCGGAGAACTTGCAAAGGACGGATACCCATGGTTGTGATCCACTAACTGTCGCGGGTGCCCTGGGTTGCTCGCCGCCCTCCAAGACGATTGATGTTACGTCGAGTCGATTGGCAGAAAGAACCGAAGGTGAAGCTTGGACAAGATCCCCCCAAACGACCACGCGTTTCCCATTGAGCGCCAGGAGTCCGCCAAGAGGCATTGTTGGCGCCTCGCTCAGATCCAGCTCGATAACGTGACCGCCATCATCCGTGACCAATGGAACCGGCCCGATCGCCCGGCGATTGTCCATGGGCCCATCTCCCCAGAGCAAGGAAAGGACGCCTTTGATCGCCCGGTTGTCGAATGAGCTGGCATTGGATACTCTGCAAAACATCCCGAAAAGGAAGACAACCACAACCGCCGGTGCAGAGAAGGCCAAGAGCCAATTGGCGCGGCGTCTTGGAGGTTCGTCCCGAGGGTGTGAGAACGATGGATTATCGATCATGACCCCACCTCCGCGAGTTTGACCCCTTCGACTTTGCAATCGCCTCAAGGAAAAAGAAAACTACGCCAATGCTTGGAAGTGTAGCGCACTGTTTCCGCGGCCGAATGTGCGGTACATCACTCGATGGACCAAGAGTACGCACCGCCAGGTCCGACACGCCCGGCCTTCCGATGGATGGATGATGGATGTTGAGTGATTCAAGATAGCGGCACCCGATCACGGTTGATAAAGGGGCAAGTCGAAAGACCTAACAAGAAAAACCGCCATATGACTCCGGGGCACCGGGCCCAACGGGCAGAACCGCCGCTCGCCGCTCGTCGTGTTGTAGTAGCAGCCGGCGGTGATGCCTCGGCGGAAATACTCTTCGGCCCAACGAGACCAGCAGAAGACCGCCGGATCGGGGTCGCAGGCGGGCATGTCGGAGAAGATATCCTCCCAGACGGGTTGGTTGGTGACGCCGAGGGAGCGCAGGATCTGGACCGCCATCTCCCGGCGCGGGAGGGTCTTGAGGGGACAGAAACGCCGCTCGCCTGTCGCCGGATTATATGAACAACCGGCGCTGATACCCTGTCGAAAAAGCTCTTCGGCCCAACGAGACCAGCAGAAGACCGCCGGATCGGGGTCGCAGGCGGGCATGTCCGAGAAGATATTCTCCCAGACGGGTTGATCGACGACTCCCATCGCTCGCAGGATCTGGACGGCCATCTCCTGGCGATTGATCTCCACATCGGGGCAGAAGTTGCCGCTTCCGCACCCGGCCGTAAGCCCATGGTGGTAAAGGGTCTCGATGGCCGGGTACTCCCAACGAGAGTCAGGCACGTCGGCGAAGCTCTCGCCGATGTGGAGCACCCAGTCGTGGGTTTCCCCTGTGGAGAGGGTCTCCGTGACCATACGATCCAGGTGGCCGGTTGGGCGAGTAGTTGCGACCCGTGCTGAGTAGCAGTCATCGAGCGTGGAACAGGAGGCGGGGGCACCACCTGGGACCGCCCCGTAGCTCGCCGTCGTCTTGGCCGGCAGAAGCCCGCTCGCCATGGAGGAGCTTCCCGTCACAGAGGGGACAGGGAGCGTGCCGGGATTGAACCATGTCGGGGAGAGGGAGAACACCTCGCCGGGCTCGAGGATGCCGTTAGCGTTTCCCGAAGTCTCGGTCACGCCAACCGCCGTTGCCTGAAGCGTGATGTCCTCGGCGAGAGCCGACTGGACGTCCACCAGGCCGTATCCCCACGAGTTGTTGGGGCCGCTGACGTAGTCACCGCCGCAGCTCTCAACCACCGAGGCCAGCGGGTAGGCGCTGCTGTTGAGGAGGGTTTCTGTAGCGGCCTGGTCGTTCTTCAGGGAAGGTTTGGCCGACCAGATCAGGGCCACGGCACCGGCGACGTGGGGTCCGGCCATACTCGTTCCCTGCCACGACTGGTATCCGCCGCCAGGAACGCACGAGCGGACTCCCACGCCTGGAGCAACGATGTCAGGCTTCAACAGGTTTGGGTCGCCCTGATTCGTGGAGGCTGGGCCCCGGCTCGAGAAGGAGGCCAGGCCGTCGGAGGAAGTGCTTGCTCCAACGGAGTAGGCGGCATCATAGATGGCAGGTGCGTCCGTGACGCTGCCGCAGGACGGCCCGTCATTTCCGGCGGAAACGATCGTCATGATGCCCGCAGCCCGTTGTGCCTCCAAGGCGCTTTTCAGCGTGTCCCAGGAACATCCCTCCGATGTGGGGCATCCCCACGAGTTATTCGTGACGTCCGGGGCCTTGGATGGATCGCCCTCCGAAGGCGTGGCGCCGACAGGGTACGGCGCCAGGAAGAATTCGAAGCACTCCAGATAACGGGCCGGGGTGCCAGCCCCGTTGTCCATGTTCCGGCAGCCGATCCACTTGGCGCCTGGTGCCATCCCTATCTGGTTGCCGCCGCCGTCATCGCCCACGACGGTGCCGATGGTGTGGGTCCCATGCCCGTAATCGTCGCAGGGAAAGGGAGAATCGTTGCCGCACGGATTGCCCACGGAGTCGTGGATGGCGTCGTGCCAGTTGTAGTCATGATCGGCGTTGGCACCGTCCCAACCCCTGTACTTGCCCTTGATGGCGGGATGGGTCCAGTCGATACCGGTGTCCTGGCCGCCGATAACGATGCCTTGGCCGGTAAACCCCATGGCCCAGACGTCGGGGGCGTTGGTTCTCGCGATGCCCCACTCAACACCGTTCGGTTCCGAGCCGTGCGCCCCGACCACAGGCGTCGGCATCCGGTTCTGAATGTGAGGGTTCCCCTCGATTCTCAGCACGTCCGGCCGTCGTGCCAGAGTCTCCACGAGCTGACGATCGCCGCGCACAAGGATCGCGTTGACGATGTAGAAAGGGCGATACCATACGTGGTGTTCCTCAAGCCAGCTCCGGAGGGAGCTCTGGCTTCGTCGAGCTGTCCTCACGAGAGCTCCGAAGACGAACGTCCCTCGTTCCTCCTTCGTTGTCAGGGTGTCTGCTTCGGCGAGGTTTGCCTGTTCTCTGAGAACTACGAAGAACTCGGCCGAGGATCCGTCGGCGGTGTGATCGAGAACCCAAGGCTGCACCTCGACGGGGACCTTGGCTGCCATAGTGGACGGCGGAACGAGAAACGCGAGGAGAAGCAGGGTTCGGATCGACGAGGTGCACACGCGACGAGACATCGTTTCCTCCTTAGCGGCGAGGCCAGTGGGATCTGTGAATTGTAGTCGACGGCATCCCAACCGTCAATCTCGTTTTGGATAGGTCCGTACGCGGTAATCGAGTAGGAGGCGCCCCTGAGGGGCGCCGTCCTCTCGCACCACCGTGCGTACGGTTCCATGCACGGCGGTTCGGAGCTGACGCTGCAGCTGGCGATGCTCTTCGGGAAGGCTCAGGAGACCAAGCTTGCGGAAGAATCGAGTCGGGACGACCTGGTTCATGAGGGATGCACCCGCATTCCACCATGGACCATGTCCGTTGCAAGCGGAGGTGAAGGCCCGCTGACGTTGAGCCCCAGCTTCCTTCAGACTCCGCCCCACGACGGACGCCCTTGCTGTTCGGCTAGGAGCTCCGGTCATCACGGCCTCCAGGGGACTCCCACCCCCTAGCTGCTTCCCGGCTCGGTTTCCCTCACCGGTTCCAACCGACATGGCACGCCAGCCATGCCGCTTCGCGCCATGCCTGGCGCACCAAGAAAAGGCCGGGCTCCTGGGAGCCCGGCCGGGTGTTCATGCCGCCCGGGGGCGGCGGGTCGATGGATCAGTGCTGTGGCGCAACATCGCCCGAGTCGCACATGGGCAGGTCGAAGGCGCGCTGCGTGAAGACTGCCATGTGTGAACGGGAGACCTCCATGGTTGGGCAGTACTTCCGCTCGCCGGTATACGGGTTGTAGAAGCACCCTGCGGTGATCCCTTGGCGGAAGAACTCCTCCGCCCAGCGGCTCCAGCAGAACACTGCGGGATCCGGGTCACAGACCGGCATGTCGCTGAAGATGCCCTCGTAGGGCGGTTGGTCAAACATCCCCTTAGTACGCAGGATCTGCACGGCCATTTCTTGACGATTGAACGCCTGGTCCGGACAGAAACGACGTTCACCAGTCCCAGGATTGTAGAAGCAGCCCGCCGAGATGCCCTCGTTGAACAACGCCTCGATGTAATCGGCGTTGGGCGTCAACTCGCAGATAACGTCGCTGAAGATCCCGGTACACACCGGTGGTGAGTAGTCGGGACCGTGCTCGGCGAGGATCAGCCAGCGCGCCACAACCCCGCGAGGAATGATGTCGTTGGGGCAGAAGTTGCCGCCGCCGCATCCGAGCGTAATTCGGGCGCCGGCCACGGAGTGGACGTATGGGTCGGTCCAGTCCGTCGGATCACCGTTGCCATCCACCGGCATATCGTTGAAGGCCTTGGTGAGGCACAGGGTCACATCATCCACCTGATACGGGGTATCGTGCAGGATCATGACTCGGCCCTGGACCAGGCCCCAGTGCGGGGCGCCGTCGGCGATGAACTGGCCGTCGATGGGCAGGTCGCCCTCGTTGGCCGGGACAACGCCGCTGTCCGGTGTCGTGGTGAACCACGGCAGGCTGGAGGAGATGCAGGCTCCGGACTCGCCGGAGTCGACCTCGAAGACGGTCTGGGTCTGCTGATTGATCAGCCACAGGTGGCCGTCACAGGTGAAGCTCAGACCGGCGCCGCCGTAGCTGCCCATCCCGGATACGGTGAAGGAGCCCACGACGTTGTAGTTGTCGTTGACGTCGAGGACGGTGATTGTATCGGTTGGGGAGTTCTCCTGAACGAAGAGGTGTCCCGTCCCCGGGTTGTAGGCCAGACCGGAGATGCCGATGCCGACGTTGGCCGTCTGGAGCACGGTGCCGGTGCGGTCGAAGCGCGTGATGGCGTTGGTGTTCCAGCCGCCGACGAAGAAGGTGTCGGAGATCGGATCGTAGGCCAGACCACGCTCGGAGGTGGTAGCACCCCAGCAGATGACGTTGCCGGTGGTGGTCTGTGTCCCGGGATCCCACTCGTGGATGCAGTTGTCGCCGCCGACGGCGAGCTGCCACATGGTTCCGTTCAAGGAATCGAAGGCCATGTCTCCCGCAAAGGAACCCATCCAGGACGAGGTGTCATAGGTGGTGCCGGTCTGCGAGCCGGCGCGGGTGTACTCGTAGTCGAGATCGTCGCCGCCGCCGGCGCCGATGTTTCCGACCCACAGGTTGTCAGCAAACTTGTTGACGCCGAGGCCCCAGCCGTAGGTCAGCCCTGTCGGCCAGGAGGCGATCACGTCGCCCGCTGCCAGCGGTGCGCCGGGCTCGTGCTCGGGCACGTTGGCCGCCTGTGCGGTCCGGTCGTTGAGGTGGGCCGCCGGGACGTTGGGCGCCGGAATCTGATCCATGGGCGAGTTGGGTACCCAGCCGGCGGTCTCAAAGGCCAGCAGCGAGACGTTGGCGTCCACGCCGCCGTGGTTGATGATGTCGAGCACCTGGTTCTCGGTTTCGCCGGAGTAGAGGCGGGCCTCCATGTGGGTCGGCGTGACCTCGAGCCAGCCGGCTTCCAGCGCGAAGTCGAGCTGGTTGACGGCCTCGGGTGAGGGGTTGGTCTGAACCTGCTGCTCGGCGTAACCGGAGGCGCCCACGGTGAAGGTGCGCGTTGAGGGACCATTACCAGTTGGCAGATCGACGAAGAACTCGTAGAAGCCGTCGCCGATGGCCGGATCGTCCGGCGTTGCGAAGCTGCTCGTGGCGTTGCCTTGGTCGTCGGCGATCGACGCACCGTTGATCCCCATGGTGGTGTTGGCGTCGGTGACGAAGCCGGCCATCATGGCGCCGGGTTTCGGTGCACATCCCTTGGCGCCGAAGAAGACGTCATCCACCTGGGCGTACCAGTTCCAGTGGGAAACAGGATCGTAGTAGCGGAACCGCACCATGGCGTTGGCGCTGCCGGCGACCTCGGAGCTGACGTCGATCGACACGTCCTCACCCGAGTCGGGTGAGCGGAACCCGCCGTGGTCCTCGTTCCAGCTGAGGACGTTGGTCCAGGTGGATCCACCGTCCGCGGAGACGTCGATCTGGAAGTAGTCATAACCGGCGAAGTTCTGGAAGTTGACGCGGGCTTCAACGACAACCGTGCCCACACCCGTGAGATCGACCACCGGTGAGGTGAGGTACGTGTCATAGGGAGCGGAGCCGAAGGCGTCACTGGAGGCCGAAGCTGCGTCGCCGGTGCCGGCCCAGTTGCCGCTCTCGCCGGAGGCTGCCACGTTGGACCAGACGAGGCCCGAGCCCATGGCGTCCGTTACGGTCCAGCCCGCGGGCGGGAAGGAGCCGTCGAAGTTCTCCGACAGGCCACCGGTGGCAAGTGTCCACCCTGGCGCGATGCAGTTCTGCACCGGGTCCGGCTCGATCACGAAGCTCTCGGTGTCACCGCCGGGCGGAAGCACGACGGTCCTGGTCGCCGGAATGAACCCGGTCTCCACCGGCGTGACGGTGAAGTCGAAGCTGAAGCCCTGGGGCATATCGGGGACCTCGTAGTAGCCGTTGAAGGGGTTCGTGTAGACGGTTGCCACTGGCGAGCCATTCACGGCCAGCTCCACCTTGGCGTAGAGCGGCCAGCCGTGGCCGGCGTCGGTGACGTATCCGTCGAAGTCGGCCGTGCCGACGGGATCGAGGGCGAAGTCCTGAACGACCGAGCCGCCGTCGTCGACAACGATGCCCGTCACGGTCTGCGGTGCGAAGCCGAAGGCCGTTGCGGTGATGTCGTAGGTGTCGGCCGGGACGTTCATGGCATACGAGCCATCCGCCTGGGTGAAGGTCGTGTAGCCTCCGATCTGCACCTGGGCGCCCTCGATGGGATCACCGGTGGCGGAGTTCGTCACGGTACCGCTGACGGTACCGAACCCGCTCGGTGTGCAGCCAGGCATGGAGAAGGCGCCAATGTACGTATCCCAGTTGAAGTTGCCACCGGCGTTGACGTACTCGGCGGTACCCCACATGGTGCAGCCGTCGGGGTCGGTGTGCATGGCGGCGTAGTCGCCCCAACGGTTGCCGCCCTCCTGGGTGCCGGCGCCGGAGACCAGAACGGTCTCGCTCTGCATGGAGCCGGCCGGGTCGGTGGCCAGGCGGCCGGCGAAGCCCACCGAGGGGTAGGTGGTGGAGCTGGAGATGGTGTACATGATGCCGATATCGCCTTCGGCGTCCACGGTAGCGCTGCCCATCCAGCGGTTGTCGCTGTCGGGGGCGAAGGTGCCGCCGTCGTAAATGAACCAGCCCGAACCCGTGTTGTGGAGCTCGTACCAGCGGACGCCCGCGTGGTCGGAACCGTCCACATCGACGGAGTGCGTGACCACCATGACCTCGTAGCCCTTGGTGGCCATCAGGTTACGGTAGTTGGCCGGGAACATCAGCCGGTCGGAGAGCGTGTCCAGCTTTTGGGTCGAGCCCATCTGCGGTATGCAATCGCGGCTGTAACCGCACAGATTCGAATCGAATGACAGACCGGCGGCCGTCAGATCGATGTAGCCGGGATCTCCTGCGCCACTCGGACAGGTGAAGGTGGAGTTGGCCGGCGTCGTCCAGTCCACGTGGAACGCGCACATCTGAAGCATGTCGACCGGGTTGCCCCAGGCATCGTCGTAGAAGGCGATGTTGTAGTTGGGCTCACCAGCCGGCGGTGCATCGCCGCCGTCCCAGTTGGTTGGCTGCGGGAACGCCGGCTGCACGCCGGAGATGGCGAAGTACTGGGCGGCCGGGCTGGCGTCGCCCGCGAGCATCGCCGTGCGATCGAAGACCGTGGTGGCCGGGTCGCCGCTGCCGAACTCGTTGACGGTCATGTAGTAGCCGTCGGGCCAGACGCCGAACTTGGGGTAGTCCGGAAACTGGGTGCCGTACTCGTACTGCCAGGCGTACCATGCCCCCGTCGGATCGCTCGTCTGGGATACGGCGAGGCACATGGCGTAGGGGCTCGAGGCCATGAACTGTGCCATGAACCAGCGCTGAGCGCCGTGGTCATAGAGGACGATGGGGTCACCGTCGTTGCTGGAGGCGCAGTCGGTGCCGGGCAGGGCCGTGGCCCAGACCTGGTTCCCGGGGAAGGGGCCGGCGGCGATGGAGCCGTCGCTCTTGTTATAGATGGCCCAGACCAGGTTGATCCACTGGATGTAGTAGCTCATCCCGACGGCGCCCTCGGTGTCCGGCGGCATGACGCGGAAACCGACCACCGACGCGTTGGTGTCGCTGTTGAGGCCGTCGAAGGCAACGGTGGGGGCCGGGGACAACCTGTTCCCGACCGTCGCGCGCCGTGCCTCGCCCTTGGGCTCGTCCGGGGCCGTCGCTTTGGGCAGCACCGGGAGCCGTGTCACCTCGTGATTGGGGATCTCGTGGTTGGCGACGCCCTTCTTGGGGGGCAGCGGAGCCACTGTGGCCAGAGGCGGCGTGACGCCGAAATGATCGGGGTGAAGCACCTTCGTCGGGTGCACGACCTGGGGGCCATCGCTGCCACCTGCAAAGCCGGTGGTGGCGATGACGACCACCGCGATGGCAGCCATAATGGTCAAACATCGGAAACTGTTTCGCATCGTACTCTCCTCCTTATAATTGGTTCCGGATTGCGGAAGAACCTGGGACAACCACCACTACCCCTGCCGAGGGGGAGGACGCCCCGGGCGTCTCAACACCATCACAATCTCCTTTCGTATCCCCTCCGCGGAACGGAGCCCGGAGCCAGCGGGTCCCTCACAGGCGGGCCGTTGAGCTCCGGAAAATCAAACCAATTCCACGCTGATGAACATGGACAGATATTTACCATCATCCGGTTGGCGTGTCAAGAATGATCCCGGCGAATGGTGGGGTGGATCGGTGGTTACCGGAGGACGGCCGGAGTACGGCTGGCAAGAAAGGAGGCAGCAGAGAGGACTGTGCCGAGGAGGGCGCGGTCAGGTCGTTCGTCGAGCCTTCCCGGGCGGTTTCGGAAGCCTCGGCTCCTGCGGTAGGCGAGGCGAGATCCGCAAGAACGCCGGCTCACACGGAGACCAAACCCCGGGGGCGTCGCGTCGCGGGGCACCGGCGTTGGGGCGGAGCTGCAGCGTCGCTCCGGTCCGCGGCGCCGCTCAGGAGGTCGGCCTGGACGAGGCGTCCCCGAGCTCGGCCTCGTGCTTCCAGGTGGACCGGAGCAAGTTGCGGATGGACGTGAATGTCGATGCGGACTTGGCAGCTTCGGGAGATGGGGTACCCGCGTAGGTCCGGGCCATCACCTGGATGGCGTTGCCGAGCACGCGCAGGTTGAGGTGCAGGTAACCGGGCGTGTTGACCTGGGCGGGGAGGGAGGCGACCCCGGCCGTCAGGAGCTCCTTGGCGAGCTTCTGGATCTCGCGCGGTTCGAGGGGACGGTCCACGATGGTGACATACCCGCTCCCGAGCGCGTGGGACTGGGCGACGATCCGGCCGTGTTCGATCCTCAGGATCCACCCCTGTCCCGTATTGTCCTTCAGGGAGCGGAGCTCGGGCGCGTTGACCGAGAGGATGAGCGCCTCGGGCGCCAGCTTTCCAGAGGCCACGAGAGCGAGACCATCCGCGAGGTCGTGAGCGGTGACGCCCTTGGCGGCGGGTTCCCGGCACAGGGAGGCCAGCTCGGCGAGGCCCTTTTCCAGAGGCTTCGCTTCCGGAACATCTGCTTCCTGGACGATCGTTCTGGAGCGCTCCCCGACGGTGATGGTCAGGGTCCTCAGGAGGTAGCGGGGAGCGTCGCCTCGTTCATGGGGCGGCGCGGGGCGGCCCCTGATGATCTCCGGCTCCTCCTCCTCGCCTCCGATGGTCTCGGGCAGCCGGCAGAGATGGTGGTCGAGGACGATACGGATGGCCTTCTTCATCTGGGAAGGGTCCAGCTGGAACTGGCGCTCCTTGTTCCAGAACCCCACACCCCGGCCGTAGAGCGTCAGGAAGTGGAGGTCCTGAGCCAGCTGGCCGCTGGCCTCGATCCGGAACGCCGCCCGTTCGGCGGGGTTGGTGAGGGCGCCGTGCAGGGCGGCCTCCAGCTCGGCGCCTTCCCTGGCCTGCGTCATGGGCTCCGCCGCGGGCAGGGGCGGGGCCAGGGCGATCACCACGGTAAGGAGGGCGAGGGTCTTCCAGAGAGTCATGGGGTCTTCCTCCAAGCTCGATCTCGGGGAGAGTGTAGCAGGAGAGCCGGGGGCCTGCGATCGTGGGGCGGATTCGCCCGCTCCGTGGCCCCTGCGGGCCGCTCCGGTCGGGATGACAGGACGTGGTGGCCACTCCGGTTGGGGTAACGCTCTCACCCTGTCATCCCGAGCGAAGCCGAGGGATCTCCTCGATTCAGGGGCCCTCGCTGTACCCGTTCCAGTGCGATCGTGGGGCGGATTCCCCCGCTCCGTGGCTCCTACGGGCCGCTCCGGTCGGGATGACAGGGGTGGACGTTATTCTGGCTGAGTGCCTGTCGCCCGTTTTCTGGCATCCCGGGCACAGCGGGCTGGGAAGGCCGCGGGGCCGTTCACGCCTTCGCCCGGAGGCGGGGCTCAGGCGAGGCGCTTGAGGAGGCGTTCCAGGGAGGAGCGGGCCTTGGCGACGTGCGGATCGGTGGCGTCGTACCCCCCGAGAACGATGACCTTCCGGTAACAGGCGATGGCCGCTGGCTCATCGCCCCTTCCGTAGAGGTGGAGGTGGCCCTTGGTCAGCCACGCCTCGGTGTTGCGGGGCTCCACCTCGAGGATCCGGTCGAGGAAGACCAGCGCGGAGGCCCATCGCTCCTCGGCGATGGCTCGCGCGGCATGGTGGCGGTAGACGCGGATCGCGTCGGGGGCCTCCGGTGGGGCCTCACGACGGGCTGTCCGAAGCCTGGGAAAGTGTAGAGCGATCCTCATCGCGGTGGCCGGACGTCGTGGATGGATGGCTTTCCCCGGTGTTCGAGGAGGGACGCTTCGAACTCCTCGGAGCGGATGATGTCCTCGATGACGCCGTCCGCCTGGCCCCGCTCAAGACGGCGCAGGTAGGTTCGGACGCCCTGCGAATCTGGTTCCCGGTCCAGGAGGCCACGGTACAGGGATTCCAGGAACTGCGACGGGCTCATGCGCCGCTGTCTGCTGCGGAACTCGGGGCTTTGGAGCATGGCCCGGACCTGCTGGGAAAGCCGTCCCCGTTGGATCTCCTGGGTGGCGGCGTTCCAGCCAACGGGATCGGGCTCCCGGCCGAGGATGGCCAGGTAGAGGCGCTGTGCGATGGCTCGGGCCTGGGCATGGTCGTAGCCCGCCTGGGCGCGGGACACGACCTCCAGGCGCAGGGGTATGTCCAGGTTGAGGTTGCCGGGTACCCACAGGGTCGCGGTACAGCGGCCGCGCTCGACCCCGGCAACCAGGCGGTACCGTCCGTCCTCGGAGGGCGCCAGGTGTACCAGGTCCCGGCAATCCCGCTCCAGATCCAACCCCACCCGGAGCCGCTCTTCGGGGAACGCCCAGCCGTTCTGATCACGCGCGGAGAAGCGAAGCTCGAGAGCGCCGCCGGCTGGAAGGCGCAGGGAGTTGCTCCTCCGGAGGTTTTTCCAGCGGCCGCCCGTCTCCCGGGCTTCAACGTCCAGCCGGCAGACCACCGGACGGCTCCAGGACCGGAAGCAGTCGTCCTGGGCGGGGGCCGTTGCGGGGAATGCTGCCAGAGCGGCGAGAACGAAGAGGGTTGTCAACGCGAGCCGGAGGTGACCGCTGCAGATTGCCGACGCCGCGCTCGCGATGCCGGAGCGGCCGGACGCGATTCCAAGGGCGCACACAGGGGTCGACCCCGCGCGAGCCATGTGGTCGTGCCGCGTGGCTTGTGAAGGCGCCGCCGGGCGGGTTTGTGACCGCCGGAAGCCAGCAGCCCGCCGTCGGTGTTGGGTGTGGCTCATCGCCTTGGCATTGATGTGATCGATCATCCCTGTCCTCCTACTCCACGACGATTCCGTCGAGGTCCTCGTCGGGTTCGGGGTAGTGCAGCTTCATGGACTGGAGCGTGTCTCGGACGATGGTGGCCACCGCGAGGTTGCGGAACCACTTCCGGTCCGAGGGAATGACGTACCAGGGGGCCAGGCGGGCGCTTGTCCGGTTGAGCACCTCCTCGTACGCGGTCATGTAATCGGGCCAGAGCTGCCGCTCGGCCAGATCCGCGTTGGAGAACTTCCAGCTCTTGGTGGGATCGGCCAGCCGCGCCTCCAGCCGCTCCTTCTGCTCCTCCTTGCTGATGTGGAGGAAAAACTTGAGGATCGTCGTGCCCTCGTCGGTCAGCAGGCGCTCGAACTCGACGATGTGACGGTACCGGCGGCGCCAGACCTCCTCCGGGACGAGGCCGTGGACGCGGACCACGAGGACGTCCTCGTAGTGGCTGCGGTTGAAGATCGTGATCTCCCCCCTGCCGGGCACGAAGGGGTGGACCCGCCACAGGTAGTCGTGGTCGAGCTCCCGGGGAGTTGGCTTCTTGAAGCTCCTCACCTGGACACCCTGGGGGTTGAGGGGACCGAAGACGTGCCGGATGGTGCCGTCCTTGCCGGCGGTGTCCATGGCCTGGAGGACGACGAGAAGGCGCGGACCGTGCTCGGCGTAGAGCAGCCGCTGGAGCTCCACGAGCTCCTCCGTCACCCGCGCAAGCTGGGCCAGCCCTTCCTTCTTGCCGCCGTTGAAGGGACCCGTGTCACGGGGATTTTGCCGGGAGAGATCCATCTTCGTCCGCGGCCGAACGAGGAACCGCTTCATCGTGGCCTCCTCAGGACCCAGCGAGCCGGTCCACCAGCTCGACGTAGGACTCCATGGCCTCTTCCCGGCTCATGCCGGCCTTGCCGCTCCATGCGTCGAACTTGGCGCGGCCCACGGGGTCGAACATGCCGGGCCGTTTCCCCGGCACATCGCCGGCCGTGGCCTGCTTGTAGAGGGCGTAGAGCTCGAGCAGGGTCTCGTTGGACTGATCCCCGAGCGCCTTGGCCCGGCGGGCGGCCTCTTCGAATCTGGCAAGAAGGTCCATCGTTTTCTCCTTGTTCTCCTTGGCTCAGGTCTCTTGCCGGCGGCCGAAGGAGCGGGCCGCCGGGGAGAATCGACCATTGTAGTGGAGAAGGGCGAGGAGTGAGGGGAGAGGCGGACGGCGTGCGTGTGGGGGCGTCATGGGTGGAATCTCCCACCTGTCTTCGCCAGCTCCAGGAGTACCGGCGCGGGCTCGAAACGGGTCCCGTGGTCTTCGGCGAGTCTGCGAAGGTGATCGGTGATGGCCGCTGCGCCCACGGCGTCCACGTGGTGGAACGGACCGGCCCGGAAGGGCGGGAAGCCCAGGCCCAGGACGGCGCCCAGGTCGCCGTCGCGGGGCGAGGCGATGACGCCCTCGTCCAGGCAGTGGGCGGCCTCGTTGACCATGACCAGGGCCAGGCGATCCCGGATGGCGTCCGGTGAGATCCCCCGTACCGGTGTGACGCCGAGGATCCGGTAGATCTCGGGGTTGGGCTCCTTCCGCTTTTTCGATCCCTTCGGCGGATAGATGTAGAACCCCCTGCCGTTCTTGCGGCCCCTGTACCCGGTTTCGTGGAGAAGAGGGAGGACCTTTGAGGCGCCCAATCCACGGTCTGCGTACACCCGGCCGAGATCCAGGGCCACGTGGGCGCCCACGTCGATTCCCACCTCGTCCAGCAGCGCCATGGGCCCCACGGGGAAGCCGAAATCCCTCATGGCCCGGTCGAGCTCCTCGATGGCGGCGCCCTCCTCCAGGAGCAGCATGGCCTCGTTGAGGTAGGGGGCCAGGATGCGGGTGGTGTAGAAGCCCGGGCCGTCCTTGACGGCGATGGGGGTCTTGCCCTGGGCGACGCCGAAGGCGCGCGCCGTGGCCAGGGCCTCTGGAGAGGTGAGCTCGGCCACGACGATCTCCAGCAGGGGCATCTTGGGAACGGGCGAAAAGTAGTGCATGCCGAGGATCCGCTCCGGATGGCGGGCGTCCTCGGCAATCCTGGCGATGGGCAGCGCTGATGTGTTGGTGGCGAGCACCGCCTCGGGATCCAGGATCTCCTCGGCCTGGGCGAGCACCTTCTTTTTGAGCGCCAGATCCTCGAAGACGGCCTCGATCACGAGATCGGCGCCGGCGATTTCCTCCATGTCCAGGGTGAGGTGCAGGCGGGAGCGCCGGCGGTCGGCCTCGATCCGGCGGATGGCGCCCGAGCGCACCTGCTTGGTCAGGCCGCTTTCAACGGCCCGTGCGGCGGCCGCCAGGGCGTCGTCGGAGATGTCCCGTACCACCACCGGACACAGGCCCAGGGAAACGGAGGCGATGCCCGAGCCCATGAAACCGGCGCCCAGGACCCCCAGGCGGTTGACGGGGCGTGGCGGCACGGGATGCGCCTGTTTCTTCGCCTCGTTGGTGGCGAAGAAGATCCAGCGAAGCGCCCGGCTCTGAG
>JAADFK010000185.1 GCA_013152925.1 Acidobacteriota bacterium | reverse complement strand
AGGGACATGTTCTCCATGCCGCCGGCCACGGCCAGGCCGTAGTCCCCACAGAGGATGTCGTTGTGCGCCATGATGACCGCCTTGAGCCCGGAGGCGCAGACCTTGTGCACCGTGACGGCGCCGGCGTCATAGGGGACGCCAGCGTAGATGGCCGCCTGGCGCGCCGGCGCCTGGCCGACACCGGCCTGGAGCACGTTGCCCATGATGACCTGCTCCACCTGCTCGGGAGCGACACCCGCGCGCTCCATGGCAGCCTGGATGGCCGCCATGCCGAGACGCGGACCGGGAACCGTCGAAAGGGCGCCCAGGAACGAACCGATTGGGGTCCTGGCCGCGGAAAGGATGACCACGTCGCCGTTGCTGCTCATGATGCCTCCTTGGTGTGACGGGCCGCCTGCCGGGATTCCCTGGCACGAGCCACTCCTCGAGGACCGGCCCCTTTCAGGCCCGCCCGGCGAGCGCGGCCTTGGCGGGTATTGTAGCCTGAATCGTCGTTCCGGACCGCCTCCACCGCCGGGGCCCACACCCGGCGCCACGCGCACAGCACGTGGCCCCGTGGAGTGAGAAGCTCCCGGCGCACAACCTTGCCCCTCCGGATCGCGGTACCATGGACCCGTGCGGTACCTGGGCATCGATCCCGGCGGGAAACGGATGGGGCTGGCCATCGGGAATGATGTGACGGGTACGGCCTCGCCCCTGGAGATCCTCCCCTACGGCGGCGTCGACGAGGCGGCGCGGCAGATCGTGCGCATCGCCCGCGAGCAGGGCGCCACGGTGCTGGTCCTCGGCCTCCCCACCGATGTGGAAGGCCAGGAAACGCCGGCCTGTGCGCGCAGCCGGGCGCTGGCCGCCGCCCTGGAAGCCCTGGGTTGGACCGTGAAGCTCCAGCGGGAGTACCTGAGCAGCAACGAGGCCCGCCGCCGGGCCAGGGAGCTCGGGTTCGGCCGGCGCGAGCCCGTGGACCACCTGGCGGCCCAGGTGCTCCTGGAAGAGCTCCTTGGAGGGCTCCCGTGCGGCGGCTGACCTCCGTGATCGCCGCCGCCGGCCTCCTTCTCCTCCTGGTGGCGATGCTGGCGACCTGGAGCCTCCTGCGTCCCGGACCGGACCACGAGATCGACCTCGAGATCCCCGCCGGCGCGCCGGTCCGCCAGGTCCTTCGCACGATCCACCGGCAGGGGCTCCTGCCATCCCCGTTGACCGGCCGCCTCTACCTTGCCCTCCGCGGGCACGGCCGCTGGGTCCACTTCGGTCACTACCGGATCCCGCCGGCCGCCCGTCCCGTGGACGTTCTGGAGCAGCTTCTCGAGGGCCGGGTCGCGATGATCGAGGTCACCGTTCCCGAGGGCCGGACGGCCGGGGAGATTGCCTCCGCCCTGGTCGCGGCCGGCATCGGCACGCCCGGAGGCTGGCGCCGTGCCATCGGGCGAGTCCAGTGGATCGCCGGGCTGGCGCCGGCGGCGCCCTCGCTGGAGGGCTTCCTCTTCCCCGACACCTACAGGTTCGCGGAGGGCACCGACGCCGAGACAGCCGCGCGCCACATGGTGCGGCGGTTCCAGGATGTTTGGCGGACCGAGGCCCGGGGAATCCGCCTCTGGGGAACCCCCCTGGAGGTCGTCACCCTGGCCTCCCTCGTCGAGGCGGAGACCTCCCTGCCCGGGGAACGTCCCCTGGTGGCCGGCGTCTTTCTCAACCGGCTGCGGCGCGGCATGCTGTTGCAGTGCGACCCCACTGTCGTCTACGCCCTCAAACGGCAGGGCCTCTGGCAGGGCCGCCTCCTTTCCGGGGATCTGACGGTGGACGACCCGTACAACACCTACCGCTACCCCGGCCTCCCACCGGGCCCCATCGACTCTCCGGGCCGTGCCTCCCTCAGGGCCGCTCTCGAACCCGCCGCGACCCGCTATCTGTACTTCGTCGCCAAGCCCGGCGGCGGGCACGACTTCTCGGCCACCCTGAGGGAGCACAACGCCGCCGTCACGCGCCTCCGGCGTTCCCGCCGGTGAACCGCCGGACCCGTTGACCCTGCCCCGACCCGCTGCTACCGTAGTAGCTTGGAGGAGACTATGGCGGCTCAGTACACGACGTTCGGGTCCTACGTACTCTTCAAGGAAACCCTCAGCTGCGAGCTCGGCCACCTTTACCGGGCGGGGCGGCTCGGCAAGAACGCTCTGGAAGGGACGGTCTGGCTCCTGGTCTTCGACGGCGACTCCATGCCGGCTTCCGAGCTGGCCGGCGCAGCGTCGAAGGTCGAGCAAATCGCCACGGTTCTCAAGGCCGGCAACGTGGCCACCGGCGTGCGCCTGGACGTGGTCAACGGCGTCCCGGCCCTGGCGTGGGACTACCTCCCCGGCCGGCCGCTGGCCGAGGTCTTCGCCCGGGTCCAGGAGGAGGGATTCCCGATCCCCGTGGACAACGCGCTCCTGATCCTGGAGAAGCTGGCGCTTGCCCTGTCGGCGGCGCTGGCCGTCGATGTGGGCGGATCGAACCTGGTCCACGGGTTCCTCCACCCGGCCCTGGTCACCGTGACCAACGACGGTGAAGCCGTGGTCGCCGGCCTCGGCCTGGGAGACGCCCTCCTGGAGTCGTTGGACGACGAGACCGTACGTCGGCGTTGCGCTCCCTACCTGGCGCCGGAGGTCCTGACCTCCCGGGCCCCGACCCCACGCGCCGATGTCTACTCCCTGGGCGCCATTCTCTACCAGCTGATGACGGGATCGCCCCTGCCGGCCGACCCCGCCGAGCGGGCCGAAACCGTCTCGGCGGCGCGGCTCGCCTACGAGGACGAGCCCGTGCCGCAGGACATCATGGCGGTCCTGTCGCGCTCCCTGGCCGAACGGCCCGAGGAGCGCTTCAGCTCGGCGGCCGACTTCAAGAAGGAGCTGGACAAGCTGCTCTACGGCGGTGCGTACAGCCCGACCACCTTCAACCTGGCGCTGTTCATGGACCGGCTCTTCCGCAACGACATCGAGATCGAGGAGAAAGAGCGCCTGGAGGAGAAGAGCCTCGATGTGACGCCCTACCTCCGCCCCGAGCCGGAGCCCGTGGTCATGCCCTTGAACGACGAGATCGAGACGTCGCCCGCATCGGGATCCGGCGGAGGAAGGGGCAAGGGGTTGTGGATCGCGGTCGGCGCCGTCGTCGTGGTGGCCATTGCCGCAGGGGCGTTCTTCTTCGCCGGCCGCTCCTCGGGCCCGCCAGCGGTCCCGACGCCGACCGCCGAGCAGCTGGCCGCCCAAAAGGAGGCCCAGCAAAAGCAGGTGGAGGCCCTGGTCCAGCAGCAGGTGGCCGAGCTGATGCAGCAACGCGAGGACGAGATCCGCAAGGAGCTGATGAACCGGCAGGTGGAGATCGACAAGCTCCAGAAACAGCTCCAGCAGGTCCAGAAGAGCAGCCGGTCCAAGGCCCAGGCCAAGAAGGAGCAGGAGCGCATCCAGAAGCAGATCGCCGCGGCCAAGGAGGCCAAGAGGAAGCAGGAGGAGGCGCTGGCCGAGGAGCGCCGGAAGGCCGAGGAGAAGGCACGCCAGGCGCTGGCGGCGACGCCCACCCCGACGGCCGCCATGAGAGCCCCCACGCCCGTGCCGACCCGGGCAGCACCGCCCACGCCGCAGGGCGTTCAGCGGAACCAGTTCGTGCCCGCCACCGAGGTGGACACCCGGCCCGTCGTGCTCCGCCAGGAGCCGGTGGTCTGGCCGAGGAGCGCGGTGCGTTCCCGCCGCCACGGGGTGATCATCCTCAGCGTCACCGTCGATGCCAGGGGTACGGTGACCGGCGTCAAGATACTCCGGGCCGACGAGAAGGGCTTCGGCATCCCCGAGGCGGCCACGGCGGCCGCCCGCAAGTACATCTTCAAGCCAGCCACGAAGGACGGCGTCAAGGTGACGAGCACGGCGACGGTCACGATCCCCTACGCCTTCAAGCCGCAGCCGTAGGGGAGCTGTGCCAGCCCCCGTGTTATTTCGGGCTTTCTTTCGCCGTTCTGCCGGGGGCCGAGCCCCGGTCGGGCCCGTGTGGATGGGCGTCGGCGTTTCCCAGCCCGAGCTTGCGACAGAGCCGGGCGAGCCGGTCCTGCTCGGAGGGTGTCAGCACCGAGAGCTCCCGGGTGACCGCCGCCGCGTGGCCCGGAAAGAAGTCCGCGATCAACGACCGCCCCTCCGGCGTGAGGTCGACGATCCAGCGCCGCCGGTCGCCGGGATCACATTGCCGGCGGACCAGGTTGCGACGCTCGAGGTTATCCACGACCGTGGTCAGGTTCGCCGGGCTCTTGAGCTGTTTGGAGGCGAGCTCGCACTGCGCCATGGGACCCAGGTGGAGGAGCGCCTCCAACACACCGAGCTGGGTGGTCGTCAGCCCGGCCTCGCGCACTCCGCGGGAGAGCCTGGCGGTGACCGACTCGGCCGCGCGCATGAGCTTGATGTAGGTATCCAGTGCCCTCCGTTCCGCTTCGGTCCCGTGGAAACGCGTTGGCATATGGCCCTCACTCCGCCACCTGGGCGAGCCGCAGCGTCACCCCGGCGATGCGACGTCCATACGCCTTGGCGGTCTCGAGGTCACCGGGGGGCGGTCCGTCGTCGAGCTGAAGGCTGGCCGCCATCGGCCCGATAAAGGAGCCCACCCGGTTGTGGGCCTCCGGCCCGGGACCCTCGGGGATGCTCATCGCTTCGGGATGATTCGCAGAGGGCATGACCCCGGAGCCGACCCATATCATCCCGTGCTGCATCGCGTTGATCATGAGGCCCACAAGCGTGTTGAGCTTGTCTCCGGAAAACGAGCTCGAGTTCGTGAACCCGCCGGCGACCTTGCCCAGCCATGACCGGGTGAACCAGCGCTGCGCAGCGGCCTCGAGGAACCGTTTCATCTCCGCGCTCATGCTTCCCATGTAGGTGGGACAGCCGAAGACGATGGCGTCGGAACCGTCGAGATCCTCCATCCGTTCGGCGGCTTCCTCGGTTGTGAGAAGCAGCGCTTCCACGCCTTCAACCGCGGTTGCCCCCTCCAGCACCGCCTCGGCCTGGCGCCGCGTATGCCCAAACCCACTGTGATACACGATGGTCACTTTCTTCATTCGTTGCCCCTTTCAGCATTGTGACACACGCCAAACGAGAACATGGACCGACTCTCACGCCGGCCGGCCCGCGTCGAGGCCCGTTCCCGGTTCTTCCTGAGCTTCATCATCGTACGTTTCCTCTCATATCAGCCATGCTCTACCATATCGAACTATTCGAATTCAGACAGATATCAACCATTCAACGCTCTGAGCCCGACGAAGACAACGGTGCCGCCCACGCATTCACAAGCTGACGGTACCGAAGCAGGAGCTTCTCGACGCTCAGCCCTTCGGTCACAACCAGCTCGGCTGCCCGGGCGGTCATTGCTGCCGGGCGGTACGGGATGATGCCGAGAACTGGAACGCCGGAAAGCTCCTGAATCAACGACGGGTTGGTTTGAGCGGAAACATCATCGGGCGCAGCCACCGTGTGGCAGAGCACGACGCCCACAACCTCGAGCCCGCGAGACCGCGCGTAGGTGATGCTGAGCAGCGAGTGGTTGATGGTCCCGAGCCCGGGACGCGCGACAATCAGCACGGGGAGGTTCCATCGCACGGCCAGACCCGCCATGTCGAGGCTCTCGGTGATCGGAACCGCAAGCCCGCCGGCGCCCTCCACAACCACCCAGTCAAAGGCGTCGAAGCGTTGAATGGCCTGATCAAGAGAGCCAATGCTGATCGCCGTGTGGCTGCGACGTGCGGCCTCGAGAGGCGCCAATGGGTCCGGAAAGACACATGGAGCAACCCATTCCCGGGGGCAGCCAATGCCCGCGGCCTCCGCAAGCAACCTCCAGTCGGCCGGGCCCGTGCCGTCGATCTCCACACCGGTTTCCACCGGCTTGAGCGCACCGACACGCGATCCCAACCGGCGCAGCATCCGGATGAGCCCGGTGGCCACGACGGTCTTTCCGACGCCGGTATCGGTTCCCGAAACAAAGATTCCCCGCATCACCCCCCCCGTGCGATTCTCTCCAGCTCGAGCGCGGCATCGTCAAGGCCGTTCCGCAAGATGCCGCCCATCTCTTCAAGCTCCGCGAATGTGGCCGCGAGCGGGGGCACGAAGACGAGCGTGGAACCGATCGGGCGAATGATCATGCCGCGGTCTGCGATGTGCCGCGCCACGAGAAAGCCCACGTGTGGCTCGGCCGGAAACGGGCGTCCGCTCGCTCTGTCCGCGACCAGGTCGATCCCGGCCATGAGCCCCGCCTGCCGGACCTCCCCGACGAATGGGCGGTCGCGCAGGGGGGCGAGCGCGCCGGCCAACGCCGCCGCCTTGGCCGGCAGCTCCGGCAGCAACTCCTCCAGCAGATCGAGGCTCGCCAGCGCCGCCGCGCAGGCCAGCGGGTTCCCCGTGTAGGAATGCCCGTGAAAGAAGGTCCTGCGGCGGGATTCGGGCCGTCCGGGAACGGTGAGGAAGGCATCGAAGATCTCCTGCGTGGCAAGGGTGGCGGCGAGCGGCAGGTATCCGCCGGTGAGCCCCTTGCCCAGGCAGAGGAGATCCGGAGCGACTCCCTCGGCCTCGCACGCGAAAAGCCGCCCGGTGCGCCCAAAGCCTGTCGCCACCTCGTCGACAATGAGCAACACCTGGAAACGGTCGCAGATCTCGCGAAGCCCGGCGAGGAACCCTCCCGGCGGCGGCACGATGCCAGCTGCACCCTGCACGGGCTCAACGATGACCGCTCCGATCTCGCCTTCCCGATCATGGAGGATCTTCTCCACCGCTGCGAGCGACCGGGCTCGGCGCTCGTCATCGCTTTGGCCTCGGTCGGGCCGAGGGTAGGGCGCGATGGGATGAGGGGGCAAGAGGCCCAGGAACGGCCAGTGGAACAGGTCATCGTGGGCGACTCCGACGGCACCCAGGGTGTCGCCATGGTATCCGCCCGAGAAGCCGACGATCAGGCGCCGCCCGGGTTGACCGAGGTTGGCCCAGTACTGGACCGCCATCTTGAGGGCGATCTCGACAGCGGTGGCGCCGCTGTCGGAGTAGAAGACCTTGCCGAGCCCGCCAGGTGCGATCTCCACCAGCCGCTTCGCAAGAATGATGGACGGGACGTTCCCCTGCCCGAGCAGCGTCGAATGCGCAATCAGGTCGAGCTGCGATCGTATCGCCGCGTCGAGCTTCTCAACGCGGTGGCCATGAACGTTGAGCCAGATGGAGGAGGTCCCGTCGAAGTACCACCGGCCCCGCGTGTCTTGAAGCTTGATGCCCCGCCCGCGCTTGATGATCAACGGCGAGGCGCCCAGGTACTCGCGCATCGCGGTGAACGGATGCCACACGAACGCCTTGTCCTGTATTTCGAGCATCTCCGGAGCAATCCCGTCCCCGTCCTCGGTCCGTACCTGCGAGCCGTCGCCCATCGTGATTTCCATCGCATCGCCTCCCGTGCCTTACCTTCACATCACATCTCACCGGCCTCCCGCTGCGACCGCGGATCCGACCGCCGTTGTGGCGTTTGGGGCGGCGGCGGCACCGGCAACGTGCCCCGAGCACGCCCCGGCCCCGCCCTGGCCGAAACGTCGTACCGACAGGGGCCAGCCCGGTCTCGCGACGACAGCCGGCGAGATCTTCGGGTCTACCACTCGAGCACCACGGACGCAGCGAGCAAGCCCGACCCCACGGCTGTCAGCAGGACCAGGTGGCCGGGGCGCACAAGGTCGCTCCGCGCTGCCGACGCCAGCGCGGTGGGAATGCTGGCGGCGGAGCTGTTTCCGTGCTCCGCCACGATATCCACCGTACGCTCTTCAGGGATACCCAGAAGGCGGCCCGCCTCGGCGATGAGCCGGCGGCTCGCCTGGTGGGGAACCCACCAGTCCACATCCGCGGCGGAAAGGCCGGCGCACCGCAGGGCCTCCCTCCCGATCTTGGCCATCGCACGCACGGCGGTCCGGTAGAACTGCCGCCCGCCGTCGATGCGCATCAGGTGCTCCCCACCGGCAACGGCCTCGGTTGACAGAGGCCGGCGGCTGCCACCCGCAGGAACCCAGACCTCTCGCGGGTTCGCACCATCGGCCGCGAGCACCGTTGCGATCACGCCCCGGCCCGTGCCGGCAGGCCCGAGCACAACTGCCCCTGCGCCGTCGGCGAACAGGGGGGCGGTCATCGGATCCGATGGGCTCACACGGCGGGTCAACACGTTGGCTCCAATGATCAACACCGGCGCCCGATGCGCCCGGACGTAAGGATCGGCCATGGCCACGGCGTAGAGGAAGCCGGCGCAAGCGCCCGCCACGTCCACGGCGCCCGCGTGTGTCAGGCCGAGCCGGTGTGCGACGAACGGCGCGGTGGGCGGCAGGGGATAGTCCGGCGTGCTGGTTGCAAGCAACAGGAGCACAACGTCTCCCGGGGCGACGCCGGCCTCGGCCAGTGCCCGTTCACCGGCGCGGACTGCCAGGCCGGAGGTGCTCTCCTCCGGCGCTGCCACCGGCCTTCGGCGCACCCCCGTCCGCCGTTCGATCCAGCCGGCCGGCAGACCGAGCTGCCGCTCGAGATCCTCGCTGGCGACATTACGTTCCGGGATCGCCGCCCCCACTCCCAGTATCCGCGCGACCGTTGTCATGCGTCGGGGACCTTGCTCGCCGGTGGGAAGGCGTCCACCGCAGCCTCAATCTCGGCCTCGGTGTGCGTCGCCATCGCCGCCAGCCGGATCCGGCACGCTCCCTTGGCCACGGTGGGCCAGCGGACCGCCGACACGAGGACCCCCCGTTCCTCGAGGTGGTTTGCCAGCCGGAGGGTGCGCCGAGGGTTGCCGGTCATCACCAGGAGCATGGGAGCCGGCGGCTCGTGCAGCACTGAGTATCCGAGCTGACCGAGACCCGCTCGAAGCTGAGCCATGTGACGTTGCTGCCGTTCCCGGCGCCACTCCTCCTTGCGCATGATACGCACCGCTTCCAGCGCCGCGGCGGCAAGGGCCGGCGCCAGGCCGGTGCTGTACACGAATGAACGGGAGCGGTTGACGAGCCACCGGATGAGGTCCCGGCTGCCGGCCACGAACCCCCCCTGGACGCCCAGCGCCTTGGACAGCGTACCCACCGTCACCGGAACCTCCCCCGCAACGCCCATGTACGCCGGGGCGCCACGGCCCTCGCGCCCGATCACGCCGGTGCCGTGTGCGTCGTCGACGACCAGTGCGGCCCGGTGGCGCCGTGTCATGCTCACGAGCGCGGGCAGCGGCGCCAGGTCCGCGTCCATGCTGAACACGGTGTCGGTCACAACGAAGCGTCCGCCGGGTCCCGCAGCGTCGAGCAGCTTCTCGAGCGAGCCGAGGTCCCGGTGAGGGAAGGGGTGGAGCTTGGCGCCGCTGAGCCTGGCGCCGTCGACAAGGCTGGCATGGCAGAGGGTGTCGAGAAAGAGCTCGTCTCGCGCCGAGGCCAGGGCCGAGAGCACGCCAACGTTGGCGGCGTAGCCACTGGCGAAGACGAGCGAGGCCTCGGTCCCCTTGAGCTCCGCGAGCTCGGTCTCCAGGTCGTGGTGAGCCTCCGTGTCTCCGCTCAGAAGGCGTGACCCGCCCGCGCCCACGCCCCACCGGTCCATCGCCTTCCGTGCAGCCTGCACGACCCTCGTATCGCTCGCCAGGCCCAAGTAGTTGTTGCTCGCCAGGTTGAGCAGTCGTCCGCCCCTCCGTCTCGCCCAGCAGTCCGCCGATGACGAGGCCGGGGAGAGCGTTCGCTCCAGGTCCGCCCGCCGCCACAGCTCGAGCCGTCTCGTCCACGCGGTTGGAGAGGAACAGCTCGTTTCCTTCATTCTCTCGCTCCGGCCGGCGCTCCGAGCGCAACGCCGGCGGCCGGCGCTTGCTCGAGAAGCAGACCCAGGTCGGCCACCATCATTCGGTCCGAGTCGGCGCTTTGCCCCGGCTGCGTCAAGTAATTCCCCAGAAAGAAGCTGTTGCAGATCAGCAGGGAGAGGGGCTGAAGGCTGCGGAGGTACCGCTCGCGTCCCGCCGAGATCCGAAGATCCACTTCCGGGTTCACGATCCGGAACATCGACAGCACCCGCAGACAGTGCCAGGGTGTGAGGTGGCGGACAGTATCCCCGCCGCCAAGCGCCGTGCCAGGAACCGGCAGCAGGAAGTTCACCGGGATCGAGCTCACCGAGAGGTCGCGCAGAGCATACGCCATCTCGACCAGCTCCCGATCCGTCTCCCCCAATCCCACGATCACACCCGAGCACACCTCGAGCCCCGCCGCCTTCGCCGCCGCGACGGTGGCCAACCGGTCCTCGTAGCGATGGGTGCTGCAGACCTCGCCGTACCGATCATGGGCCGTGTTGAGGTTGTGGTTGTAGGCGTCAACCCCCGCCGCCTTCAGGGCCTGCGCCGTTCCGGCGTCCAGCATTCCCAGGGACGCGCAGACCTCGAGACCGACCTTCTTCTTGATGAGACGCGTGGCCTCCATCACGGTCGCGATCTCGCGCTCCTGCGCGGCGCGCCCGGCCGTAACGACGCAAAGACGCTTCGCCCCCGCCCGCCTGGCGGCAGCTGCACGCTCGAGGATCTCACCTGGGGACAGCAAACGCTGACGCTGGACCGCCGCCGCCGAGACTGCGGACTGGGAGCAGTAGCTGCAGTCCTCCGCGCAGCCGCCCCGGCTCGCGCTCACCACCACGTGTGCCTTCACTCTCCGGCCGAAGTGATGCTCCCGTACCCGCCAGGCCGCCTCCACAAGGGCCGGGGTGGCCCGATCGGCGAGGGCCAGCATCCTCAGCGCCGCCTCCCCGGCGGGAGGACGGCCCTCGATCGCATCCCGGGCAACGATGCTCCAGCTCATGAGCTCATGCCCCTGCGACCGCTTGCCCGGGTCATCCATGACCCTTCCGCTGCAAGGCGCGATGCACCGCGGCTGGTGGCGCTCCCTCGATTCGCTCGTTCCTCCTGCACAAGCACCACCGTCCACGCCGCCTCGCGCCGTTTCCTGCCAACCCTCATGACATGGTCCGGATCTGCCCAACCAGCTCCACATCGCCGGCAGCGACCGCGACCTCCTCGCCGCTCATCGGTCTCACGACGAACGTTCCATCGGTCCGGACCCCAACTGCCCGCCCCTCGACAACACCCTGACGGGTGCGCACACGCACCTGGTGACCCAGCGTCACATCCCGCCGTCGCCAGGCGGCAAGAACCTCCCCGGGCCGGTCGAGCCGGTCCAGCCAATGCTCGAGGCGTTGCACGAATGCCACCAGGAGGTCCGTCCGGCTCACCCGGGAATAGCGTGAAAGGGCCGCCGCGTGGTCCGGCAGGTCCGCCGGCTCGAGGTTGACCCCGAGCCCGAGAATCACCACGTGCGCCTCTTCGCCGTTCGTCTGCGCCTCCATCAGCACCCCGCCCACCTTGGCGCCGTCGGGACCGAGGATGTCGTTGGGCCACTTCACCCGGCCGACGCCGGTCGCCTCGGCCAGCGCGACGCCGCCAGCGAGCCCCAGCAGCGGCAGCTTCCCGACCGGCAACCCGCGAAGCAAGACCGAGCAGTAAAGCCCCTTGGAAGGCGGGCTTTGCCAGCGTCGCCCGCGCCGCCCGCGCCCCGCCGTCTGCCCCTCCGCGACCACCAGGGCCCCTGAAGGCGCCCCGTGAGCCGCCCATCTGCGGAGGTCCTCCTGCGTGCTCGCGGTCACGCCCAGGTAACGGTAGCTGCCGGCGGGGCGCCGAGGGAGCCGTGCGGCGAGAACGCCGGGAGCCGGAGCTTCCTCCACAAGCCGATAGCCCCTCTTCGGGTGTGCCTCCACCGGGTAGCCCATCTCGCGAAGCCGTTGAATCCGTTTCCACACCGCCACCCGCGAGACACCCAGCTCGCGGGCCAGCTCTGTTCCGGACCGGAAGTCCGTTCCAAGGAGAGGAAGCAGCTCGATCATCACGGTTAACCAGATAGCATTACTCGGTTAACCTGTCAAACTCCCCGGTCGTCAGATCTTCCCCCGCGGGAATCCGTGTCAGCGCGTGAGAATCCGGTGCTTTCTTCTCATCCCTCGGCTTCGGGCGAGATCCGCTCGAGCCCGCCCATGTAGGGGCGCAGGACCTCGGGAACGAGGACCGAGCCGTCGGCCTGCTGGTAGCTCTCCAGCACGGCCACCAGGGTCCGGCCGATGGCAAGGCCCGAGCCGTTGAGCGTGTGGACCAGACGGGCCTTGCCTCCGCCCGAGGGCTTGAAGCGGATCCGGGCCCGCCGGGCCTGGAAGTCCAGGAAGTTGGAGCAGGACGAGATCTCGCGGTAGCGGTTCTGGCCGGGAAGCCAAACCTCCAGATCGTAGGTCTTGGCCGAGGAGAATCCCAGGTCGCCCGAGCAGAGCGTGACGACCCGGTAGGGGAGCCCCAGGCCCCGGAGCACGGCCTCGGCGTGGCCCGTCAGCTTCTCCAGGGCCTCCCAGGAGCGCTCGGGATGGACAAGCTGCACCAGCTCCACCTTGTGAAACTGGTGCTGGCGGATCAGGCCGCGGACGTCCTTGCCGTAGGAGCCCGCCTCCGCCCGGAAGCAGGGTGTGAAGGCGCAGTAGCGGGTGGGGAGCTGCTCCTCGGCCAGCACCTCCTCCCGGTGGAGGTTGGTCACCGGCACCTCGGCCGTGGGGATCAGGTAGAGGTCGCGCCCCTCGATCTTGAAGAGATCGTCCTCGAACTTGGGCAGCTGGCCGGTCCCGCGGAGACTCTCGGAGCTCACCAGGTAGGGTGTCAACACCTCGGTGTAGCCGTGCTTGCCGGTATGAAGGTCGAGCATGTAGGAGATCAACGCCCGCTCGAGCGCCGCCCCGGCGCCCCGGAGCACGGCGAAGCGCGCCCCGGCGATCTTGGCCGCCCGCTCGAAGTCGAGGATCCCCAGCTCGGGCCCCAGGTCCCAGTGGGCCTTCGGCTCGAATCCGAAATCCGGCGGCTCCCCCCAGCTCCGCTCCACGCGGTTGTCCGACTCGTCGGTGCCGACGGGGACGCTCTCGTCGAAGAGGTTGGGGATGGTCAGCTCCAGGGCCGCGAGCTCAGCCTCCAGCGCCGAGGCCTCCGCCTCCAGCGCCTTGATCTCCTCACCCAGCGCGGCCATCTCAGCCTTGCGCCCCTCGGCCTCCCTCCGTTCGCCGGCCTTGAAGAGGGCCCCGATCTCCTTCGACCCCACGTTGCGGCGGGCCTTGAGCTCCTCCACCCGGACGAGCACCTCCCGCCACGCCCCGTCCACCTCCAGCAGCCGGTCCAGATCAGCCTCCGTGTGCCGATCCCGAAGCATCCGCCGGATCCGGTCAGGTTCATTGCGAAACAGCTCTCGCGGCAGCATGGCCCCACCTCCGGGGCGCGATGGTAGCAGAAGTGGCCTGGCCACCCACGGCCGTTTCTCACCGGGCGGACGATGTCACTCTGCTTCGTTTCATCGTCCGGTTCCGAGAGACGCCAAGAGCTGGCTCTTGGGACAGCACCCGTCCATTGAACACCGAGTGTGGTCAAACGAAGACGTCGTCATTCAACAGCATCTTTGATTCGAATAGACGAGGTGGTGATGAACACGACATCGCTTGGGAAGCGCTTCAACACTCTGTGCGCTCCAATTGGTTCTTGCCCGCATGCCTTCGCCCTTTCCAACGATGGGAAACCCGCTCGCTATCTCGGTGAGCTGTTCTCGGCTTGCGGCGGCGAGGAGCGTCTGGTCAGGTCCACCGTGAGAATGCCAGAGGGATACACTGCTGTCAGGGTGGCCGAGCTTGAGAACGAGGAGACTGTCCTCAAGGGCTGCTCGTTTGGGGCAAGACAACTTCTTGCGCGGCCCATGAGTTTGCGAAGGGGGGAGCATGTCGACATGCGTGTGCCAGCACCAGGTCTGATCGAGCTCACGGGGTGGTACACGACCCCAGCGCGGGACCGATCAGCACGGGCCATATGGGAGCGAAACAGCCTCGTGACCGAGTATCTCTTCACCCTTGGTCAGCGACGCCCGTGGGCGACGCAGATCCTGCACGAGCAGGGCCGGGACCCCGTGTAGTGCCGGACGCCGACCGTGTTCCCGCGGTACTCGTCCACCCGGGGCTCCGCGATGTCCCAGAGCTCGGTGTCGTTTCTTTCGATCACCCGATGGGGGAAGAACATGGGGTGGCGTGATTGTCGTGTTGTGGGGCCGCAAAACGGGGGGAGACCGGCGATGAGCAAATATCACACTCGTGCCAATAAATATACAATATCAACGTAAACGAGATAATTTGACATTATCTTGGGAATGCCTATAAACTCTGAGAGTGACGATGGAGCTCCAACAATCCGTTTACGCGATCATCGGAGATGTCATACGTTCAAGGAGCGTCGTTCAGGAAGCCATGTTCCAGACCCTTGCCGAGGTCCTGGACTGGGTGAATCGAGAGGTGGAACACGTCCAGCCCTTGACATTCGTCCCGGGCGCCGGGGACGAAATCCAGGGCGCTTGCAGCTCCGTTGAGGCAGCAATGAAGTCCACGCTGTTCATTCAACTCAAGCTCCGTGGGAAGTATACGTTGCGGTTTGGCCTGGGATATGGCACGACGGAATCGTCCTTGCCGGGGGATCCAACGATCGCACGTTCCGGCACTGCATGGTGGAATGCCCGTGAAGCGATCAAGGAAATCGTGGACCTGAACAGAAAACGGAAGGGGCTCCCTCACTCAGCCATCTGGACACGCCTGCGGGTTGGCGACGACGGTGATCCGCTGATCGAAGCCCTGACGAACGGCCTTCTCCTCTTCCGCGACCAGACCGTTCAGGGAATGAGCCAAACTGATGCCCGGATCACCCTGGAGCTTTTTCGCGGCAGGAGGCAGGTCGATATCTCACGCGACCTCGACGTGTCACAATCCACCGTGTCGAATGTATCCCGAAAACGAGGTGCTGCATTGCTGATCCGGTACCAGGAGATGCTTGATGCCGTGGCCATGCGGGATCCGCAGAAAACGGGGGGCACGGGTTGATTGCCGTTGGAATTGGCCTGATCGCGATGGCCGTCGGCGGGGCGGCTGCCGGTGGTTTGACACGAGAGGTGCACGGCCTGCGCCGCGCAGGCATGGGGATGCTTGCGGCGGCGCTGGTGGTCGGGATCGGCGGCCTGGCCTTCCATATGAGCCTCCCTGGTGTCCTCCTGGTGGCAGCGGTGGCCGCCCTCCCCCTGGTGGTGAGCGGGGCGATGAGCGAGTCGATACAATCCAGGCCATCGTTGGCCTGGCTGGCGTTGACCGTGGAGATCGGGTGCGTCCTGCTTCTCCTCTCATTGCCCGGAATACTCGGTACAACCGTTGGCGCTGACGCAACATGGTTGGGATCGTTCCTCTCGAGGCTGCCGTATGGGGACCTCGCGAAAGCTCCGCCCGGGACCCTCGTTCTCTTCGTCGGTGTTGTTGCATGGCTCGGTCCGGTGGCGAACGGCATCGTCCGCATGGTCCTCGCCGGGGCTCGTGCCGACACGGCCGCATCCGAGAAACGACTTCGCGGTGGCAGGATCATCGGAATCCTCGAACGATGGCTGATCTTCGTGTTTGTCGTCACCGGTCATGCCACGGCGGCAGCGTTCATCGTCTCTGCGAAGAGCATTCTTCGATTCCCCGAGCTCAGCGAGAAGGCACGTCCCGATGGTGAGGGTGGCAACGATCTCGACACGGTCACCGAATACCTGTTGCTCGGCTCGCTGACCAGCTGGGTGCTGGCAATCCTGCCTGTCATTCTCTTCCGCTAAGTGGACGCTGGGGAAGAGTGAGGCGGAGCGGCTGGGTCCGTTTGTTTGATCGAAGCCGCCTGAGCTCGGGCTCTTCCCGAGAAGTTACGACAGGTCCGGCTCGCGTGCCACCTTACAACCATCAGACCCGGGGCGAGGGCTGCAGCTGGCGGCACCACAACCCAGCTAACCTCCAGCATTCGCTTCGCAATGACCAGAAAACCGATCAGCCCAGATCATGAACCATGTCAAATACAACCCGACGACTATTTCCAACTCACAACCCTTGGCGAAAGGTTCTAAAAGCGATACCCATCAATTCCCCCCTGCCTTCCGGTAGGCCTGTTGGGGATGGTTCTTCTGATCGGGGAACCGCAATTGAAGGCGGCCGGCATGTACCATCGGAATGATGTAGTGGATCCGGATTGTTTCGGGTGCCCTGTCCAAAAGAGCTGCGATCTCCTGAATGTTGAGGAACCGGCTTGTGCACAGTTTCTCGATGACGTCCTCCACAAGATGCTTTGGCGCCTTCCCCCTTGAACGCACCGGTTCCGCCACGGCGAGGAGTCTCTCGTCTCCCAGAACATCCAAATGTTCGGAGCTTCTGCCCAAATGTTCGGAGCTTCTGCCCAAATGTTCGGAGCTTCTGCCCAAATGTTCGAAGCTCTCTCTTGATGGTGCTTGCTGATTCCCCATCAAACGGAACAGGTTCTCCTCTTGAACAAACTCCTCCCCACCGGCAAGGGAATACGTGGTCCCGCGGGTGGCTCCCCAGGGTTCCAAGAAAC
>JAADFK010000184.1 GCA_013152925.1 Acidobacteriota bacterium | reverse complement strand
GTCGCGGTGGACGTGCGCGCCGCCCTGGCCGCCATCGTTACCGCCCGGGGCGCCCTCCGGGTCGGCGAGCGCGGCGTCGAGCAGGCCCGGGAGACCCTGCGTGTGGAGCGCGAGCGCCACGCCTCCGGCCGGGCGACCACCAACGACCTGCTCGAGGCCGAGGCCAGGCTGCGCGACAAGCGTACCCAGCGCGACCTCGCCCGACTGGCGATCACCCGTGCCTGGCTCGAGCTGTGGCTCGCCACTGGAGGTGCCGTATCCATCGCCTGACCGCCGGCCGCGTTGCCCCGGCTCGGCCTTTCCGGGCCAGAGGCCTCCTCGAGATCTCTGATACTGTTACGAAGGAGAGACCGTACCACCGTCTCGAGCGCGCGTCGCAGGAGGTGTCGCAGTGAGAGCCCCCGGTGCCTCCGGTTGGGGTCCCATCATCGGTATCGTTGCGGTGCTGATGTCGGGAGCCGGCATGCCCTGCGCCGCCCAGCGGCTCCGCCTCGGGCTCTGCGACTACAGCGCGACTACCGCGGCGGACATGATGGATGAGCATCTCGACTTCATCGCCGAGCGCTTCGTGATGTTCGTCCGCGGCGCGCCGTACGACATCGATCTCGAGCGGATGAGAATGCTCAACCCGGGAATCCAGGCCTACGTGTACTGGGACGCCCTGCTGACCCCGTGGGAGCCCTGCGACCCGATCGAGGCTCCACTCACTTCCGAGATGTTCATGACGGATCCGGTGACCGGCAATCGGCTGATGAACGAGGACGATCTGTTCGGGCCGTCCCTGTTCATGGAGCCGGGCAGCGCCGCCTGGCGCGAGCACTCCCTGCGAGAGATTCGGAAGATGTTGGCCCTGGGCTTCGACGGCGTTCACCTCGACGACGTGTGGGCCGACATGGCCCAGGGACGCGGCGTCCCGATCCAGGTGGACGAGAGCTGCCGGGTGATGGCGCCCTATCCGGGAATCCCGGAGTGGTACGACAAGCAGGTCTTCCAGGACAACCTCGCGGAGTACCTCGAGCTCATCAACCAGGGGATCGAGCCGAAAATGGTCGTGTTCAACGGGCTCGACCAGCTTCCCCTGATCGAGCAGAGGGCCTACCTTTGGGCGAGCGACGGCGTGGTCATGGAGGCGCCGGTGTACGCCGAGCTGTACTGGCCGGACAGCCCCTTCCGGACCGGGAAAGACTGGCGGCTGATCATGCAGGCGTTCCTCGACGTGCCCGGGGGCATGCCGGTGAGCTGGGTGAGCTTCGGGGCTTTCGCCAGCGTGGAGGGCAGGATGTACTCCCTGGCCTCCTACCTCCTGGGCGCCTCCCCGGTGTCGACCTTCTACTTCACCCCGGACTGCTCTCTGCTCGCCTACTTCCCGGAGTGGTCACTGGACTACGGAGCGCTGGACGACCCACCCGGAGATCTCGCCGATCTCTTCGATCCGCAGGCCGGCGTCTACCGGCGTGACCTGCCGGGGTGCGTGGCCGTCGTCAACCCGGATGCGTCCGGCGAGGCCCGCACGGTGGACCTGGGCGGGGTCTTCCTCAGGGTCGTGCCATCGGGCGGGCTCGTTCCGGAGCTCGGCGGCGACGGCCGGGTGGACCTGGTGCCGGTTACCGCCGTGGAGCTGGGTCCCCACCAGGGGGCGATCCTGCTGAAACCGCCGTCCGTCCGTCCCCCCTGCCGCCCGTCGAGACGCCTGCGCCCCGCGACGACCAGCCCCACCTTTCCCGGCGGCGCCAGGTAGCGCGGATGTCCCACGAGCCCGCCGGCCCGGCCGGCAGCTCAGCGGTGGTAGGATCAAGAGCGTGACGGCTCAAACCGAAGGGAATGAGAAGGTGAGCATCAAGAACGGGACCGGTACATTCCGAGCTCCTGGCCCGCAGGTCCCGGCGCGTCGCGCGGCGAGGCGGTGAGACATGCGGGCGAGCATCCTGTTACCGGTCGTCTTCATGGTGAGTCAGAGTCTCTTCTCCGGGTTGCTCGAGTCCCGGAGGATGTGGACCCCGCTGCCCCTGCGCAGCGCCGCCCAGGTGGCCGCTGGCGTGCCCGGAGGCGAGGGTATGCAGATGATCTGGGATCTGGAGATAGCACCCTCCAACCGGAACGTGGCGTACCTCGTCTCCGACACCTCGCAGGTGTGGAGGAGCGGCTCCGGGCGGAAACCGCCGGAAGCCGGGGGAGACGGAGATTCCAGGTGATCTGGGTCTTGATGTGTCGTTCGCGGGCCGGCCGGTGAGGGCCCGGCAGGCGGATCACAACGGCGTTCGAGGGCTCACGGAGTGGAGCAGCTAACACGAGGGGATGGAGGAGGTGGCGAGGATGACGGTTCGTTGGGCGCGAAGGACGAGTGGGATGAAGACCTCGGAGATCCGGGAGATTCTGAAGCTGACCCAGAGGCCGGGGATGATCTCCTTCGCCGGAGGCCTGCCGGCGGCCGAGCTCTTCCCGGTGGAAGAGATGGGAGAGGTGGTCCAGGAGGTGCTGGAGCGCGACGGGCATGCGGCCCTCCAGTACTCCACAACCGAGGGTGATCCCGCACTGAGAGGGGCTGTCGCCCGGCGGATGAACCGCATCTTGGGCACCTCGGTGGAGCCCGACCAGATCCTCATCACCTCGGGCTCGCAGCAGGGCCTCGACCTCAGCGGCAAGCTGTTCCTGGACGAAGGCGACGCGGTGCTGTGCGAGAGCCCCACCTATCTGGGCGCCATCAACGCCTTCAGGGGGTACGAGCCCCGCTTCGTGGAGGTGCCCACGGACGAGGACGGCATGATCATCCGCGAGCTGGAGCGATGTCTGGCCGAGCATGACCTGATCAAGCTCGCGTACGTGGTTCCCGACTTCCAGAACCCCACCGGAAGGACTTGGTCCCTGGAACGGCGAAAGGCGTTCCTCGAGCTCGTTGCCCGTCACGGGATCCCGGTGCTGGAGGACAACCCGTACGGAGAGCTCCGGTTCGACGGCCAGGCGGTGCCGTCGCTGAAGGCCCTGGACGAGCACGGCCTGGTGGTGTTCCTTGGCACGTTCTCCAAGACTTTCTGCCCCGGTTTGCGGATCGGTTGGCTGGCGGCGGAGCCCGAGCTGCGCGAGAAGTACGTCATGATCAAGCAGGGCGTGGACCTGCATACCTCGACTCTCGGCCAGCGGCTCATCGCGGTCTACCTGGAGCGGTTCGGCCTGGACGCCGACACGACGAGGATCCGCGGAGCCTACCGGCGCCGCCGCGACGCCATGCTGCGGGCCATGGACGAGAGCTTCCCGCCGGGTGTTCGCTACAACCGGCCGCGCGGCGGGATGTTCCTGTGGGTGGAGCTGCCCGAGGGGGTGAACGCGCGAACGGTGCTGGAGAGGTCGCTGGAGCGGGGCGTCGCCTTTGTCCCGGGTGGCTCCTTCTTCCCCAACGGGGGCCACGAGAACACCATGCGGCTGAACTTCACCGCGATGCCGGAGGAACGCATCGTCGAGGGTGTGCGCCGCCTGACGGCCGCACTCCACGAGGTGATGGCAGGCGGCATGCCGGCGGCGGCGACAGTGGGCGTGGAGGTTGCGGAGCCGCCGCAATGAGGATCCTCCTGGTCGACGCTTCCGCCGCCAGACCGTTCTCCGGGAACCCCGCCGCCATGGTCCCCCTGGAGGAGCCCGCCACGGTGGAATGGACGCTGGCGGTGGCGGCCGCGCGGTGACCGTCCTCCGGGGCGAGCTCCTGGCGTAGGCATCGGCATCGGCCCTCGGGCACGCGGTCCTCGGGCGGTCCCTGCGGGTTACTGTCGCACTCGGCCTGTCCTCCGTGTCTAAGGGAAGGAGAGAGGCGAACCGCCGGTCGCAGGCGGGTCGCCTGCGAATCACAAGGAGGTGCATTCACATGCCGAGCATGACCGTTCGCGACATCGACATTCACTACGAGATCTACGGTGATGGAGCGCCGCTGGTGCTGATCGGCGGACTTGGGCTCGACGTTGCGAGTTGGGGTCCTCAGGTGACCGCTCTCGCCCGCCGGTTCCGTGTCGTCGTCTTCGACAATCGAGGGGTCGGCCGCTCGGACGCCACCGAGCCGCCGTACTCGACAGCGGTCATGGCCGAGGATACCGCGGCGCTCCTGGACGGGCTGGGAATCGGCCGGGCCCACGTGCTGGGCGTTTCCATGGGCGGGCTGATCGCCCAGGAGCTCGCCCTGCACCGGCCCGACAGCGTGGAAGGTCTGATCCTCGCGGCCACCGCCGGGCGGATTGCCCCTCGCGGACGGCACGCCATCGATTCGTGGCGGCGCCTCGTTCTGGAGGGCGTCGATCGAGAGACCATCCTGCGGGACCAGCTTCCATGGGTATTCTCCGACCGGTTTCTCGGCAACCCGGACCAGGTCTCCGGGTTTGTCGCGACGGTCCTGTCCAACCCCCATCCACAGCCTGCGGAAGGGTTCGTCGGGCAGGCGATGGCCTGCCTGCGTCACGACGCATTGGCGCGGGCCGCAGGTATCCGGGCGCGGACGCTGGTGGTCGCGGGCGGCGATGACATCCTGATTCCGGCCCGGTCGTCCGCTGAGCTGGCGGACGCGATACCCGGCGCCCGGCTGCTCGTGTTCGACGAGGCGCCACACGCCTTCCCGATGGAAAGCCCTGATCGCTTCAACGAAGCGGTCCTGTACTTTCTGGGAGCCACGACCGGGTGACGGTAGAATCTCATTCCAGGTTTCAGGCGATGGCAACGACCGGTTCTTGCAACGTCTTTCGAGATCGGCACGACGGCGCTGCCGCTGACGAGCAGCTGGTGGCGGCGGCGTTGCGCGGCGACGAGCAAGCGCTCGCCGACCTTGTCCGCCGGCACCAGGCGTGGATCTACAACCTTGCCCTGCGCATGGTGTGGGACCGCAGCGATGCGGAGGACGCCACCCAGGAGATCCTCCTCAAGATCATCACGCGGCTCGGGTCGTTCCGGAGGGAGAGCGCGTTCACGACCTGGGCCTACCGAATTGCCGCCAATCACCTGCTCAACAGGCGGCGCAGCAAGGCGGAGACCGTTGTCACGAGCTTCGAGTGCTATGGGAAGGCGCTGGCGGAGACGCCCGTTTCCGATGAGACGGCCTCGCCCGAAGCCAGGGCTCTCCACGAGGAGGTCAAGGTCAGCTGCATGACCGCCATGCTGCTCTGCCTCGATCGGCGCCAGCGGCTCGCCTTCGTCCTCGGCGAGATCTTCGAGGTCCCCGACTCGGTCGGCAGCCGGATCATGGGCCTGAGCAGGACCAACTTCCGTCAGGTGCTGTCACGAGCCCGCAAGCAACTCTACTCGTTCCTGAAGGGAAACTGCGGCCTGGTGGACCCGGCGAACCCGTGCCGCTGCGCGCGCAAGACGAGGGGGTTCATCCGCGCCGGGATCGTAGACCCACGGAACCTGGTGTTCTGCCGGTCGCACCTGTCGAGGGTCGAGGAGGTCTCCCGAGACCGGTCGCGAGACCTCGAGCATGCCGTGCAGGACGGCTGGACACAGCTCTACCGCGACCATCCGTTTCCCGATCCTCCGCACGTTGCAGAGATGCTCGGTGCGATCGTCGAGAGCGAGCCGTTCCGGGCGATCCTCGACCTCGACGAGGGCTCCGTCCCCTAGCGTGTCCGCGTTGGGGCCGCGCGGCCCCTTGGAAAGCGAGGCAGCCGGTGGGCCAGCGGTCCCCCTCTCCGGCCCTTCGGACCTCCGACCCCCCCCCGGCCACGGCCACGGGCTCGTTTCCATCGAGGCAGGCGGGACGCCTTTTCGATGGCCAGCGAGCGCTGCCGGCGGTGTCTTGCCTCGTGGCCCTGGGGGCCAATGGGAGCATCGCTCGTGGTGGTGCCGGGCGTTTCGCCTGCCGGGGTGGGGGTGCTTCGGTGCATGAAACGACGGCGGAGGCGATGGCCGCCTCCGCCGTCGGCTGGGCTGGTGCCCGACCCATCGGGGGACCGGTCTTGGCGTCCTACGGACGGGCGAGGTCGAAACGGTCGAGCTGCATGACCTTGTTCCACGCGGCCGCGAAGTCCCGCACGAAGGCTTCCCGGTTGTCGTCCTGGGCGTAGAACTCCGCCAGTGCACGGAGCTGGCTGTTGGAGCCGAAGATCAGGTCGACACGGGTGCCGGTCCACCTGAGGTCGCCCGTAGCGCGGTCACGGCCCTCGAAGATCTCGGCGGCCTCGGAGACGGGCTTCCACTCGGTGCTCATGTCGACCAGGTTGACGAAGAAGTCGTTGCTCAGCGTTCCAGGGCGTCCGGTGAAGACACCGTGACGGGACTGGCCGGAGTTGGCGTCCAGCACCCGCAGGCCGCCCACGAGGACCGTCATCTCGGGTGCGGTAAGGGTCAGGAGCTGGGCCCGGTCCACCAGAAGCTCCTCGGCGCACGGGCCGGCCCCCGGCTTGAGGTAGTTGCGGAAACCGTCCGCAATGGGTTCGAGCACGGCGAAAGACCGGGCGTCGGTCTGCTCCTGCGAGGCGTCGGTGCGGCCCGGCGTGAAGGGCACCTCCACGTCGAAGCCGGCGTCCTTCGCCGCCCGCTCCACGGCGGCCGAGCCGCCGAGGACGATCAGGTCGGCGAGGGAGACCTTCTTGCCGCCGGACTGGGAATCGTTGAAGTTGGCGCGGATGCCTTCGAGGGTCTCCAGCACCTTGGCCAGCCGGGCGGGCTCGTTGACCTCCCAGTCCTTTTGGGGTGCGAGGCGGATCCGCGCGCCGTTGGCGCCGCCGCGCTTGTCCGAGCCGCGGAAGGTGGACGCGGAGGCCCACGCCGTGGACACCAGCTCGGCGATCGAAAGCCCCGACGCGAGGATGGTGGCCTTGAGCCCGGCGATGTCCCCGGCGTCGATCAGCTCGTGGTCGAGAGGAGGGACGGGGTCCTGCCAGATGAGCTCCTCCTTGGGGACCTCCGGCCCGAGGTAGCGCGAGGGCGGGCCCATGTCGCGGTGCGTCAGCTTGAACCACGCCCGGGCGAAGGCGTCGGCGAACTGGTCCGGGCTCTCGTGGAAGCGCTTGGAGATCGGCCCGTAGATCGGGTCCATTCGCAGCGCGAGGTCTGTGGTGAACATGATGGGAGCGTGGCGTTTCGACGGATCGTGGGCATCCGGCACCGCCTCCGCCGCCGCCGGATCCGTTGGGACCCACTGCCAGGCCCCCCCGGGGCTCTTCTCGAGGTTCCAGTCGTAGGCGAAGAGGGTGTCGAAGTAGCTGTTGTCCCACTGGATCGGGGTCGGCGTCCAGGCCCCTTCCAATCCGCTGGTGATCGTGTCGGCGCCCTTTCCAGTGCCGAAGCTGTTCCTCCAGCCGAGGCCCTGTTCCTCGATCGGGGCCGCCTCGGGCTCGGGGCCCACGTGCTTCTCGGGATCGGCGGCGCCGTGGGCCTTGCCGAAGGTGTGTCCCCCGGCGATGAGCGCGACCGTCTCCTCGTCGTTCATGGCCATGCGCGCGAACGTCACACGGATGTCGCGGGCCGCGGCCAGCACGTTGGGCTCACCGTCTGGCCCTTCCGGATTGACGTAGATCAGACCCATCTGAACGGCGGCCAGGGGATTCTCGAGGTCCCGGTCCTCGCCGTGGCGGGAGTCGCCGAGCCACTCGGCCTCGGGCCCCCAGTAGATGTCCTCCTCGGGCTCCCAGATGTCCTCGCGCCCGCCGCCGAAGCCGAAGACCGGGAAACCCATGGACTCGAGGGCGCAGTTTCCGGCGAGGATCATCAGGTCGGCCCACGAGATCTTGTTGCCGTACTTCTGCTTGATCGGCAGGAGCAGGCGTCGCGCCTTGTCGAGACTGACGTTGTCGGGCCAGCTGTTGACCGGGGCGAAACGCTGGTTGCCGGTGGAGGCGCCACCACGGCCGTCGAGGGTGCGGTAGGTCCCGGCGCTGTGCCAGGCCATCCGGATGAAGAACGGTCCGTAGTGTCCGAAGTCGGCCGGCCACCATTCCTGCGACTCGGTCATCAGCGCATGGAGGTCCTCCTTCAGGGCTTTGAGATCGAGCTTCTCGAACTCTTCGGCGTAGTTGAAGTCGTTGCCCATGGGGCGGATCTCGGCAGGGCTCTGATGGAGGATCCTCAGGTTCAACTGCTTCGGCCACCAGTCCCGGATCGACTCGCCCCCAAGGGTGGTGGGTCTGCCGCTCGCTCCCGTTACCGGGCATTTTCTCTCGTCGTGCATCGTTCGTTTCCTTTCCTGGTTGACGGGATTGACGATCTGCCGGAACCGCTCCGAGCCGGTCCAGGCGCCGGTGGTCTTCACGCGGCCAGGGTGGCGCCGATCATCCAGAGGGTCTTCTCGGTGGCGGTGCACAGACCGTCCAGCAGGCCCGTGGTTACCCGGTCGGCCTCCGCCTCGGCGGCCTCGGCGGCGACGCACATCTCCCCGTGGAGGAGCTGGAGGTCGGCCAGGGTCCGCCGGAGCATGATCTCGCCCGCGGGGATCTCGGGATCCTCGGAGATGGTGGCGGCGGCCAGCATGTCGGCCAGGGTGTGGCGCGGCACGCCCCCGAGCTGCAGGATCCGCTCGGCGATCTCGTCGATGGCCTCGGCCCACGCGTCGTACAGCGACTCGAAGAGCTCGTGGTACTGGTAGAATCGCGGGCCGCTCACGTTCCAGTGGTAATGCCGCAGTTTCTGGTAGAAGACCGTGGCGTCGGCCAGAAGCTGGTCGAGGTTCTCGATGGTCTTGACTGTGTTGCTGTTCATGGTTGCCTCCTTTGTTCGTGCCACCTCGGTGGCGCCCGGAAAGACTGCACGAACCGTGCCAACCGCTTCTGGATCGTAACAAGCTGAGCTCTCGTGTCTTGTGGTGCCACCAGGAATGGTTGCACCGAATGGCGCGATATATCGCGTCCATGAAGCCGATATGTCGTGCCATAACGTGATATCGTGTCACCGTTATGAGCTGGTTGCAGTCGATCCTGGAGTCCGTCCGCGAGCTGGTGCCGGCGGACCTGGCCGCGGTGCTGGAGCTGGAGAACGAGGACACCCTGCGGGTCCTGGCCGCCGCCGGCCCGCTGGCCTCGGCCCGCGTGGAGCACCTGCGGGTGGATCTGAGGATCCGTCCGTCCCTGCGGGCGGCGCTGGCGGGCAATGGACCGGCGGTCCTTGACGACGCGCACCTCGAGCACAACGAGCCCGATCCGTACGTGGAGGCCGTCGCCCTGCCGGGGGATCACTCCTGCCTGGCGGCGCCTCTCCTGGCCGAGGGCCGGCTGGTGGGGGCCATGACCCTGGACGTGCTCCGGTGCGGCGTCTTCTCGTCGGAGGAGCTGCTCCGCGCCATCGGCGCCTTCGCCCGGCTGGCCGCCATGGTCATCGCCGAGCACCGCACCGCCGAACGGCTCTCCCGGGACCTGGAGTCCCTGGCGGCGGCGGCCGCGGACCTCAGGCCGGACGGGCCGACCGGAGCGGCGCTGGTGGGCCGGTCGCGGCCGTGGCTCGAGACCGTCGAACGGCTGCGCCTGGTGGCACCGGCGCCCACCTCGGTGCTGCTCCTGGGCGAGACGGGCAGCGGCAAGGAACAGGCGGCGCGGGCCGTCCACCAGTGGTCGCCCCGGGCGCGGCGGCCCTTTCTGGCCGTCAACTGCTCCCTGCTTTCACGGGAGATGGCCATGGCCGAGCTCTTCGGCCACGAGCGGGGCGCCTTCACGGGCGCCGACCGGCGGCGCGCCGGCCGCTTCGAGTTGGCCGACGGCGGAACGCTGTTTCTCGACGAGGTGGCCGAGCTGCCCGCCGAGGCCCAGGCCATGCTGCTCCGTGTCCTCCAGGAGGGCTCCTTCGAGCGCCTGGGTGGCTCGGCGACCCTCCACGTGGACGTGCGCGTCATCGCGGCCACCCACCGCGATCTCCAGGACGAGGTGGCCGCGGGTCGATTCCGGGACGACCTCTTCTTCCGGCTGGGCGCCTTCCCGGTGCGCTTGCCTCCCCTCCGCGAGCGTCCCGGCGACATCCTGCTGCTCGCCCAGCACCTCCTGGACCGCTTGCGGGAGCGGCTGGGCATGCCCGGACTGGCCCTCGGCGAGGACGCCATCACGATCCTCGAAGGCTACGGCTGGCCCGGCAACGTTCGCGAGCTGGGCAACGTCCTCGAACGCGCGGCCATCCTCGCGGGCGGCGGCACCATCGGCGCGCGCCACGTGGAGCTGGACCGGGAGAGGGGGCCCGAACGGCCCCGGGCGGACGAACCCATCGCCTTCCCCGAGGGGTATCACCTGCCGCCGGATCTCCGCCCCCTGGAGCACGCCCAGGCCACGGTCATCCTCCGGACCCTTCGCGAGTCCGGCGGCCGCCTGGCCGGCCGCGGCGGCGCCGCCCAGCGGCTCGGCATCCCCCCCAGCACCCTGGCCAGCACCATCAAGCGGCTCGGGCTCCGCGACCCGCGCCGCTCCGGCCCCGGCGCCGGCGATACGCCTCGGCCTCGTCACGCGTGAGGTACCCGGGTACCCCCGCTGGCTGGGTGCGGTCGTCGCGCGAGCCCCATCGCGGTGAGAGGCTGAAAAGGTGCTCTCCGGAGGCGTGGGAGCCGCGAAATGTTGGCGTGGCGGCGACGCGGGGTGTGGCTCGCCGTCGTGCCGGCCGTGACCCTGGCCGGCTGTGCGTCGGCGCCGCGGCCGGACCTGGAGCGGCTGTACCGGAGCTGGGCGTCGCGGGAGCAGGGGCGGCGGCCGGTGGAGCCGCCCGGACGGAGTTGCCCGGGGCCCACCGCATCTTCATCTGCGAGGAGCACCGGCGGCTCGTCGGCGATCCGGCCTTCCAGGAAACCAGCTCCACGCCCTGTTCCTTGCGCCCATCGGCGCCGGTGAGGCGTGCACGGGCCCTTGATTGCGGCATCGGACGGGCGTTTCCGGGCGGCCGCTGCTCTTGCCATGAGCGAGCTTCCGGCGTATACTCCGCGTTCCGTGGCCCACGGGGCCACCGAGAGGTGTATCATGAAACCAGGAATCCATCCCGAGTATCACGAGGTCGAGGTTCGCTGCGCCTGCGGCAACACCTTCACGACGCGCTCCACCAAGAAGGAGCTGCGCCTGGAGATCTGCAGCGCTTGCCACCCCTTCTTCACCGGCAAGCAGAAGCTCGTGGACACCGCCGGAATGGTGGAGAAGTTCGAGCGCCGGTACGGCAAGCAAAAGACCGCGTCCAAGTAGCCATCCACCGGCCGCTCCGGCGGCCCCGACGACCCCGTGCTGGCCCGGCCCGCGCGGGGTTTTGGCCTGTACGGGAAAACCGATGAAGTGTCCGGGCTGCCACAGGTGAACGCCATGCTCCAACGTCTCGACGAGATCGTCCACCGCCACGAAACCCTGCTCCATGAGCAGGCCGATCCCGAGGTGGCCGTGGATCCCGTTCGTTCGAGAGAGATCGCCCAGAAGCTCGCGGAGCTGGCGCCCGTGGTCGCCGCCGCCCGGGAGCTCCGGCAGGTTCAGGCCGAGCTGGACGGCGCCCGGGAGATCCTCGAGGCCGGCGACGACCCGGAGATGCGCGAGATGGCCGAGGCCGAGATCGCCGAGCTCGAGCCGCGCCTGGCCGAGCTCGAACAACGGATCAGGGTGCTGTTGCTGCCCGAGGATCCCAACGACCGCCGCAACGTCATCCTGGAGATCCGGGCGGGCACGGGTGGGGACGAGGCCGCGCTTTTCGCCGGCGAGCTGCTGCGCATGTACCAGCGCTACGCCGAGTCCAGGGGGTGGAAGCTCTCCCTGACCGAGCTCAACGAGACGGGGCTCGGGGGCATCAAGGAGGCCGTTGGCATGATCGAGGGCGACCGGGTCTACTCGCGGCTCAAGTTCGAGTCGGGGGTGCACCGTGTGCAGCGCGTTCCCGCCACCGAGTCCTCCGGCCGAATCCACACCTCGGCGGCCACGGTGGCCGTCCTGCCGGAGGCCGAGGAGGTGGAGATCCAGGTGGACGAGAAGGACCTGCGGATCGACCGCTTCTGCTCATCGGGGCCCGGAGGTCAGAGCGTCAACACCACCTACTCGGCCGTGCGGATCACCCACCTCCCAACGGGTCTCGTGGTCTCCTGCCAGGATGAGAAGTCGCAGATCCAGAACAAGGCCAAGGCCCTCCGGGTGCTCAAGGCGCGGCTCAAGGAGATCCAGGAGCAGGAGCTGGCCCGGGAGCGGGCCGAGGACCGCCGAAGCCAGATCGGCTCGGGGGACCGCTCGGAAAAGATCCGTACCTACAACTTCCCACAGGGCCGGGTGACGGATCATCGCATCGGCCTGACGGTCCACCGCCTCCAGGAGATTCTCGACGGCAACCTCGACCTGGTCCTGGATCCGCTGATCGCCGAGATGCAGGCCGAACGCTTGAAGGAAGAGCTGGGCTGATCGGGACGCCGGGGTCGGCTGCGGTTTCCGGGTGGGCCGCTGCTCCAAGGGGACATCGTCGGCCCCCCACTCCACGGCAGGTTTTCTCGATAAATCCTGGCAGCCACTGTACGTCCCGGATCGTTGCGGCGGGCGTCTTGCCCGCCGGGGTGGGAGAGGCCATCGTGGGCGACCCTGCATCCTCCGCCTGGGCCGGCGGGACGCCCGCCCCGACCAAAGAGCCCGGCGCCTCGGCGAAGGCGGGAGGCGCTCAGATCCCGAGGCTGCGGCGCAGGGTACGGAACCAGTGCTCGGAGTAGACGTAGTTGACCATCAGCCCGCAGGACTCCTCGAGGCCGCGCGGGGAACGGTTGGCGGCGAAATGGATGGTCTTCCGCGTGATCGAGGCCCCGTTGCCCAGGTGGAAGTTGGCCACGGGGCAGATGGAGCGGCCGTGGGGGTCCCGTTCCTTGGTGAGGTAGCGGTGGGCGATCTCCACCATCGGTTTGCGCAACCACTTCCGGTAGCTTGGGCTCTCGATCCAGCCAGGATCGTCGAGGATGGCGAGGAGAAGGTCCGCCGGGTGGTCGGGGGGCTCGGTCCCGTGGGCGGCGCATGTCTTGCGCAGGGCTGCCAGCGCCTTCTCGGAGAACATGGCGGCGATCTCGTCGCGGCTCAGCGTTCCCGGCACCGGCTCGCCAGCCAGAATCGGGCGCAGGTAGCGGCGCCAGAACCGCGGCATGGGGCTCAGGGTTGCGAAGGTTTTGAGGCCCGGATCGCTGGCACGGAGCTCCTCGGCGACCTTGAAGATCAGCACCTTGCCGAGCCCGAGACCGGAGAGGCCGTTCTGGGTCGAGTTGATGGAGTAGAAGATGGCCGTGTCTGGGGGCGGGGCGTCGCCGCTCGGCGGCTGGTCCAGGATGTCGTGGATGCTCCGGGCGAGGCCGCGGGTCAGGGCCACCTCGATGAAGACAACGGGCTCGTCGGGCAGGACGCGGTGGAAGAGGCCGAAACAGCGCCGGTCGTGGCCCAGGCGCACGGCCATCTCGTCCAGGCTGACCATGGGGTGGACCATCTCGTGCTGCTTGAGGTAGCGGATCAGCCGGTAGGGCGAGGACTCGTCGATCTCCTGGACGAAAAGAAGACCGCGCGAGAACCACCGTGTCAGCAGGTCGGCGATCTCCCGCTCCAGGGGCTCGGTGCCGGTCGCCCCCTCGCGCTGGGCCTCGAGGATATCAGCACGCCCCATGACCAGCAGCTGGAGACCGGTGGGGACGTTGAAGAACCCTTCGAGGAACCGGCGGATGGGCGACTTGAGCCGGGCGCGAAGCTCCGCCGCAAGACGGGGGGCCAGATCGGGCCGTTGCGCCAGACGTTCCCGGGTCGAGGCCAGCGCGTCGCGCAACTCCTCGGGTCCGACCTCCAGCTCCCGGACCAGCTCCCGGAAGAGGACCTTTCGTTGCTCGGGGCTCAGCTGGCGGTACAGGAAGGCCAGGCGCCGCACGAGCTCGGGCTGCGGCGTTCCGCTCCCGGCCATCTCTCGCGCGACCTTCAGGATCTGGCGAACCGCCTTGGGCGGGGTCTCCTTGCCGCGTGCCACGGCCACCTCCCGGGTCATGGTGCCACAGGTGCGACGCCGCGGCAACGTGGCGGGGGGCGTGGTGGTAGGCTGCCGCCGTGGACACGCAGAGCGTCGACGAGCTGCTGGACAGGGGAGGCGATGCCCTGCCGCGCCGTCCGGGGATTCCCGAGCCGCGGCGGGAGGCGCTCTGGCTGCTGGCGGCGGCCTGGGGACGCGACACCACGTGGGTCCGCCTCCATCGGGAGACCACCGTGCCCGGGGAGGTCGTCCGGCGCTACGAAGATTGGCTCGAACGGCGCGCAGCCGGGGTGCCGGCTCACCACCTGACCGGCGTCTGTCCCTTCTGGGGCCGGCCGTTCAGGGTATCGCCCGAGGTGCTGATCCCGCGGCCGGAAACCGAGCTCCTGGTGGAGCGGGCGCTTGCCCTCGAGCTTCCCCCCCGGGCGCGGGTGGTGGACGTGGGCACCGGGTCGGGCTGCCTTGCCGTCACCCTGGCCCTCGAGCGGCCGGGATGGCGGGTGGCGGCCACGGACCGGTCGGCCGCGGCACTGTGGATGGCCCGGCGAAACGCCCGCGCCCTGGGTGCCGGAGCCCGGCTGGTGCTGACGGATCTCGTGGCCGGGCTGACCGGGCCGGTGCACCTCGTGGCGGCCAACCTGCCCTACGTCCCGGCGCAGGCCATGGCGGAGCTTCCCGTGGAGGTCCGGCACGACCCTCGGGGTGCGCTGGACGGCGGTCCGGATGGCCTGGCCCTGGTGCGCCGCCTGCTGGCGGGGCTGCCGCGCCTTCTGAGCCCGGCCGGTGTGGCGCTCCTCGAGCTGGGGGAGGGCCAGGCGGAGGCCGTTGCCCGCGAGGCGGCGCCTTGGGGCCTGAAGGTGGCGGCGCGGATCAAGGACCTTGGGGGTTGCGAGCGTATCGTCGAGCTTCGGCCGCGCACCGGGCGGCGGGAGAGCTCGTAGGGAGGTCCTGCCGCGCGGGACCGGTTTTCCGGGCTCGGGCGCCGTTTCCCCGATTCGAGGATTGCCAGGCGGAGTCGGGGCCGGATCAGAGGGTCCTGGGCAACCCCTGTGGTGCCAGCAGCTCCCCTGCGGCCTCGGCGGCGGGGCCGCGCCCGTGCACGAGCACCTTGAGGTCGGTCCCCATGCCGTCGGGGTCGAGGAGACGCTTGAGCTCCTGGCGCTCGGCGTAGCTCTCGGCGTCCAGCTCTCGGGCGAGGCCGAGGTTCGCCTCGTCCACAAGGGTGGGGAGGCCGGCGTGCAGCAGAAACACGCCGAGCGGCCACAGCCCGATCTCGCGGAACCCGGCGGCCACGGCCGGCCGGCGCAGGTCGTCCCAGTTGACGTGGGCGGTGATGTCCCGGCCGCCGGGCTCCACGAGGGGATCGCGATCGGCGCGATGCTGCGAGAACACCGCCAGGGAACCTCCCCGCCGGCCGCGGGGGTTGTACAGGCGGGCGGCCGCGTAGCCGTAGTCCAGGACCAGCACGAGGGCGGAGGCGCCGGCCCATTCCAGGAACCTGCGGTACAGCTTCCCGGCCGCCTGGTTGACCTCGGCCACCTGGCCGTCCACGAGCCGGACGCCGTGGCTGCGGAAGTAGTCCACCAACCCGGCGGGTGCCGGCCGCTCCTCCCATTCCAGGCCCTCGGTACCGGCCCTCACCCAGAGCTCCTGGAGCCCTCCGGGCCGCTGGACGACCCGGTGCACGGGAAGCGCGTCGAAGAGCTCCGAGGCGTGGACAAACGTGGGGCCGGCCGCGGGGGGAACATCGGCGAGGGATCGTGCGATCTCCACGCTCTCTCCGAGGCGAGCCCGCTGGCGTCCCCGGAGGGCGGCGGAGGTCTCGATGGAAACAGCACGGCGGATGACGGGCGCGGGGCCTCCGGCTGCCCCCTCCAGGAAGGCCTCGAGGAAGCTGCCGTCGCCCGAGGCCAGGTCGGCGACGGTCAGCGGGCCCAGGCGCGAGGCCAGGTCGGCCGCAAGGCGGGCCACGGTGCGGGCGTACCAGGGGGAGGCCGTCGGGGCCGTCAGGTAATCGCCCGCGCGGCCGTAGCGCGGCGTCGGGGAGCTGTAATAACCGTGTTCCGGGTGGTAGAGGGCCAGCTCCATGAAGTCCCGGAAGGGAACGGCTCCCCCACGTCGAGCGATCTCCTCCGCCATCCACATGGGATGCAGTCTACCCCGGAAGGACCCGCCTGAACCGGGAAAGGAAGCGGAAGCGGAAGGGGACACTGTTCCTGGCTGCATTGGTGTCAGGGATAGCGTCGGGGATGGGATCGGCGATGGCGCCGGTCGCATACTCGTTCACCGGCTGACGTCAGCCGTTCCCATCCGGAAACCTGTGTGGGAACGGCGTGGCTCCCGCCGCGGTCCGCCATCACGCTCTCGGGCGGCCGTGCTGCCGGCATGAAAATGGGGCGCGCCGCCGCGCCCCGTTGAACGCCGGTTCCGGACGGAGATCCGCTGCTACGGTTTCCACACCTTCCAGACCTTGCCCACGAGGTCCGGCCCGACCTTGAGCGTCAGGTCGCCCGGGAACCAGCCGGAGGGGCAGGCCTCGGCGCCGCCCGTGGCCCGGACATGCTGGAAGGCCTGGATCTGGCGGATGGACTCCTCCACGCG
>JAADFK010000183.1 GCA_013152925.1 Acidobacteriota bacterium | reverse complement strand
ACCCGCGTCAGCTGGCCGAAGCTCTCCGGCCCCAGGTCCAGTTTCCGTTGTCCCAGGTCCGTCCCATCCCCCGAGAACAGCTCGATCTGGAGAGTGACGGCCTGATCCGACAGGTTCACGGCGCCGATGTTGGTCCGGAAACCTTCGCTGTCCGACAGCGAGCCTGACAAACCGACGAGCCGCAGCTTCCCGGCCTCCGGCAGACCGTTGCCCAGCGCCTGGGCGGGAACCGCCTGGCCGAAGGTCCCCATGGCGCCCACGGCGAAGGTCCGGCTGTTCGCGGCCAGCTCTCCCTCCAGTGGCACGATCCGGATCGCGCCGGCACCGGAGGTGCCAAAGATCGACGCGATCACGTCGGCCAGGCGTTCCGCGTGACCGGGCGCCAGCGTCCGCTCCGCGCTCCGGAGCACCGGCCCCGACCGGGGCAACAGCTCCAGGCGGTAGCGCGCCGCCTGATCCCCCACCGAGACCAGGTCCAGGTCGGTTCGCCACAGGACGCCGCCGACCCCCGTGCCGTGGGCCGCGGCCGGGACCACGAGGTCCCCGCTGGAAGGAGCCGCCGGCATCACGGTGATGGCATCCCCGGTGGCGTTGTCGATGACCGAGGCGTAGGCCACGAAGGAGTCGTCGGCGTCCAGCTCGGCCCAGGCCAGGGCGACCGGGGGCGCCCCGACCTTTTCGAGCACGAGGTTGATCTGGCGCCAGCCCCAGGCGGGCACCGTCCAGGAGTGATCTCCCAGCGGGCCACCGCCCGCGCCGTGGAAGCGGACATGAACGGTCAGCGGCGATCCGTTGGGGTTGAGAAGGCCCAGGTTGGTCCGGACGGCGCCGTCCTGGCCGATCCCGGGAATGATGACCCGCTGCCCGGCCTCGACCCAGTCCCCCGATGGCAGCACCGGCACGCTCTGGCCCCAGGTGGCATCGTCCTGCCCGGTGAAGGTCCTCGATGCAGCCAGCAACGGACCATCCGCGGAAAGGATCGCTCCGCCGGAAGAAGCCCCGGAGTCCAGGAGCCCCGGAAGCAGATCCTGGAGCATCACCGCGTGCCCCGCCTCGACCACCATCGAGGCCGTGGCCACGCCGCCGCTCCCCTCCGAGTCGTAGAAGGGCCAGAGCTCGACCCGCACGGCCGTCTTCCCCGGGTTGTGGAGCACGAGGTCCGAGCTCCAGAACGTGCCTTCTCGGCCCGGCGTGTTGGCCATGGCGGGCAGGGCGAGCCGAAATGCGCCGTTGCCATCGAGGGTCTCGCCGGGGCAGGCCCGCACGAGGAGCGATCCGCCCCTGCCAGCGATCACCGTCCGGCCGCCGAGGGCTGCAATGCCCCCGAACCAGGGCGTATCCGGCGCGCTCTCGGAGCTCCAGTGGATTCCATCGGTGCTTCGGAGAATGAACCCAGCGCCGGCGACGAGAAACTCCTGGCCGTCCCACGTCACGCTGAAGAGATTGCCGTCCGGAAGGCCGTGGACGATGTTCCAGGAGGATCCGCCGTCAGACCAGGCCAGGAGACCGTTGCCTCCAACACCCACGAGACGGTTTCCGTGACCGGCGAAGCCCGAAAAGCCACACCGGCCCCAGGAGCCCGTGGTGATCTCCCAGTGGAGCCCGTCGGAGCTCGTGGCCACGCGGTCCTTCATCGCGGAGATGAAACGGTTCCCCGCCCAGGTCAGCCCACCGTGCGGTATGGCGTTTCCGCCCGAGGACGGGGCCTTCTGCCAGCTGACCCCGTCGGCGCTGAAGTACATCCCGGCATCAAGCGACACGACGAAGCCCGGTTCTCCCGCGGCGACCTGCATGGCATCCGGGTGCTGTGGCAGACCCTTCGTTGGCGTCGTCCACGAAACACCGTCGTCGCTGACCCTCAGCCCGTCGAAGCCGCCGGTGGCCACGTACAGCCCATCCCTCCAGGCCACGTCGTTGAAGTCACCCGTCCCGATGGGGTCGTGACTCCAGTGGATCCCATCGGTCGAGCGGACCAGGTCCGTCCGGAACTGAGTCGCCAAGGGGTTGGAAGATGGAACGGAGTCGATCATCAGGGCGACAAACTGGCTCCCCGCCGCCTGCAGCGCCTTGACATCCCGGTGAAGGATGGCACCGCCGGCCGGCTGCCATTTCTTCCCCTCGACGCTGGTCACGGCCGAGGCGCTCATGTGATACCCGCCGCTCACGCCCACCAGAAAACCGTCCCCGTACGCCAGCCCGCCGATGTACGAGTCCAGGCCGCTCTCGCTCCCATCCACGAGCACCGACCACGCGGTCCCGTCGCTGCTCTTGAGGACAATCGGAGGGACTTGTTCCACGCCGATGTACTGCGAGCCGCTTCCCACGAAGTTCGTTCCGGTCCAGACCAGCGAGGAAAGGGAGGCGTACAGCGGCAGATCGGACGAGGCCCAGGCGAGCCCGTCGTCACTGGTCATCGCGACGCGAGCACCCACCGCGACCGTTCTCACGCCGTTGCTCGCCACGGCGAAAAGCCCATCTGCAACCGGGTCGACGCTCCACGTCACGCCATCCTCGCTGGTCGCCAGCACCCCACCCGCGGAACCGTTCTGCGTTCCCACCGCCACCCAGCGCGAACCCGTGAACGCCAGGGACCAGATCTCCACGTCGGACGAACCCGATTCCACCGATCCCTGGTGCCAGGTCGTGCCGTCGTCACTCCACAGGAAGAGCGATCTGCCGGCAGCCACCCACCGTCCCCCGCCCCAGGCCACCGCGTGGAGCCCGCCAGCGGTCGTGGGAAGCACCACCTCCCAGTGCTCGCCCCTGGCACTGACGGCGATGGCGCCAGATGAGCCGCTTGCGCCGCTGTCGGCCACGGCCACGAGCTGATGCCCGTCGAAGGCCACCGCCGACCATCTCAACCCCGCATCGCCGTTGGGAGGAAATCCTTCCTGGGGCGCGTTCCGCCACGAGCGGCCGTCGGGGCTGATGGCGAAACCCGACCCCACGGCCACGAAGTGGTCGCCGGCCCAGACCACCGCCCGGCTGCCCTGGGCAGGCGGGCCCGGAATCACTGTCCAGGGACCACACTGGGC
>JAADFK010000182.1:516-17116 GCA_013152925.1 Acidobacteriota bacterium | reverse complement strand
TGAGCGGACTGAAGTCCGCGCTCCGGGGCGGCGCCGTGACGGTCTGTCTCGAACCCGCACGTTGGGGTTAGGCGTTCATCGGCGTCGCCGGGTCTTTCGCTATCGCCAACGTTCAGAGCAGCGAAACAACCCGGGATCCTCCAGGAGTTGTTCATGTGTGCGCGCGCGTGTAGGCTCCCCGTGGAGGGCTTTGCGTGCACGATCACCATCACGGAGGGGAGAGCTCGCGGTACCTGGTGGCCACCATGGTCCTCAACCTGCTGATCTTCCTGGCCGAGCTGATCGGCGGGCTGATGGCGGGCAGCCTGGCGCTGGTGGCCGATGCCTTTCACAACTTGACGGATCTGACCGCCCTCATCTTCGTCCTCGTGGCGCGGCGCCTGCAGCGGATCCCACCCTCCGACAACCACACCTTCGGTTTCCGGCGGGCCGACGTGTTCGCCGGCCTGCTCAACGGCGGCATCCTCTTTCTGGCCATGGGCGGGGTTGTCAGCCACGCCCTGGAGCGGCTCGTGCATCCCCACGCGGTGGACGGCCGCCTGATGCTCCTGATCGGCGCCCTCGGCCTGGTGGCCAACACCCTTGGGGTGTGGCTGCTGTACCGGGACCCGACCCGGGATCTCGGGCTGCGAAGCGCCGTCTTGCACCTGGCCACCGACGCGGCCTCCTCGGCCGCCGTCGTCCTGGGAGGCTGGCTGATCGTGTCCTTCGGCTGGGACCGGGTGGATCCGGTGCTCTCCATTCTGATCGCGGTTGTCGCCATCGCCGGGGCGGTGCGGGTGATCGCCGAAGGTGTGCACATCATGATGGAAGGCACCCCCCGTGGCCTGGACGCCGAGGCCGTGCGCGAGGCCATGCTCCGGGTCCCCGGAGTCCGGGGCGTGGAGCATGTCCACCTGTGGTCCCTGGCCTCCACCGAGCCCGCCCTGACGGCCACGGTTCGCCTCGACGAGTGCAGCCTGAGAGATGCCCAGCAGATCCTCCGCTCGGTGGAGCACACCGTGGGCGAGGGCTTCGGCATCCACCACACCGTGCTCCAGGTGGAGCCATGCGGTACACGCTCCGCTCCATGCACTCGCCGTTGAGCGGACGGTGCCGGTGATTTCTGGCATAATCGTCCCAGTCCGTGACATCCAGGAGACCGCCCGTGATCGAATCAGCGGAGACCATCCGAACTCTTGACAACGTTCCGCTCGAGTTCCCCCTGGCCGGTGTCGCCAGCCGGGGCCTTGCCTTCGCCATCGACACGTTAATCGTCTCGTTCGCCTCGGTGTTCTGGTTCATTGCGGTCATGGGGGCGGGAAGCGGGGCCGGCCTCGGGCTCGGTTGGATCTGGGGCCTCGGTCTCCTTGGAGCCTTCCTCATCCAGTGGGGGTACTTCGTTTTCTTCGAGATAAGGATGCGGGGCAGCACGCCGGGGAAGAACGTCCTCAAGTTGCGGGTGATCACCTCGGAGGGGGGAACCCCCTCGCCGGGTGCCCTCGTCATCCGGAACCTGTTGCGCCTGATTCCCGACACCTTCGTCGGGGTCATCCTGATGGCGATCGATCCCATGGCGCGGCGGGCCGGCGACCGCCTGGCGGGCACGCTCGTGATCCACGAGGCGCCGGACCGGCCCTCTCTGGCACTGGGGACGATCCCCCACGGCTGGGGCGGCGACCAGGTGGCCACCGTGGAAGCCTACCTGGAGCGGGCCGCCGTCCTTCAGCCCGCCATCTCCGTGGAGATCGGCGAACGGATCCTGCGCTGGCTCATGCGGGATCATCCCGAGATGCTGGATGGAATCGACCGCGAGGGCAAGCACCCCGCCACCGTGCTCCACGAGGTGTTCCGGGTGGAACGGCTCTGATGGAATACGGGCGTTGGGTGGAGGCTCGCCGGCCCCTGTGGGACGAGGTGGAGGCCCGGATCGGCGCGGCCTTGAAGCGGGGCAACAGGATGAGCTTCGATGACCTGGAGGAGCTGGCCTTGGCCTACCGGAGGGTCCTTCACGATGCGGCGGTCGCCAGGGCCCGCTTCCCGGGATCGGCGGCGGCCCGCCGGCTGGAGCGCCTCGGCATCCGGGGGGCCTACGTGCTCCAGGGAGACCTCAACCCCGAGCGGTTCACCTTCCGGCGTTTCTACGCCCGGACCTTTCCGCGCGCGTGCCGCAGCATGCTCCCGCACCTTCGCCTCGTGACGGCGCTCTTCCTCGTGGCGGCCCTGTTCGCCGCGCTGGCCGCCCTCGGCTCGCCGGCCCTGGGGCTGCGCCTCCTGGGCCCTGCGCGCTTCGAGGCTCTGAGGGAAGGCAAGTTGTGGACCGAGTCCCTGGTGACCGCGGCGCCTCCGGGCGCGGCGGCCTCGGGGATCGCCACCAACAACATGAGCGTGGCCCTGGTGGCGTGGGCCGGCGGAACCCTGGCCGGGCTTGGGCCGATCTACGTCGCCGTGGTCAACGGGGCCCTCCTCGGCGGGCTCCTGGGCGTGACCTACCACTTTGGAATGGCCGGGGCGCTCCTGGGTTTCGTGCTGTCCCACGGTCCCCTGGAGATCTTCCTCGTGTTGATGAGCTCCGGGGCGGGGTTGTACCTGGCGCAGGGGATCGTTGCAGCCACGGACAGGCCCAGGGCACGGCTCCTGCGGGAACATGCCGCGATCTCGACGGTCGTCGTCGTCGGCTCCCTTCCGTGGTTCCTTCTGCTGGGCCTGGTGGAGGCCTTCGTGTCACCCCAGCCGGCGCTTCCGCCGGCGTTCAAGGCCGCCCTGGGGCTGGTCCTGCTGGCCACCTACCTGGCGGTGGCGTTCAACGGAGGCTGGGGAGGTGCCGATGCCCGCTGAACGAATTCGCCTGGAACGGGGCTCCCTGCTGAGTCTCCTGGACGAGGCGGTGGTGCTGGCGCGAAGCGTCTTCGGCCGGGTCTATCTGGCCACGGCGATTCCCCCGGCGCTCTTGCTCGGTCTCGCCACGGTCGTCCAGCTCCGGAACATGCGGAGCTTCCTTCCGGCAGCCGAAGGGGGCAGCATCGGTACCTTCCTTGCGGGTGCCGGCCTCTCGTTCCTCGCCTACCTGCTCTACGGCGCCTCCACGGGGCTGGCCAACGCCGCCATGGTGGAGGGGACGACGAGGGAGATGGAGGGCCGGGAGGTCAGGGGCCTCGCGCTCTGGAGGTGGGTCTTCAGAGGGAAGGTGCTGGGGACCTTGGCCCTCATGGGCCTGTTGATCGGCGGCGGCTTCCTCCTGTGTTTTCTCCCGGGCCTGTACCTTGCCGTGGTCTACGCCCTGGCCGTTCCCATCATGGCCGGCGAGGGGCTCTCGGGCTACGGCGTGCTCTCCCGCTCCCGGACCCTGGTCCTTCACACCACGGAGAAACGGACATTCTCTCCGGGGCTGGGCTGGGTGATCGTCGTGTTTCTGACAGCGGTGGTCCTGAGCTACGGCGTTTCCCTGGCGATCCAGTTCCCCATCAGTGTCCTCGGGCAGCTCTTCCTCGTCCGGAACATCCTGGGCGAGGCGGCCCGGCAGGCCGAGGCGGCGAGAAACCCCATGGCCATGTTCCCCACGTGGTTTCTCGGCCTCCAACTCGTGGCGGCCGTACTTTCGGGCCTGGCGAAGCAGGCCGTGGCCCTGTACTCGGCGGCGGCCTTCACACTGCTGTTCCGCCGGCTCAGGGGGCGGCGGGAGGGGACCGATCTCGTGGCCGCACTGGACGCCCTGGGAGCTCCCGAGTGAAGATCGGCGCCGCTGTCAGCGGTGTGCCCGGGGTGGCAAGTGGCGCCCTCGCCGTGGCCCGCTCGGGGCTGGGCGGCGCCGGGGCGGCCGTGGCCGATCGTCAGCTTCTCGTGAGGCTGGCGACGGAAACGGGCGTGCAAACGGCGCCCCACGCACCGTCGTTCCGGGAGTACCTCGTGGTGCTCGGCCGCCACGTGGTCCGGAAGCTCCTCGGGTGGATCCACCTTCCCAGCATCGATCTCCCGGGGGCCGCGCCCTACCTGGAGATCGTGGCGAGGCTGCTGGCGTGGCTCCTGGTGGCGGGTGCCCTCGTGCTGATGGTCCGAATCGTCGTGGGAACCTACCGGAGGCGCCGGGCCCGTGAGGGGCCGGAGCCCATGGGGCCGGAAGCTACGCCCCTCGAAGCGGCGCGGCCGTCGAACGCTGCGTACTGGTGGTCACGGCTCCAGGACGCCACGGAGGCCGGCGACACGGCGGCGGCCCTCGAGAGCTTGTGGTTCTTTACGGGATTCCGGCTCGCCGGGACCTCTCTCGATCCCTCCTGGACCTCGACGGAGCTTCTTGAACGGACGGGCCGGAGGGACCTCGCGGGTTTCATGACCCGGCTGGATGCGTGGCGTTTCGGACCCGATCCGCCGTGGCTGCCGGAGATCGAGAGCCTGGCGGGCCGTCTTCGGGAGGCTTTGCCGTGAGCCGTTCCCGGCAGCTTGTGCTCGCCGCAGTCGTCGTGGCGGGCGCCCTGGCGGCGCTCCTGCTGGTGAGCCGTCCCGCCGGCCTGGACGAGGCCAGCTCCGTCTCCCGCCGGTCAGGGGGACTGCTCCTGGCCAGGCGGTACCTGGAGTCCCGCGGGGTCCGCTGCACGACCTTCACGGGCCGCGTGGGCAAGAATGGCCCGGGCAGCGCGTCGCTGGTGGTGGCCTTCCCCGCCACGGGGCGTCCCCGACGTGCCGGGCTCCTGCGTCTGAAGCGGTGGATCTCCGGAGGGGGAACGCTGGTCGTGCTCTTCGACCACACCTTCCCCGGTGTCGCCCAGAAGGAGACGCTCGAGGCCCTCGGGGTTGCCACGCGGCCCATCTGGCGGCGCGAGGAGCTCAACCCGTTTCGCTGGTGGACGCGGGTGCGGAGGCCGTGGCGGCTGAGCTCTCCCGTGGCCAATACGCCCATCGTCCTGTCCTCGGAGGCGCGTGTCGCGCTCAAGCCCCACGCCGGCGACGTGATCCTGCTCGAGGAGCCCAAGCACAACGCGGTGCTCGGGCTGGCACGGACCGTCGGGCGAGGCCGCCTCGTGATCCTCCCCTCGGAGGTCCTCTCCAACGGCCGTCTCCTCGAGGGTGGCAACGCGGATCTTCTGGAGTGGCTTGGCCGGCGTCTGCCGTCCCCGGACGTGGCCTTCGACGAAGGCATCCATGGCCTGGGAGCTCCGGCGAAGCGTGGCGCCGAGGGGACGCCCATGGCCGATGCCCTGCTGGCGCAGCTTGCCCTGCTCTACCTCCTGGCGATCGTTGCCCTGGCACGGCGCCAGGGGCCGCCCTGGCCGGAGGAGGCTGTGCGCGGGAGCTCCGTCGGCGGGCTGCTCCTCAGGCTTGGCGCCGTGCATCGGAGGATGGGCCACCATGCCGATGCGGCCCGGGTCATGGTGGAGCGGGCCGCGGCGTTCGGTGGCTGGGACAGCGTGCCGGCGGATCTCCAGGAGATTCCACCCCGGCTCGACGGGCCGGGTCTCATCCGGCTGGCGCAACGGGTGGCCCGCCGGCAAGAACACGATCGACGAAAGGAGCGGTGATGAACGTGGAAACCCTCGGCGAGTTGGCTCAACGTGTTCTCCATGCCGTGGAGGGCGTGGTCATCGGACAACGGCAGGCGGCGGAGATGCTGCTGGCAGGCTTCCTCGCCGATGGACATGTCCTCGTGGAGGGCGTACCGGGAATCGGCAAGACCCTGCTGGCGCAGGCGACGGCCGGCGCCCTGGGTCTCGAGCTCAAGCGGGTACAGCTGACCCCGGACTTCATGCCGGCCGACCTCCTGGGAGCCAACGTCTTCCGGACGGACAGCGGGAGCTTCGACCTGGTCCGGGGTCCGGTCTTCGCCCAGGTCCTGCTGGCCGACGAGATCAACCGGACGCCTCCGCGGACCCAGGCGGCCCTGCTGGAGGCCATGGAGGAGCGCCAGGTGACCATCGACGGCGAGACCCACGCCCTCGATCCGAGCTTTTTCGTCATCGCCACGGAGAACCCCATCGAGTTCGAGGGGACCTACCCGCTTCCCGAGGCCCAGCTGGACCGTTTTCTCCTCCGGGTCACCATGGCGCCGGTTCGTGGTGAGGCCGAGCTGACGATGCTGGAGCAGGCGGCTGCGGGGGACCTCGCGGGCTGGGGCCGGCGTTCCCGGACGGCGGAACCGGTCCTCGACGTCTCGGAGGCCTCTGCCCTGAGGCAGGCATCGGGCTCGGTACACGTGGCGCCGGACATCCTGGACTACATCCAGCGGCTGGCCGGCGCGGTCGGAGGCTCGCAGCATGCGGCCCTCGGTGTCAGTCCCCGGGCCCTGTTGGCCCTGATGGAAACCAGCCGCGCCGTGGCCCTTCTCGGGGGCCGGACCTTCGTCCTCCCCGACGATGTCAAGGCCGCCCTCGGCCCCTGCTGGGCGCACCGGGTCCTCCTGGAACCGGAATCCGAGCTCGAAGGGGTGACCACATCCGGCCTGCTGCACGATGTGGCAGAAACGGTGGAGGTCCCTCATTGATCCCATCGCGCCGTCTCTTCCTGGTCCTCGGCGTCATCACCGTTCTCGTGGTGGCGGCGGTGGTCGCGCCGTGGATGGCGGCCGTGGCCGCCGGCGCCGACCTGGTGTTTCTGGCGCTGGCATTTCTCGACTTCCGGAGGGCCCTGCGTGCACCCCTGGTGATCCGCCGCCAATGGCCCCCGCTGCTCAGCCAGGGTGGGGAGGCGGAGCTCGCCATCACCATCGAAAACGGCGGCGCCCGTACGGTGCTGCTTCGTCTGAGGGATGGCCTCCATCCCGCGCTGGCCGCGACGCCGCCGAGGACGGAGCTGGTGGTGGCGGGCGGATCACGGATCGTGTGGAGGGTTCCGGTCACGCCGAGGCGGCGGGGCGAGCACCGGCTCCTGCCGCTGACCGTCCGGATCCTCGGCCCCTTGGGGCTGGCCTGGGCACAACGGGACGTCGCCGGCGGTGAGGTGCAGCGGGTGTTTCCGAGGATCCGCTGGGGCGGTCCCGTGGGCCGGATCTTGCATCTGGCGCAGCGTCACCAGATGGGACAGCTGCCGTGGCGGCGTCACGGCGAGGGCACCGAGCCCTACGCCCTCAGGGAGTACCTGCCGGGTGACCCGGTCCGCAAGATCCACTGGAAAGCCACGGCCCGGCACGGCCGGCCCATCGTCCGGGAGGATACCTGGGAACGTGGCGCCAACCTGACCATTCTCCTCGACTGCGGCCGCGCCATGGCGGCGCCGTCCGGCGTGATCACCAGCAAGCTGGACGAGGCCATCGCGGCAGCACTGGTCATCATCCGGGTCGCAGCCGCCCGGCAGGATCGTGTCACGCTTCTTGCGTTCAGCGACCGCGTGGAACGCGTGGTCCGCGTGCGTGGAGGGGCGAACAGCGTCCGGACGGCCTTCCAGAGGCTCTACGACCTCGAGGCGCGGCTCGCCGAGCCGGCCTACGACCTGGCCGTCGAGCGGATGCTCGAATCCGAACGCCGGCGCGGTGTGGTGCTCTTTCTGACCTCCCTGGCCGACCTGGCGGCCGTTGGCCTCCTGCGCGAGGCGCTCGGGCGCGTCCAACGGCGTCACCGCGTCGTGCTGGCCAACCTTGAGGACCCCGAGCTGGAACGCCTGGCCCTCGGCGCTCCCCGCTCCGAGGAAGAGGCCTTCGCCAAGGCCTCGGCCCTCGAGATTCTCCTGGCCAACCGCCGCATGGCCAGGGCCCTGCGCGCCAGCGGGATCCGGCTCTTCAGCACGCCTGCCACCCGTTTCGCCGAGGCGGCCCTGTCGGGTTACCTCGAGGCCGTGGCCGGAGTTGGGAGGGGATGGGTACGCGGGGGGCGTGGTGGGAGGATTCCATCGCGGAAGATCCTGGCGGGAGGGTGATACATCTTGGACAGGGTCGGCGTACAATGAAGTATGCGTATCGCGACCCGATCCAAGGAAAACGTCGTTATTCTCGATCTGGAAGGCCGGCTGGTGGCCGGGGACGGGGACCTGGATCTGAGGACCAAGCTGGAGGAGCTCTTTGATGGCGCCGCGGACGCCATCCTCGTCAACTTCGAGCAGGTCCGCCGTATGGACAGCTCGGGAATCGGCGAGCTCGTGGCCGGCTGGAAGCGGGGCCGGAAGCTGGGCGTCCGCGTCGCCATCCTCCGTCCGGGAGACCGGGTTCGCCATACCCTTCACCTCAGCCAGATCCTCCCCCTCCTCGAGGTTTACGAGGACGAGGACGAGGCCGTGGCCGCGCTTCGCGGCACCGGCTGAGGGCACCCCGGGAGGGGGTCTCCGAGCGGGCTGGCGACCGCGGGGACAGTGAAGGCGCCAAATCCAGGACACAAGGCCTCCTTCGATCGCGAGGCACTCTTCTTTCTTGTGCCCCGGCGGTTGGGGGGCGGGGGCTTTCCCGGCAGGTCGTGGTCTCCCGACACCTCCTCCCAGCCCCTGCCCCGCAGCCCCCCGTGGCTCCATGCCCGGGAGATCCCTCGACTCGCTTCGCTCGCTCGGGATGACAGGAATGGGGGAGCGGCCCGGAGGGGCACCCCCCCCTGTCATTCCGGCCGGAGCGGTCCGCAGGGGCACCCTCCCCTGTCGTTCCGGCCGGAGCGGTCCGCAGGGGCACCCTCCCCTGTCGTTCCGACCGGAGCGGCCCGCAGGGGCACCCCCCCTGTCATTCCGACCGGAGCGGCCCGCAGGGGCACCCTCCCCTGTCATTCCGACCGGAGCGGCCCGCAGGGGCACCCCCCCTGTCATTCCGACCGGAGCGGCCCGCAGGGGCGCGGAGTGGAGGAATCTCCCGCCAACTCCACCCACTCTCTGCCCCGCAGCCCGCCGTGGCTTCATGCCCGGGAGATCCCTCGACTCGCTCCGCTCGCTCGGGATGACAGGAATAGGGGGGCATTCTGCTCGCTCGGGATGACAGGAATAGGGGGGCATTCTGCTCGCTCGGGATGACAGGAATGGGGGGGGCGTTCTGCTCGCTCGGGTTGCTGTTGTTGTTCTTGGCGCGAGGCGCTCTTTTCTCGTACGTGCACCCCGGCGATGAGGGGCGCGATGCTCCCGGCAGACCCGGGCCCCCGGGGTGGGAGCGGGTCGTTTGGCGCCGGGTTGTGACCTGGCCGGGGCCGGCGATGCGGTCAGCCGGTGAAGTAGGGGTTCTCTCCGCCGGCGTGGTCGGTGGCGTCGGCGACGCGCTTGATCTCGGGGACGGCGTCGAGGATGGCCTTCTGGATACCGTCGGTCAGGGTCACCTGGGCCATGCCGCAGCCCTGGCAGCCGCCGCCCAGCTGGACCACGGCCGTGTCGCCGTCCACCTGGACAAGCTCGACCCAACCGCCGTGGGAGGCCAAGGCCGGGGCGACCTTCTCGTCGAGGACGTCCTGGACCTTCTGGGAGATCGGGTCGTCCCACCTGACCTTGGCCTGGGGGTTGTCGATCTTGAAGCCCGAGCCGCGCTCGTCGGTGACGAACTCGATGGTCGTTCCCTCGAGGTATTCGGCGCTCTGCGGATCGACGAAAACCTTGATGTGCTCGAGCTCCGTCACCACGTCTCCCCCGGTATCCTCGCTCTCGAGGACCAGTGTCAGATCGTAGGCGAAGGTGTGATGGCCGAGCTTGCGGGCCCGGATGCGGAGGCCCTGGCAGGGCTCCGTGGTCTGTTTGATGAACTCGAGAACCTTCTGCTGGGCCTCGTCGGTGACTGTGATCATCTGCTGACCTCCCATGTTTCCGGTTCCTCCCGGGAACCCCGGCCATCATAGCAAGCCCCCATCGAGAAACCTGGACGTGAGCCGGCGAAGGTGGCAAGCTCACCAATGACGCCGGTTGGGGACTTTCGGTCCTGCGGACCACCCCCGTGTCCGGATCAACAGAGGACCCCGCAGCGGAATTCCCCGTGTGGAACGTGGGGCCGCCGGGGCAAGAGCGGGGCCAGGGGGAGAGGTCGTGAGGATGATGTACCACGATGGGCCGGTGAGAATCAGCAGATTGTGGATCTATCCGGTCAAGTCCTGCGCGGGGATCGCCGTGGCTTCCATGGAGCTCGGTGAACGGGGGCCGCTCCACGATCGCGAGTGGATGGTCGCCGATGCCCGTGGACGGTTCGTGAGCCAGCGTGCCCATCCTGAGATGGCCTTGATCCGCCCGGTGCTCGAGGGCGATCGAATGTTCCTGACGGCCCCGGGCCGGGAGCCGCTGGAGATTCCCCTGGGGCCCCGGCCTGGACAAGCCGTTGAGGTCGACATCTGGCGGGACCGGTGCCGGGGGCTTTCCGAGGGTCCGGCGGCGTCGGCGTGGCTTGGTGCGCTGCTCGGGGAGGCTGTGACGCTCGTCCGCATGCCGCCGGAGGAGGTCCGGCCGGTGGATCCGCGCTATGCCAGGCCCGGCGACCGGGTGGGCTTTGCCGATGGTTTCCCCCTCCTGCTGATCTCCCGGGCCTCCCTGGAGGACCTCAACGCGCGGCTTGACGAACCCGTCGGCATGGAGCGTTTCCGGCCCAACCTGGAGGTCGACGGCTGCGGGCCCTTCGCCGAGGATGCGTGGAGACGGCTGGAGATCGCCGGCGTGGGGCTCCGGGTGGCCAAGCCGTGCGCCCGCTGCGTCATCACCACGGTGGATCCGGCCACGGGCCGCCGCGGCGAGGAGCCGCTTCGAACGCTGGCGGCCTACCGGCGCTTCGGAAACAAGGTTCTCTTCGGGCAGAACCTGATCCACGAGGGGAGGGGCATCCTCCAGGTTGGGGATGTGGTCCACGTGATGACGTGATGGAGAGATGTGCGGCTGGAGAGGGGGCTGATCCAGGTACAATCGCCGCGTGTGGCGGTACAAGCTCGCCGGTTCGGTCCTGGGACAGGTGCTTCGCGTCTGGAAGTGGACGGTTCGCCTGGAGTACAGGGGTATCGACATTCTGGAGGAGCATCCGCGCGCTGTCCTCGCCATGTGGCACGGCCGCCTGCTCTCGGGGGCCTTTGGAGGCGGCAAGTTTTGTGTCGCCAGCATGGCCTCGCAGTCGCCGGACGGCGAGGTGGCGGCGCGTGCCTTCGAGGCCATGAACGTCCGGATCGTTCGCGGGTCCAGCACCCGCGGGGGCCAGAAGGCGTTGCTCAGATTGTTCAAGATGGTCGAGAGTGGTGAGGTGTGCCGGGCGGGGCTGACCGTGGATGGCCCGAAGGGCCCCGCGCGGGAGGTCAAGCTTGGGATCGTCACCCTGGCCCGGCGCTTCGGGGTCCCGATCCTCCCGGCGAGCTTCTCGTCCAGGCCCTACTGGATGCTCCGATCCTGGGATCGCATGGTCCTCGCGCCGCCGTTTTCGCGGATGATCCTGGGCGTCGGGTCGCCGGTGATGGTGGCGGACGACCTCAGCGACAAGGAGGTGGCTCTCCAGGTCGGACAGGCCATCGACCGGCTCACCGACGAGCTGGACCGGGAGCTTCACGGCCGGCCCCTGTGGGAGGATCGCTCCGAGCTTCGATGAGCCCGGCCGGCTCGCCGTTGACCCAGTCCGGCCACGTCCTGGTGCCGGCTTGGGCTGCTGTCCCCGGGTTTCGGGGACACGGCGTCGACTGGTGAGTTGAACATTTGGGCAGGTACCAGTAGGATTCGGGGCGCCGCCGGCCAAGCTCCGTCTTCGACTGGAGCCTTGAGCCGGGAAGGGGGAGAAGGATGGCTCGATCCGAGAAAGTCCGTTCCGGGACGTTGGGACGTCTCTTCAACTACGCCAACAATGGCATCACCTTGACCGGCATCGTCATTGCGACGGTGGCGGCACTGACGATCATCATCTTCATGCTCGCGGGGCTGGCCGGAGGGTTCCACAATCCCTACATCGGCATCTTCGCCTTTCTGGTCCTGCCGGCCGTCTTCGTGGTCGGCTTGCTGATCATCCCGGTGGGAATGTGGCGCCGCCGGAGGCAGCTGATCGCCGAGGGCACCTCGGAAGCCGACATGGCACGGTATCCCAGGCTGGATTTCAACGATCCGCACCTCCGGCGGATCGGTTTCACCGTGCTGGCGCTGACCGCCTTCAACGCCATTCTCCTCGGCTCGACCTCATACCTGGCGGTCGAGGAGATGGATACGGTCAAGTTCTGTGGCACCACCTGCCACACGGTGATGCAGCCCGAATACACCGCGTACCAGGAGTCCCCCCACTCCCGGGTGCGCTGCGTGCAGTGTCACATCGGCCCGGGTGCCTCGTGGTTCGTCCGCTCCAAGGTGGATGGTCTGCGCCAGGTGTGGAAGACCGCCTGGGGTACGTATGACCGCCCCATCGAGACGCCGATCCACAACCTGCGTCCGGCACGCCAGACCTGTGAGCAGTGCCACTGGCCCATCAAGCACCACGGCGACAAGCTCAAGGTCTTCGCGCGGTTTTCCGAGGACGAGGCCAACACACCGTCCTTCACCGCCATGCTGATCAAGACCGGCGGGGGGAGCCTCGACCTGGGGCGTCACGGCGGGATTCACTGGTGGCACATCTACTCGGACAACAAGATCCGCTACGTGGCGTCGGACAAGCGGCGGCAGAAGATCGCCTGGGTCGAGCTGACGATGCCCAGCGGCGAGGTCAGGAGATACTCGAGGAAGGGAACCAAGCTCCCCCCCCTGGACCAGCTGGAGGCCAAGGCCAGGGTGATGGACTGTATCGACTGTCACAATCGTCCAACCCACCTTTTCGAGAACCCCGATTACGCGCTGGACGATGTCTTGATGAACCACCCGGAGATCCAGGCCCTCCCCTATTTCAAGAAGGTCGCCCTGAAGATCGTGACGGCAGACTACCCGTCGCATGACGGAGGTGTCGCCTCGGTGCAGCAAGGGATCGTGAGCTACTACAAGACCCAGTATCCACAGATGTGGGCCACGAAGAAGGACCTCATCGACCGGGCCGCAAGCTGGGCCGCCGAGGTGTACGGCCGCACCTTCTTCCCCGAGATGAAGACCGACTGGAAGACCCACCCAAACAACATCGGGCACGAGGACTTCCCGGGTTGCTGGCGGTGCCACGACGATGAGATGTCCACGGCGGACGGCCGCCATACGATCCCTCAGGACTGCGACACCTGCCACGTCTTCCTGGCCGAGGACAGCCAGACGCCGCCGAAGTTTGCGCAGTTGATGCAGTAGCCCATGTGAACGGTGGGTTGCAGCCTGCGCGCGCGTTGGGCCCGGGCATGACAGGACGACCCCGCCGCGGCGACTGGCCGGCGGCGGGGTTGTGGTCTCGATCGGGCCGGGGCTACCTCGCCAAGGACGTGCCGGCGCCGCGGCCTGGCCCGCCCGAGCTCTCCATGCACTCGCGGAAGCGCTCGCGGCGCTGCTCCATCTCGGTCCGGATCTGCTTGGCCTCTTCCCGTTGCTCGGGAGTGAGGACGGCCCAGACCTGGGAGCGGACTTTCTGGCCGATGACCATGATCTCTTCGAGCTCCTTGGCCTGCTTCTGAGCGATGGTGCGGACGGCCGTCTCGTCGAAGGAGGAAGGATCGAGGGCGCGCATCTGCTCCCGGCCCGCTTGCAGGGCTTCCCGATGGGGTTGGATCTGACTCCGGGCATCCTGGAGGATCCCACGGATCTGATCGCGCTGCTGGTCGGACAGGTCGAGGCGGTGCATCACGCGCATCATGCCACGCAGGAAAGCTCCGGGCCCTCCGTGGCCCCCCATGGCCGGTCCGTGGCCGCCGTGGCCGCCCCAGGCGAAGACCGTGCCGGCGCCGGCTACCAGCGAGAGGATCAGGGTTGCGATCAATGCGGTTCGTTTCATGTGTCACCTCCGTGGTCGTGTCCCCGGGAAGGGACGTTGTTCGTACACCCCAATCTACGTCGGGGATGTCTTGAGAGATGACCGGTGTGGCCGAAGAATGCCTAGGTTTCGTTAAGAACCGTCAAGAGGAACCGGCGATGGACCGTTGTGGCCGCCCGACGGGGTTTCGGCGGTGTAGGATCGAGGGGATGGACGGGAAACATCGCGTCTTGGTCGTTGATGACGACGTGGAGCTCTGTGAGCTGCTGGAGCGGTACCTCGGGAGTGAGGGCTTCGAGGTCGGCAGCGTTCACGAGGGCGAGTCCGGGGTGAGGGAAGCACTCGGCGGAGGAGCCGATGCGGTTGTGCTGGATGTCATGCTTCCCGGCCTCGACGGCTTCGAGGTGCTCCGGAGGATCCGGGCCCGCTCGAAGATCCCGGTGATCATGCTGACGGCGCGTGGAGACGATGTGGACCGGATCGTCGGTCTCGAGATCGGTGCCGACGACTACCTTCCAAAGCCCTTCAACCCCAGGGAGCTGGCGGCACGGCTGCGGGCCGTGCTCCGGCGGACGGGCTCCACGGCGGGCGGTGTGGCGCCGGGAGGTCTGCTGCGGGTGGAGGACCTGGAGCTCGACCTGGGGGCACGCGCCGTCTTCGTTGGCGGGAAACCCGTGCGGCTGACCGGAACGGAGTTCTCCCTCCTCGAGCTCCTGGCCGCGAACGCCGGCACGGTGGTGACCCGGGAGGAGCTCTCCCGCCGCGTGCTCGAGCGCCGCCCCAACCCCTTTGACCGGAGCCTGGACGTTCACGTCAGCAACCTGCGCCGGAAGCTGGGCCCCCGGCCGGACGGCGGGGATCGGATCAAGACCGTCCGGGCTCGGGGTTACGTGTTGACCGTCCGGGCCCGTGGCGTGTGAGGCCGTATGCGGAACCTGTTCTTCAAGATTTTCCTCTGGTTCTGGGCGGGGCTTTTCCTGGTTGGGGCCGCCGGTGTCCTGACTTCCATGTGGGCCGCGAACCATGGCTTGGAGCTCAGCTGGCGGCAGCGGATCGGATCCACGATCCGGCTGTCGATCCGTTCCCTGGAGTCGGCCGTGGAAGGTGGCGGCGTCGGCGCGTTGCCCGCCGCGGCGGAACGGCTTCGGAAGGAGGAGAAGATCGACGTGTGGGTCTTCGGTCCCGGCGGCGGTGATCTGGCCCATCCGGGAATCGGCCCGCCCGAGGTCGTGAAGAGGCTGGCGGCGGCACGGCGGGAGGCCCGCCAGAGGATGCGGCGCGGCCGCTTCAGGCCTCCTCGTTTCACCAGATGGCAGGGCCGGATCCTGGTGGCCCACCCGCTGCGCGCAGCCCGGGCTCAGCCGCTCGTCGCGGTCCTGGCGCTGCCGGCGCGCCCGCCCCTGGCGCGGCTGGTGGGCGCCCGTGCTCTGGGGATTCGCCTCCTGATGGTCCTGCTGATCGCAACGGCCCTGTGCTGGGCGCTGGCCCGCTACCTGACGGCGCCCGTACGGCGGCTTCGTGCCGCCACCGAGGCCCTGGCCTCCGGCAACCTCGAGGTTCGCGTCGGGGCGTCGGTCGGGGCGCGCCACGACGAGATCGGCGACCTGGCTCGCGGTTTCGATCGCATGGCCGGACGGCTGCAGGAGATGGTGGAATCCAGGGAACGGCTTCTCAGGGACGTTTCCCACGAGCTGCGGTCGCCGTTGACGCGGCTCAACGTGGCCCTGGAGCTGGCGAGGGATGGCGACCGGGCCGGTGTCGAGGAGTTCCTGGACCGGATCCAGCGGGAGGCCGACCGGCTCAACGAGCTGATCGGACGGCTCCTGGCCCTGACCCGGCTCGAGGGGAAGTCTCCGCAGCGGCGGGAGCCGGTGGACCTGAGGAAGCTCCTGGAACAGGTCGCCGCCGACGCGGGGTTCGAGGGCGCCGGGCGGGGCGTCCAGGTGAGAGTGCAGGCCGCGTGTAACGCCGTGATCCAGGGGGATCCCGACGTGCTGCGTTCCGCGGTGGAGAACGTGGTGCGCAACGCGGTGCGCTTCACCTCTCCGGACAGCACGGTGGACATCGGCCTGCGCTGCAGCGATGAAGAGCTCGCGGTGACCGTGCGGGATCACGGTCCCGGCGTTCCGGAGGATCACGTGTCCAGGTTGTTCGAGCCCTTCTACAGGGTGGAGAGCGCCCGGGAGCGTGGCGCCGGCGGAATGGGACTGGGTCTGGCCATCGCCCGGCGCGCGGTGGAGGGGCACGGCGGCAGGATCTCGGCCCGCAACCACCCCGGCGGAGGTCTCGAAGTCACCATCGAGCTGCCAGCGGCCCCGCTATCCGGCGTCGTGTGAGCTTCCTTCGCCGGGATCCTGCGCGCACAGAAGAACGCCGGGAACGCCGGCTGTTCCCGTCGCCCGGAGGAAGCTCCGGGTGATGCGGGCCTCCACCACTTCGAGCTTGTGGGGGTCGGCGACCTCGTCGGGCCGGAGTGGGATCTGCGCGGCGGCCAGCGCCTGGTGTCCCCCGCCGAAGCCCCGCCGGCCGGCCACCCTGCGGGCGACGGCGCCGGCGTTGGCGCCCCGCTCGGAGGATCGGATGCTGGCGTGGAGCCAGCCGTGGACCAGCCCGTAGCAGAACACCCAGTCCACACCCTCGACCCGGAGCAACAGGTCGGCCGATTCGGCGATCATCTCGGGCGTCTCGAGCGGCCCGAGGGAGGAGACGATGCTGTGGCCGTACACGACCGCCCGGTCGAGGACGGTGCGGAGCTGCGCGAAATAGGCCCGCGGCAACGGCGCAGCGACGATCCTCCCGAGGGCTCGAGCGTTGGCCTTGGGATAGAGCGCCAGGAAGGCCTGGACGTCGGCGCGGGTGCTCTCCCGCCCGAGATCCTGAGTGTCCGAACGGATGCCGTACACCAGGGCCGTGGCCAGGGACGGCTCGATG
>JAADFK010000182.1:0-378 GCA_013152925.1 Acidobacteriota bacterium | reverse complement strand
GACACGTTTCCGGCCCCGGGCTGGGCGTCCACCATGGCCACCCGGTCGAAACGCTCCACATCCACGTCTTCGATGGGTCGTGGATTGAGGCCGAGGTACCGGACGAGCGCGACGTTCTCGGCGCGCCCGATGGTGCCCCCATGGGCCAGGGAGCAGGGAATGCCGTGCAGCTCGTTGGCGATTTCCCGCAAGGCGGCGGCCGCCGCGATGGCATCGGGATCCGGGTTGTTCTGCATGACGATCAGCATGGTCCGGGCGTCCTCGAGAACCCCGTTGAGCTTCGTCAGCCGCTCCAGTGCCTGGGCGCCGTTTCCGGTTCCGGCGTGGCGCCGGTGCTTCGTCGTCATGGTCCCCAGTATAGAGCTCCACGGCCGCCGA
>JAADFK010000181.1 GCA_013152925.1 Acidobacteriota bacterium | reverse complement strand
CTGGCCGCCAGGCCGCTGGCCCCCGGCGAAACGGCAGTGGCCCAGCTCGGCCTGGCCGCGGAGGTGCTGCTCTTTCCGGGCGACCGGGTCATCCTCCGCCGGCCCGCGCCGGTCAACACCTTCGGAGGCGGCGTCGTCCTGGACACCCGGCTCCCCCGTCTCAAGCGGCGGGAGGCTGCACGGCTGGCCCAGCTGCCACCGGTCCGGCAGACCGAGTGGCCCAGGCTCCTGGCCCACTGGATCGAGCGTGCCGGCCTGGCCGCACCGGCGGCGGAGGAGCTGGCCGGACGGTTGGGCGTCCTCCCGGAAGCCATCGAGGCCCCCCTGGGACGGTTGCTCCAGGAGGGAGCTGTCAGGACCCTCGCCACGCGGCCCCCGCGGTTCCTGGCCGCGAACCGTCTCGACGAGCTGGCCCGCTGCGCCGCGGAGGAGCTGCGGCGGCGGCTCGCGGCCGAGGAGGTCTCGGCGGGGATCCCCGCCCGTGACTTCGCGGCGGCGATCCTGCCCCGGCCCGCCCTGCCGCTGGCCGACGTCTACCTGGAGGAGCTCCGCCGGCGTGGGGTGCTCGAGCTGGTCCAGGGCCGGGTGGTCCCGGCCGGCTCCGGGGAGCACATGACCGACCTGGGCAAGGAGCTGACACAGAAGGTCGAACGAATCTACCGGGACGCCGGGCTCGAGCCCCCCTCGCCGGGGGAGATCGCCGGACGGCTGGGAGCGCGTCCGGCCATCGTCGAGGGGATCTGCACCTACCTGCTCCAGCGGGGCCGGTTGCGCCGGCTCGAGGGCCGCTTCCTGATCCACACGGCCGTCCTCGACGAGGTGCGCCGGTCGGTTCTCGCGTGGGACGTGGATTCCTTCACCGTCGGCCAGTTCAAGGAACGGTTCGGATTGACCCGGAAGCTGGCCATTCCCGTCCTCGAATGGCTCGACTCGGAGCGGGTCACCCGCCGCCGCGGGCCGGAGCGGCAGATCCTCCGCGCCGGCACCTGAGCCGGGGAAATGCCTACTGGGCCCCGCCGTAGGCCTTGGGATCGAAATGCTCGGTGGTCAGCACGCGAACCGTCGTCGAGCTCAACCTGCCCATCTTCAGGTGCACCCGGCCCGTGTACTCGATCCAACAGGGCACCGGCTTGCCGTCGCGCTCGGCCGGCCTGAGCTTCCAGGTGGCCAGGTAGGCGGAGAGCCATGGCACCAGCCCGTCGTCCACTTCGAGGGGCACGAAACGGTCACAGGCGCCGGATTCCGTCACATGGACCATGGCGTGAACCGCCGTTTCGGCCTCCCGGCCCGAAATCCGGACCTTCAGCCGTTTTGGCGTTGCGAAGCTTGTCAGGGTGGAGGGATCGGTGGCCGGGAGCTCCGCCAGGCGGCCCGGCGGGTAGAGCGTCTCCGGGTTCTGGGGCCGGGGAGGGTTGGCTGGGCTCGGAAGCTCCAGGTGCCGTTCCACGGCCGCGCTCGCCTTGAGCTTTCCAGCCAGGGTCAGCTGGAGGACCGTCCAGGCTGGCACCGGGGCGCCGGCGGCCCGGGCGGGCTCGAAGCGCGTCTTCATCAGGCTCTTGATCAGATCCTGGGTAATGCCGGGAAAGGGAAGCTCCAGCGGCACCGCGCCGTGGCACTGGCCGCCGGAATCCACGTAGGCGGCGACCTTGACGCGTCCGGCCAGCTGGATCCGGGCCGGCGGGATGGCGGTCAGCAACGTGGGGGCCGTGTCCACCTTCGCTGCGAAGGGGTTGGCGGGGTCCACCGCCACGGAGGGCACCGGGAGCGGTATGGCCACGTCCAACCGCTGCTGCCAGGCCCGCTGGCCGTTCTGCTGAGCCATGACGAGCCCCGGCAGAAGAACCAGCAGCACCCCAAGAACACGCACTCTCATGGTGGCATCCTAGCGCACCGCCCATTGAAGTCAACGACTTCACTTGCTCCCCCCATCGCCGCTTCACCTTCAAGACGCTCAATCGGGTAGAATGGACAGTGATGAACGGCGAAATCCGGCGCGTCGGTGTGGTTCTGAAACGCTCCAACACGGAGGCGGTCGAGCTGGGCCGCCAGCTTCTGGTGGAGCTCGCCCGCCTCGGGCTGGAGGCGGTGGTCGACCGCGAATCCTCGCCCGTCATCGACGCTCCCGACGGTCCCGAGCGCGGCGAGCTGGCCTCCCTCGTGGACCTCGTGATCGTTCTCGGCGGCGACGGAACTCTGCTCTCCGTCACCCGCGGCCGCCTCGAGGGCACACCGATCCTGGGGATCAACCTGGGCACCCTGGGTTTCCTGACGGAACACCCCGCCGAGTCGTTGTTTCCCATGATCCACGCGACCCTGGAGGGACGGGTCGCGATCGAGATCCGGGAGAGGTTCCAGGTCACGATCATGACGCCGGGCCAGGAGGTCAAGCACCGTTTCGTCCTCAACGATGCGGTGATCAACAAGTCCGCCCTGGCTCGGATCGTCCACCTGTCGGTCCATGTGGACGACCGTTTCGTCAGCCGCTTCCGCGCCGACGGGCTGATCGTCGCGACCCCCACGGGTTCCACGGCGTACAACCTTTCCGCCGGCGGGCCGATTCTCTACCCGACCCTGGAAAACCTGGTCATTACGCCCATCTGTCCCCACACACTGACCAACCGGCCCATCGTTCTCCCGCTGGACTCGGTGGTCGACATCCGCCTGGAGAGCCTGTCCGAGGAGGTCTACCTGACCCTCGATGGGCAGGAGGGCTTCCCCCTCAGCCCCAAGGACCTGGTCCGGGTCCGGCGATGCGACGACCCGGCGCACCTGATCACCGCCGAACGCCGCTCCTTCTTCAAGATCCTCCATCGCAAGCTCAAGTGGGGAGAACGCGGGGGGTGAGATACCGGCATCTCAGGCGAACGACCATTGCCACACTGGTAGCCGTCGCCCTCGTGCTGGTCCTCCTCGCCGTCGCCCTCCTGGTTCTCCGCGGGGCGGGCGTGCGCCGGCGCGCGGCCCGTTGGATCTCTCAGCGCCTGACGGCGTCCACCGGCGCCACCTTCAAGGTCCAGGAGCTCCAGTGGGGCCTGTTGCCGCCGCGGGTCGACCTCCGGGGAGTGACCATCGAGAGCCCATCGATCACGGCGTCCGTCGAGAAGCTGGGGATCAGCGGCCTCGGGCTCCGTCCGGCGCGGCGGTCTCTGGTCCTCGGTTCGGTGACCGCCCGCGGGGTACGGGTCGTCACACGCTTCGACACGATGCCCCGCCGAACCGGGCACAGACGCTGGTTGCGGGTAATCATCCGCCATCTGGACCTCCGCGACGTCAACTTCGAGGGAACAGGGCTTCCCGGCCACCTGAGCTTGACAGCCGACGGCCTGAGGGCGAGCTGGACGACGGGAGGGGGTGTCCCCCGCGGCTTCCTCGATATCCGCGAGCTGACGGTCCGGCTCCCCAGGAGCAAGCCACTCGTTCTCGCCGTCCGGACACGGTTCAACCTCGGGCACGGGGCTCACTTTCCCCACGTGGACCTCCGGGGGGCCGGGGTTTCCCTGGCGGGAGCGGCGTCCTGGCAGGGAGGCGTCCTGACCGTCGACGGGAGAGGACACGTCGACCTTGGGGTCCTGGACGACTTCCTCGTTCTTCACGGCCTCCTGCAGGGTGATGTGGCGTACACGCTCCACCTCAAGTCCAACGCCATCCCCTGGCTGCGCCTCGATCTCCAGGCGCCCCGTCTCTCCCTCCTGGGGTTCGAGGCCCTGGGAGTCGACGGGCGGATCGATCTCGACCACGGCCGCCTCAACGGAACCCTGCGGCGGGCGCAGCTCTTCGGCGGAACCATCTCCGGGGTCTACCGGCTGGACCGGCTGGGACCACCCTTCCCGCACAGCGCCGTATTGCACGGACGAGGCATCGATCTCGCGGCCCTTCTCCGTTGGCTCCACGTACCCGAAACCGGCGTGGCCTCCTCGGGATCCATCGAAGCCTCCCTGAGCTGGAACGGCCAGAGGGTCAAGGCGGGCACGGGCCATGCCTCGGTCGACCTGGCTCGCGCCGGCGGCGGCATTCCGGCCGAGGGGCACCTGGACCTCGATGTGAAGCGTGACGGGCTGATCCGCTTCTCCGGCGAGGGGCTCCATATCGGGCACTCGGTGGTTTCCTGGCAGGGACCCCTGACCATGGGCTCCTGGGTGCCCGCCTGGTCGATCAACGCCGATCCGGCGCAGATCTCCGAGCTGGCAGCCCTGACGAACGCCCTGGTGGGGACCACGGTCCTGCCGCCGGAGCTCGGCGGAGAGGGCAGCCTCCAGCTGACTCTGGCCGGGCCCTGGCACGATCTCCAGGCGGGCATTCGTCTCGAAGCCCGGCCCCTCCGTTTCCCCCCCCTCACGCTGGACCACGTCCTGATCTCCGGCATGATCGGTGACGGTGCGTTCAGGATCCGGGAAGCCACCTACCTCCTGGGCCGCGGCGGTGGCCGGGTGGAGGGCCGGCTCGCCTGGGCCGGCGTACCCGACGACGGGCAGATCGAGCTCAAGCTGACGGGGAGCCGCCTCCCCCTCTCTGCCCTGGGCCGCCAGCTGGGGTACCCCGATGCCGGGGGGATGGCCTCCTTCGTGGGACACCTCCGCGGGCCCATCGCCAGCCCGCACGGCTCCTGGGCCCTGGGTTTCCTCGGGGTCCAGGCCGGACCGGTCCCCCTCGGAGACGGCTCGGCCAACCTGACCCTGGACGGCGGTGTCTTCGCCCTGCAGGGGCTTCGACTGGCCGGCGGATTCGGCGGCAGCCTGCGGTGGGAGGTTGGCCGGCGCACCATCGCGGGGGATCTCGCATGGAAGACGCTGCCCACGGCGCACCTGGGGACCGTGGCCGTCCACATGCTGGGACCATCGGTCGGTGGCCGTCTCCGGTTCACGTGGCCGCTGGACGACGTCTTTCAGGGAACGCTCGCCCTGGACTCTCCACTGGCGCGGCTCACGGCCCGCATCGAGAAACGGGCCGTCGCAGGACAGCTCGAGCTCGAGGGAATCGGAACCGCAAAGGTTCACCTGGGCGACATGGCCGGCGGCGGTCTCCGCGGCGAGGCCTCCGTGGAGGTCAGCTCGCTGGCCGAGCTCAACAAGCGCCTGCTCGAGGCCCGGGGAGAGGCCTTCGACGGATCGGCCCACGCCTCCCTGAAGATCCGGATTCCCCACGAGGGTGTTACCACGGTGGACGGTGTCGTCGACCGGGTGGACCTGATCATCGGCGACACCACCGGTCACCTGGTGCGACCCGCGCAGTTTCACCTGGCGGGGCGGTCGTTCTCCACGCCCGGTCTCTGGCTGAAGACCGCGCAGGGCGACGAGCTCTTCGCGCGGCTCAAGCTGAAGGAGAACGGAATCCTGGCGGGCAACGTCTCCGGAACCGCCAGCGCGCGCCTCTTCCGGCTGGTCGCTCCCCGGTGGGAAACCGCCGGCAAGGTGCAGCTCGTCGGCGAGATCTCCGGCTCCCTGAAGCAACCCCGTTTCGACGGTATCGCCGAGATCCAGGACGGCTCCTTCCGGCTCCCGGGCTCCAGCATCGTTTTTTCCAGCATTGCGGGCACGGTCCTTCTCTCGCCCCAGGGTATCGAGCTCGACGGCTCCACCTTCCGCCTCATGGGGGGCGAGGGCCGGGCCGCCGGCTGGGTTCGCATGACGGCCGCCGGGCCGGACCTCGACCTCTCCGGGACCATCGCCCGCGGCAGGATCGAGATCCTCCCCGGTCTCAGCCCGCGGCTCAACGGCAACTGGTGGCTCCGCGGTGCCGGCGACGACCTGACCCTCGGCGGCGATCTGAAGATTGCCAGGACCTTCTTGCAACGCAAGGACGAGCTCTCCTCCATCCTGATGGATTGGTTTGCCAAGGCCAAGGGCGGCGTGACCGCCACACGTCCGCGCCTGGACATCCGGGTCGAGGGGGATCGCGCCATCGACGCCAGGAACGCCTTTCTCCGGTTCCAGACCTCCGTCTTTCTCCACATCACCGGGACCCCGGCCGAACCCGGCCTGGTTGGCAAGGTGGAGCTCAGCGAGGGCGGCGAGTTCACCTTCCAGGGCGTCCGCTACGATATCGACTCCGGGTTGATCACCTTCTCCGATCCCACGCGGATCGTTCCCAACATCGACCTGCGCCTTCGCGCCCGGGTCGATGTCTACGAAGTGTGGGTGAACCTCTCCGGGACCGGGGACCGCATCATCCCCACCTTCGCGTCCGATCCACCCCTCTCCCAGGAGGAGATCATCGCCCTGCTCGCCACCGGCCACCGCTCCTCCGAAACCTCCAGCACTTCCAGCGGCAACCTCGCTTCCAGTATCCTCTCCACCTCGCTGGGCGAGGTTCTCGACCAGAGGGCGCGCTCCCTCCTCGCCGTCGACCAGGTGCGGATCGATCCCTTCGCCCAGAGCGATGCCGGAAGCCCGACGGCCCGCGTGACCCTGGTCAAGCAGCTGACCCCCTCCTGGACCATCGCCATCGAGTCCAACCTCGGTTCCAACCGCGAGGAGCTGTTCTTCAGCCGCTGGATCCTGGCACCCCAGGTGTACCTGGAGCTGACCCGTCAACGGGACGGCAGCTGGAACATCGACCTGCGCCTTCGGAAGCGGTACTGATGCGGCGGATGGCGCTCCTGCTCCTTCTGGCCCTCCTGCCGGCGCCGGCGGCGCCGGCCGCCCATGCCGGCCCTGCGATCGTGCGCCATGTTCGGATCGTCTCCGACACGCCCCTCCGGAATACCGACCTGACCCGGGTTCTCGGCCTGGCCGAGGGAAAGGCCCTGAACCGGCGGCGGCTCCGGCAGGGCATCCGTGCTCTCTACGCGGCCGGGGAGGTGGAAGGCCTCGAGGTGCTGGCGGAGCCCGCCGGTCCGGGGCGGCTGGACCTCACCGTCAAGGTCAGCTTCCGGCCCCGCATTTCCAGGCTCCGGCTCCGTGGGGCCAGCCTCCTGTGGCGGAGCCGCATCCTCTCCTGGCTCCACCTTCACAAGGGAGATCCGTTCTCGGAGGCAGCCGTGGAGGCCAGCGTCCGGCGGGTCACGCGAGAGCTGGAAGACCGTGGCTACCTGGACGCCGTTGTCGAGCCCAACGCCGTCTACAACCGGCAGGACAACACGGTCGAGCTCACCATTTCCGTCCGCCGCCACGCCGTTGCCAGAATCAGCGAGGTCGTGGTGTCCGGGGCCGGAGCCGTGGAGAACGAGCTGGTCAAGGCCTCGAACCTCGAGCCGGGATCACGCCTTGCCATCACGCGCCTCGACCGGGCACGGGACCGCGTGGAGGCCAGGCTGCGGGAGCTGGGCTACTGGGAGGGTGAGGTCGTCGACATCGAAAAACACCGGCAGGCCAATGGGTTCCGCATCACCATCGTCACGCAGACCGGCCCCCGCTACGCCCTCGAGCTCCACACTGTCCCCGACGACGATCCGACCCGGAGCATGGTCCTCAAGGTCCTCTTCAAGGGGCCGGAGCCCATGCCGCTGCATCCGGCTCAGCTGAGTCTGACCACCGACTGGATTCGCCAGCGGCTGCAACGCCGGGGATACCTCATGGCGCGCGTGACAGCGACCCTCGACCGGGATACCGAGCCACGGAGGTTCAGCCTCCATGTGGAGCCCGGGCCCCGCTCCAGGGTCGAGGCCGTCCAATTCAAGGGTGCCGTTCCCTTGCGGCCTCACAAGCTCCGGAAGGTGATTCGCATCCACAAGGGCAAGGTCGGAGGGCTCCTCCGGCAGAAGGCCGACGACGAGACGTTGCACGGTGACCGGACGGCGCTTGAAGAGCTCCTCAAGAGCAAGGGGTACGCCGAGGCCACGGTGGGCGCTCCGGAGATCGTTCCCATCGAGGACGGCAAGGTCCGCGTGGAGTTTCCCCTCAAGGCGGGTCCGTTCTGGATGATCCGCGATCTGCGCTTGGTGGGCTTCCCCGTTGATGCCGCCGCGGAGATCGAGTCCACCAGGCTGCCGCTCCATGAGGGCGGCGCCTGGGATCCTTCCAGGGTCGAGCCCATGCGCCGGCTGCTGGAGTCCGCGTTGCGGGATAGCGGGTACCCCGAGGCCACGGTCACCGCCAAGACCACCAAGGAGGACCACGAGGTCCACCTCCGCTTTGTCGCCACACCGGGAACCCAGGTCACCATCGGCGAGATCGCCATCTCCGGCCTGACCCGAACCCGTCCCTCCGTCGTCCGCCGCACTCTGACGATCGCCGGCTTCAAGGTCGGATCGCGGTACTCCTTGAAGACCATCCTGACCGCTCAGCGAAAGCTCTACCAGCTGGGAATCTTCCGCCACGTGGACATCGTGCCGATACCGGGCCAGGAGGGCCGCGCGGAACGCGCCTACGTGGTTCGCTGCGACGAGGGCCTGCAGCGCTCGTACTCCCTGGGTCTCGGTTGGGACACGGAGAACAAGGCCCACATCTCCCTGGGCTGGTCTCACCTCAACCTCTTCGGCGGGGCCCACGCCATCAACATCGACACGCGCCTCTCCTCGCGGGAACAACGGTACCGTGTGACCTTCCGCGAGGCGGCCCTTCCCTACATCCACGTCCCCGGTTCGCTGACGTTCTTCCGGACCTTCGAGCGGTACACATCCTACCGCCAGCGCCGACGGGGCCTCTTCGTCGACATCGGGTTCCACCAGCGCCGCCCCTTCCGGGTCTGGGGCCGGTACCAGTACCAGCTGGTCCGGCCCGAAGGACCGGAGGACGTCATCTCCGAAATCGGACGCGAGAACCAGGAGGCCAAGATCTCCTCCATCATGCCCGTCGTCGAATGGGATCTGCGGGACGACCCCTTTTCCCCAACGCACGGGATGTTCGCCTCGCTCTCCGTTCAGTACGCCTTTCCGCTCTTCAGCGCCGATTCCAGGTACATCAAGGGGTTTGGCAACTTCAGCGTCTACGCCCACGCGCTCGCCGGCACCTTCGCGGGCGGCCTCCGTCTGGGCCTGATGCGTCCCGTTGCAGCGCCGCCCTCCGGGTTTCCCAACTTCCAGGTTCCCGTCAGTGTCCGCTTCTTCGCCGGAGGCAGCGCCTCCCACAGGGCCTTCGGCCTGGACAAGCTCGGCATTCCCGGTCAGACCATCAACAGGAACGGCAGCCCCACCGGCGGCAACGCCCTGGTCCTGATCAACCTGGAGTACCGGCGGAAGATCAAGGGGCCCGTCTCCGCCGTCCTGTTCAGCGATGGCGGCAACGTCTGGTCCGAGCCATCCCGGATCCGGTGGGGCGACATGCGCTGGGGCGTGGGCCTGGGCCTCCGCCTGGACACGCCTGCCGGTCCCATCCGCCTGGAGTACGCCCACAAGATCAACCGGCGGCCCGGGGAGTCCGCCGGCCAGTGGTGGTTCGCCTTCGGCATGCCGTTCTGAGATGATCCCGGCCACCCCGCTCCTGTGGCCTCCGCCTCGCTCCGGCAGGTGCGGCTGCTCCGGTACGACGCCGCGTGTTCGGTGGTCCGCATCGAGTTTCCCACACCTGTCAACGGACATCCGGATTCCAGCGGTTGGCGGACACCCAGTTTCCCGCACCGTCCCGGGGGGTGATCCGGTCCCGGAGTGCTGTTTCAATTGTCTTTCGCTCCCCTGAGGATTCCTGGCCTTTCATGCAGAGGGTCGGAGTCCCGGAGCCCGAGAGGCGCACACGGCGTCAGGAATTGGGGGAGCCCGGTGGCCGAGACTCTCCGATCTCGGTTGTCCGTTTCGCCGAGGGTTCTCCGTGGTTATCCCTTTGCGGCTCTTCCGGCACGACGATGACCTTGCCGCCCGCGAGGGCGCCCGGCGGGCCGCCGGTTGCACCCTTTGGCGGCATGTTGAGCCGCCGCACAAAGATGACGAAGGTAATCAGAAAACAGATAACCAGAATGTATTCGAGCCCCTTGGTCTCGAATATGTTGACGTAGTGGTAGTACTCCATGGTCCCTCCCCTCAGTGCCGGCTCGCGGCGGGCTTGGCGCTGAGCACGGGCATGCGGTTGACCGCCCAGCGGAACACCCAGATCTCGGTGAACACGACCATCAGGGTGATCCAGACCTCCCACACCGAAGGAATGTAGTGCGCCGGGTTGTTCCAGTTGAAGGCGATCATGCTGACGTTGAGGCGGTTGAGAACGATGCCCACCAGGGTCATCACCGCCGCCACCCGGATCAGGCCGAGGCGCCGCTGCCGGTAGCCGTGGGTGAAGAAGGCGCAGGGCACCAGGGTGAAGATCAGAACCTCCACCAGGAACCAGGCGCCCCACTTGGTGCCCAGGTAGCTCCAGTGTTGCCCGTGGACGAAGATGACGAACTTGACGAAGAGGTAGACGTACATGGTGATGGCGGCGCCCTTGGCCAGGCCGAAGACGATGTCCTCGTATGAATGGTGGCTCGACGGATCGATCCGGTCGGCGAAAACCTTGTGGCTGATGGTGCCCTCGAAGATGATCATGGATATGCCGGCGAAGATGCTGGAGATCAGGAAGAGGACCGGCAGGAACTCCGTGTACCACAGGGGGTGGAGCTTGGGCTTTGAGAAGAGGAAGAGGGCCCCGAGACCGGACTGGTGCAGGGAGGACAGCGTGACCCCGAAGATGACGACGCCCAGGGTCATCTTGTTGAGAATTCGGCGGGCCTTTTCCAGGTCGAGCCATTCGGCCACCACCGGCGAGAACTCGATGGCTTCGCTGATCATGTAGAGCAGGAAGTGCCACGCAACGAGGAAGAGGATCGAGTTGTAACCGAACTTGTTCCCGATGATCGGGTTGATGATGTGCCAGGGGCGTCCCAGGTCCAGGGTCAGCGCGCCCGCGTAGAAGACGTAGCTGAGGAACCCGTTGAGCACGGTGGCCCGGACGATTGGGTGGTACTTCTCCGCATGGAGGACGTAGACCGCAAACGTGATGATGTAGGCGCCACCGGCGAAGGCGACCCCAGTCATCACGTCGAAGCCGATCCACAGCCCCCACGGGTAGGCCTGGTTGAGGTTGGTGACGTACCCAAGGCCCTTCCAGAAACGGAGGGCGGTCAGCACCAGCCCACCGAGAATGATGAAGCCCGTGATGACGTTGAATGGCGTCAGGACGGGCCCCTTGGGCTTGAGCTCGCCCTTGAGGAATTCCCATACCGATTGTCGTTGCGTCATGGAATCCGCTGAGGTGGCCATCTATCCTTCCCCCCCTTCGGAACCCTCTCCGCTCCGCTTGGTCAGCTCGCTCAGACCGTAGAGCAGCGGCGGAAAGCCCAGAAAGACCAGAGGCACCGAGTACAGGAACTCCCGCGTGTAGTCCGGGTAGGTATCCGTGCCGAGATCCTCGCGGAAACCGATCTGGGTGAAGGGCACCGCAGAAAGGTAGAGCCAGTCTGTTCCTCCGGCCTCGAACTCACCATAGATGTGGTGGACGTACTCGTCCGGGTTGTTGTAGATCCGCTCGCGGGCGATCTCCATGAGCTCCTTCTTGGTGCCGAAGGTCAGGGCATCCCTGGGGCAGGCCTCCACACAGGCCGGCAGCTTGCCCTCCTGAAGCCGGTCGTAGCACATGATGCACTTGCGGATCCGCGGGTTCGGACTGTTGTACTCGAACTTGGGAATGTCGAAAGGGCAAGCCATCATGCAGTACCGGCAGCCCATGCAGCGATCGCCGTGCCAGATCACCGGGCCCTCGTGGGTCTTCTCCATGGCGTTGGTCGGACAGGCCGCCGCGCAGGCGGGTTGGCCGCAGTGCATGCACTGTTTCTTGACGAAGACCGTGCCCTTGTCGGTTTCAAACCTGTTGACCACGGTCCAGTGGTCGGTGCTGGTGTCCCGGTGTGCGGCCAGCGCCCCATCCTTGGCCGGCACGGGAACCGGCAGGCCGTGGACCTCGGCGCAGGCGACCTCGCACTCGCGACACCCGATGCACCGTGTGGTGTCCACCAGGATGGCGACGAATTCCTCGTTCTTCTTGGCGGCGGCGGCAGCCTTCCCCCCCGTCTTCGCCTTCCCGGCCTCCGCCGGCGAGGCGGACAGCGCGGTCACCGCGGCGGCAGCCCCGGCAAGACCCAGGAATCTTCTCCGATTCATGATCGACCTCCCCTCGATGTCATCACCGGACCTACCAGGGTTTCCGGGGGCCCGTGTGGCAGAAGCTACAGCTTTTGCTCGCGTCTTCACCCGTACCGATTTCGTGACAGTTGCCGCACATCTGGTGCAGGGCCACCCTGGAGCTCAGCATCCTCGCCGACCGCGGTCCGGGCTCCTTGTGACAGCTGGCGCAGTTGTGGCTCGCCCCGGTCGTGCCGTCTGCCCGGTGACAGGTGGAGCACGGGATCTGACACTCCTTGAAGTACTGAGGATGGGGTGTTGTCAGCTCCGGCGCCGTCACCGGGTGGTGGCAATCGGCGCAGTCGATGCCCAGATCGTCGATGTGCATGGCGTGGGGAAAGTCGACCTCCCCGACACGGTTGGGAAAAACGACGACCTTGGGCGGCTGTGCCTGGGCAGCCGGGGCCGTATTCGGGTTCCCGTCTGCCGCCCGGGCCGCGGCGGCGCCCAGCACGGCCACCGCCGCCACGACCATGACGGTCACCAGGGCTCGACGCCATCCGCTCCTTCTCAACGGTTGTTCCCATCTCATGAACGTGCTCCTTTCTCACGCGCCAGAAACCGTTGCATCATGGGGTCTGTCACTCCTTCCCGGGGTTCCCGCGCACACCATCGCCGGGAATCCCAAGGCGCTGCGCACAGTCGTCGCAGAACGCTGCATCCTTGAGGTCCACCTGCTCGGGAACCCGCGAGGCCCTCATGGCGCACCACGGAACCCGGCAGTGGACCAGGCCGAAGGTATGTCCCAGCTCGTGCAGCACTTCCTTCAAGATGCGGTGCCGCAGCAGCTCCCGGTCCGGTGGATCCCCGGCTGCTTCCGGCCGGAGCCGGTGCAGCGAGGCGATCCCCACCGGGCCGTCGATCTGGGCGGTGCCGAAGACGTGGGTGAAGACCGGCAGGAAAAGATCCACGCCGGTCACGGCTATCCGGTGGAGACCCGGAGGCGGTGGGGGGTCAAGAAGGGCCATCATCAGGGTCGTCGCCAGGTACTGTTGCCGGTTCGGGTCGAAGGCCGGGCCGGGATCGAGGAGCCCGGGGGAGAGCCAGACCGGATGGGCCAGGTAGCGGGCCAGGTCCTGCCGGAGCACCCTCAGGACCGCCGGCGCCACCGCTCCTGCGCGCACCAATTCCAGCCGCCACAATTCGCTCACTCCCCATTCCCTTCGGCCTAAGGTCGTTCGATCCCGTACTTGCGCATCTTGTTGTAGAGCGTCACCCGATCGATCCCCAGGGTCCTGGCCGCATGGGTGATGTTGAACTCGTTGAGCTTGAGGACCTTGAGAATGTGCTGACGCTCCACGGCCTGGAGGGAGAGGTCGTCGCCGGGCCCGGCACCGGCCTCGCCATCGGGACCACGGGTCGCAATGGGCAGGTGCCCGGGTTCGATCTCCCCCTCATGGCAGACGACCAGGGCCCGCTCAACGGCGTTGGCCAGCTCCCGCACATTGCCCGGCCACGGGTATTTCAGGAGCAGGTCCCGGGCTTCGGGGGAAAAGCCAGTTACCCGGCGGCCCATGGCCGCTGCGTACCGCTTGAGGTAGTGCTCGGCAATGGCCTGAATGTCCTCGGGACGATCCCTGAGGGGCGGAATCTCGATCTGGAAGACGTTGATCCTGTAGTAGAGGTCCTCGCGGAAGCTCCCCTCCCGGACCGCTTCCTCCAGGTCCCGGTTGGTGGCGCAAACCACGCGGAAGTCCACCGGGATCTCCTGGCTCCCGCCCACACGGGTGATCTTGTGATCTTCCAGGGCCCGGAGCAGCTCCACCTGGACCTTGGGCGAGATCTCGCCGATCTCGTCGAGGAAGAGGGTGCCGCCGTCGGCCAGCTCGATCTTCCCCTTGCGGAGGCCGGTGGCGCCGGTGAAGGCCCCCTTCTCGTGGCCGAAGAGCTCCGACTCCAGCACACCCTCGGGCAGCGCGCCGCAGTTGACCGCCACCAGGGGTCCGAAGGCCCTGGGGCTCTTGGCGTGGATCAGGCGGGCCACGAGCTCTTTGCCCGTGCCGGACTCACCGCGGATCAGGACGGTGGTATCGGTTGGCGCCACCGATTCCACCAGCTCGACCACCCGTCGCATCTCGCGGCTCGAGCCAACGATCATGTCCGAAGTCACGCCGGCAAGTTTCTGCTTGAGAGCGACGTTCTCCTCCTTGAGCCGCACCTTCTCGCAGGCCTTCTCCACGACCCGGGACAGCTCCTCCGGATCGAAGGGCTTCACGAGGTAGTCGTAGGCCCCCTCCTTGAGGGCCTCGACCGCCGTGGACACCGAGGCGTAGGCGGTCACCAGGATGATCGCCACCTCGGGGTCGACCTCGTGAATGCGCCGTTGCAGCTCGAGGCCGTCCATGCCCGGCATCTTGATATCGGTGATGACCACGTCGAAGTGCCGCCGGCCCAGGGCCGCCAGCGCCTCCTTCCCGCTCGACGCGGTGTGGACATCGTAGCCGTCCTCGATGAACCAGCGGGAGAGGGACTCGCGAACGTGGAGCTCGTCGTCGACGATCAACAGACTGGGCATTCGCATCATGTTCCAACCTCCTGGTCCTGATCGTTCTGGGGCGGCAACTTGGGCAAGGAGATGGTGAAGCGGCAGCCCTTGCCGATGGCCGTATCCAGCTGGATGGTCCCGCCGTGCCGTTCGACAATCCCGTACACCACCGAGAGACCGAGGCCTATGCCCTCGCCCTGCTCCTTGGTGGTAAAGAAGGGCTCGAAGGCGTGCTGTGCAACCTCCGGCGGCATGCCGGGGCCGGTGTCCGCCACCTCCACCTCGACGCCGCCCGCCTCTCCCGGCCGGGTGGTCAGCCGGACCTCGCCGCCCGTTCCTTCCATGGCCTGGCAGGCGTTGATCAGCAGCGCCATCAGCGCCTGCTGGATCTGGGACGAGTCGGCGACGATCTCCGGGAGGTTTTCGGCCAGGTTCGTCCTCGCCTCCACGTTGCTGAGCTCCAGCTTGTGGTGCACCAGGAAGAGTGATTTTTCCACCACCTGGTTGATGTCGGTCGGCCCGAATTCACCGCCACGCCGGCGCGCGAAGGCCAGGAGCTGGGAGACGATCTCTCCACAACGGGTGGCCTCCGAGCTGATGGCTTCCAGGTACTCCAGGTTTTCGCGGCACTCCTCCGTCATTTCGCGGCTGCGGAGACGCCGGACGAGGATCTTGGCGTAGGTCACCACGCTGGCAAGGGGGTTGTTGATCTCGTGCGCCACCACCGCGGCGAGCTTGCCGAGGGAGGCCATCTTCTCCACCTGGAGGATCTGGTACTGCGCCCGCTGGAGCTCCTCGGTCTTCTGCCGCACGCGGTCCTCCAGGGTGCGCCCCCACTCCAGCAGCTCGCTCCGGGCCACCTCGAGGTCGCGGGCCATCCGGTTGAAGGTCCTGGCGAGGACGCCGATCTCGTCGTCGCTGACCTCGGGAACACGGGCCGAGAGGTCACCGGCGGCGATTTTCCTGGTCTCACGGATCAACTTCCGCACCGGCTTGTGGACCATGCGCTGGGAGGCCAGCACCGTGATGCCCACAACCAGGATGATCCCCAGGAGGCTGGCCACCAGCAGCTCGGCCGCGCTCTCTCTCCTGGCCCGGTCGTAGGGACCCAGCGCCAGGTTGACGTCCAGCACGCCGAGAAGGTGCTCGTCGGGTCCGTGAACGTGGCATGAGGCGTTGGAGCAGTCGGGCTCGTTGCGGATCGTCTGGGTGATTCCGAGCACCCGGTGGTTTCCCCGGTAAACCACCCGGGCACGCAGCTCCATCGGCAATCTCTCCGGCGGATTGTTCCGCCGGTGGCAGCTCATACACTGTTCCTGCCGCATGTCGAGGATGGTCCCGATTTCCGCGGGATCGGTCGAGTAGGCGATCCGGCCACCCTTCTGGATGATGCGAATCCGCTCGATGTCGCGTTGCCGCGCCAGGGTGTCGATGGTCTTCTGGATCTGCTCGCGGTCGTTGTGGAGCATGGCCGTTCGCGTGGCGCCGGCCACGAGGTTGGCCAGCTGCGCGCCGTTGAGGCGGAGGATCCGCATGCCTGCCCGCTCCTGGATCTTGAGGTTGAGGAAGGCCGTGGCGCCGAAAATGATCACCAGGGACAGGGAGATGATCAGGCTGAGCTTGGCAGCGATGCTCCGTCTCATGATCCCCCCTCTGGAACCGCTACTCACCTCCAGCGGCTCCCGGAGCGGAGCGCCGATCGTGCGGTTCGCGATTCCTGCCTTTCCTGCACCGTCCCTCCTCGGTGGGATCCCATGGTGAGCGATCCCGTCGCCCGGTTCTTGCACAGCTCGTGCCACATTTCACAATCGGTTTGAAGCTCATTGGTATCAATGGCTTAGTCGCGTCCTCCCGCTTGGAATATGCGGCCCGACGATGAGAATGTCAACGGCAGCCCCCTGCATTACCGGGTGAGAACATAGTTATCTTGCCGTTGTTGAAAGACTTGACGGCGTTGAATATTTCAACGGCCCTGCGTGGAGCTTTTCAACGTTGTGCCCCATACCGCACGGTAGGCCTGGTCCAGGTACACCACGCGCCGAACGTAGCCGTAGGTTTCCGGTACCGGGATCTCCTCGGTGAAACGCCGAGGCTCCGGCCAACGTCGCCACCAGCGCGCCACCCGCGCCTCACCGGCGTTGTAGGCCGCCAGGGCCGGCTCGATCGCTCCAAAGCGGTCGAGGAGGTGGGCCAGCTCCCGCGCCGCCAGGCGGAGGTTGACCGCCGGGTCTTCGAGATCGGGCCGCGGGCCCATTCCCAAAGCCCGTGCGTGCCGGCGCGCCGTCGCCGGGATCATCTGGGCAAGACCTACCGCGCCGCGAGCGCTCCGGGCGTGCGGAGCGAACGCGCTCTCCTGGCGCACGACGGCGGCCAGAAGCCACGGGTCGACACCCGCTTCGGCGGCCGCC
>JAADFK010000180.1 GCA_013152925.1 Acidobacteriota bacterium | reverse complement strand
ACGTGGAGCAGTTGAGGTGCAGGGCCACGGCGAGCTCCGTGTCGCCCACAGGCCCGCCGGCCCCGTCGAGCCACTGGACGTAGAGCCCCGTATGGCTCTGGAGCTTCCGCCACTGGAGCATCTGGAGGGCGGGCGCCGTGCCCGAATCCTCCACCAGGAAACCCTCGGGGCTCTTCCACCACGCCCCCACCCTCAGGCGCTCCCCCGGGGAGACCGTCACCGGATCGGCCGCCCAGGCGGCCCAGCCGGCCTCGTCCTCCGAGCCGCCCGAAAGCTCCAGGGCGCTGCCTCCCGCGTGGGTGGAGCCTCCGGCGACGGTGCCCTGCACGCCTGAGCTGAGCAACTCCTGCCAGTGGTCGAGTCCCTCTTCGAAACCCGGATTGGCCAGGAGGTTCGGCTCGAAGACGGTTCCGGCGGCGCTGAGATCCCGCAGGACGAACAGCGGCGCCGGCGAGCCCGCCAGCTCAGTCTCGCCGAGCCGGACCGATGTCACCGCCCCCTCTGTCGACAACCGGATGGCAAGGCCATCCGGCGTTCGGAGGTCGAGTTGCTGGGCAAGGGTCAGCCCGGCCAGCATCGACCCGGCCAGCAGCACCCTCCCGACACGTGCGGCCAAGGACGATCGCAGGAGCGGCGTCTGACGGCTTGGCCTGCTCAACCCTCGATTGCTACACCGCCTGTGGCAGCCGGACTCCATGGGACCCTCCCTGTCACAAGGTTCGCTGCTCCTTTGACGGTCCCTGCCGTCGTGCGGTTGACGGATGTCTCGCACCTGGGCCACCGGGTGGGAGATGCGAAGTGTGCGTGTCTTCCAAGAACATCTCCCGGGAGGCGCGTTTCCCCCCCGGCGCCGGGACATACCCGCCACGTCCGGTGGCGCACACGGTGGCTCGCCGCGGGGACAACCGGCGGCCGCCGGCCGCGGCTCCGGCAAGCTCAGCCCATCCAGAAGCCCTTGCGGTGGGTCACGCCAAGGACGGCGCGGCAGTTGGGGCAGGACCACACGTAGGCCTTGCCGAGCATCTCCTGGATCCGGGCGCGGACGATCCGGGCCGGCGGCTCCTTGCAGTGGGGGCAGACGGGCTGGATATCGTTGCGTTCTTCCACGGCGACCATGGTCACCTCCGCTGAGGGATACGGTCGGCCGGGCCGTGTGTTCCCCTCTCACGCCCCAGAACGTACCGGGCGGTGCGGTCACTTCTGGCCGGCAAGCACGTTCCGCGCGGCCTCCACGGCCCGGCCCGGCCGGATGGGGGCGCCCTCGCTCCCGAGAACGCTCTCCAGGGCGGTCAGGCAGAGGATCACGTGGCGCGGGGTCGAGGAGGCGCCCATCAGGCCGATTCGCCACACCCTCCCGGCCAGGGCGCCGAGGCCGGCGCCGATCTCCAGGGAGAGCTCCTCCAGCAGGCGGCGGCGGACGGCGGCCTCGTCCACGCCCGGAGGGACCTCCACCACGTTGAGCTCGGGGAGGCGGGCACCTTCCTCCACGGGAAGGCGAAGACCCATGGCCTCGAGACCGGCGCACAGCGCCAGGTGGTTCTTCCGGTGGCGCGCCCAGGCGTTCTCCAGGCCCTCCTCGCGCAGGATGACGAGGGCCTCGTGAAGGGCGTAGAGGGCGTTGACGGGCGCCGTGTGGTGGTAGGCCCGGCGCTGGGCCGAGCCCCAGTAGCCCATGACGAGCCCCATGTCCAGGAACCAGCTCTGGACAGGGCTCTTTCGGGACTCGATCCGCTCCACGGCCCGGGGTCCGAAGCTGACCGGTGACAGGCCGGGGACGCAGGAGAGGCACTTCTGGCTCCCGGAGTAGGTGGCGTCCACCTCCCAGGCGTCGATCTCCACGGGGATGCCGCCCAGGGAGGTCACCGTGTCGACGATGGCCAGGCAATCGTGCCGGTGCGCGATCTCCACCAGCTCCTTCGCGTCGGAGCGCGCCCCCGTGGAGGTCTCGGCGTGGACGAAGGCCACCAGGGAGGTCTCGGGATGCTCCTCCAGGGCCCGCTCGAGCTTGGCCGGATCCACGGGCCGGCCCCACTCGTCCTCGACAACGACGGCCGTGCCGCCGCAGCGCAGCACGTTCTCACGCATGCGGCCGCCGAAGACGCCGTTGATGCAGACCACCACGGTGTCGCCGGGTTGAACCAGGTTGACGAAGCAGGCCTCCATCCCGGCCGAGCCCGGCCCGGAGACCGGGAGGGTCAGGGGATTGTCCGTCCGGAAGGCGTACTGCAGCAGCTCCTTGATGGAGTCCATCAGCTCGATGAAGCTGGGGTCCAGGTGTCCCACCGTGGGCTGGGCCATGGCGGCCAGCACCCGCGGCGGCACGTCCGAAGGGCCGGGGCCCATGAGGATCCGGCGGGGTGGGAAGAAACTCCTGGCTGGCATGATCTCCTCCTTTCCCCCGAAGTGTGAACCATCCCCGGCCGGCTCCACAAGGCGCGCGGCGTTGCCGGGGGTTCCAGGCAGGCCCGGCCCCGCGTCCGGCTCCCCCTTCCCTTTCCCGCCTCCCTTCGCTATGGTGTCCCCGCCCGGTACGACCGGTGCGAATCCAGGACGAGACGGCGACGGAGGTCGGTATGACACGGCGGACTGTGGTGACGCTGCCCGGCGATGGAATCGGCAAGGTGGTGCTTCCCGAGGCCCTGCGGGTCCTGGAGGCCGTTGGCTTCCAGGCGGACTACGTGGAGGCGGGGATCGGCTGGGAGCACTGGGTCCACGAGGGTAACCCCCTGCCCGGGGAGACCGTGGAGCTGATCGCGAAGCACAGGGTGGCGCTCTTCGGCGCCATCACCTCGAAACCCAAGGACCTGGCAGCCCAGGAGTTGAGGCCCGAGCTTCGTGGCAAGGGGTACGTTTACTTCTCGCCCATCGTCGCGCTCAGGCAGCGCTTCGACCTCGACATCTCCATCCGGCCCTGCGTCGCCTTCCCCGGCAACCCCTTGAACTTCATCCGGCGTGCGGCCGGCGGGGGGGTGGAGGAGCCCCCGGTCAACGCCGTCATCTTCCGCCAGAACACCGAGGGCCTCTATGCCGGCGTCGAGTGGACGAACCCGCCCGAAGCCGTCCGGCAGGCCTTCGCCAGCCACCCGAAGTTCAAGCCCTTCGCGTCCGTTCCGCCCGAGGACCTGGCCATCTCCACCCGTGTTTTCACACGCCGGGCGTGCCGGCGGATCTGCGAGGAGGCCTTCGCCTACGCCGCCAGGCACGGCTACGGCAGCGTCACCATCTGCGAGAAGCCCAACGTGCTCCGGGAGACCTCGGGCATGATGGTGGAGGAGGGCCGCAAGGTCCACGAGCGCTACCCGGACATCGACCTCTGGGAGACCAACATCGACGCCCAGATGATGTGGCTGACCAAGAACCCCGAGGACTACGGCGTCATCGTCGCGGGTAACATGTTTGGCGACATCATCTCCGATGGCTTCGCCGGCCTCGTCGGCGGCCTGGGATTCGCCGCCTCGGCCAACATCGGCACCGACGTTGGCGTCTTCGAGCCCACCCACGGCTCCGCGCCCAAGTATGCCGAGCTCGACCCGCCCATCGTCAACCCCATCGCCATGATCCTCTCGGCGGCCATGATGCTGGACTGGCTCGGCGAGACGGAGAGGGCCCGCCGCATCCGCGAGGTGGTGGCCGCCGTGGTGGCCGAGGGCCGCGTCCGTAGCTACGACATGCTCAAGCTGCGCGGCGGCCCGCGGGCCATCGAGCAGGGCGCCGCCACCACGACCCAGATGACCGACGCCATCATCGCGAAGCTGGGGTGAGGCGCCCCACGGAGCGGTTCGCCGTGTGACGGGTGTGGTCTCCCGGGGTTCGGGCGCAGAAGCAAGAAAGACCGCGGCGCCTCCCGGCGGGATCACTCCTTCACGGTGGGGAGACGGCGGGCGATGACCTCGAACCGCGACAGTCCGGAGCCCCTGGAGCGGGAAAAGACGAACCGGAGGTCCCCGCCCCCGTCCGAGGGGACCATGCGGAGGTCGAAGGCCACGGTTGCCGGGACCACGAGCCCACCGGAGTAGCTCCCGTCCCGCCGGGGTTCCAGCGACAGCAGGAACCGGCCGGGGGGTACGGACACGCCTGCCAGCTCGCCGCCCGGGCCGGAGACGAGCCGGAAGGTTCGGCGGTCCTCGCCCGATCCCAGGAAGGATGCCTCGGGCCCGAAGATCCAGAGGCCCCGCATTTCCGTGGCCGCGGCCCGGGCGGCGGGACCACGGGCCGGTCCGGTCCGGGCGGACCACAGTCCCTGCGGGACCGCCAGCGCCGCCAGGGACACGGCCAGGAAGACCGCGAACACCGCGACGCCCCCCGGGCCGACGGCCGGCGCCACCGGCAGCGGGGGCGGTCCGGCGAGCTCCGCCTCCGGTGGCTCCTCGCCGCCGTCCTCGCCCTCGATGGTGCCATCCTCGTCCGGTGAGACCCCCGTCCCGAAGCTCACCAGGAAGAGCGCCGCGAAGAGGAGGGCGTCCAGCGCGACAAACCCCAGCCACCAGCCGCCCTCCAGCCGCCCCGAGATCCCCTGGAAGCTGTGGCGGGAGAAACCGAAGAAGAGCTCGCCGCGGGAGCCCCGGAGGACTCCCGACAACCAGTACAGGGGCCCCTCGCCATCGCGCATGGCGAGGAGGCTCACCGTGGCGGCGCCCAGGGCGGCCCAGAGCACCGCGGCACCAGCCGCGAGCCCGGCACGGAGGCCGAAACGATCCCGTTCGCCCAGGTCGTTCCGGGTCAGACGGCCTGCCAGCCACCCCGTGGCACCCCCCGCCACCATGCCGGCGATCCCGGGGAGGAAGAGCCCGAGCCCGCGGACCACTCCCCCCGTGACCGCCGCGGCTCCCACGATGCCAACGAAGGGCGCCACCCGCCTGATCATCCATTCCGAGCTCGTCATCGGGGACCTCCCTTCCCGCACGGCGGATCCGAGTCTATCCTGGATTGCCCCGTGGCGGGGCCCTGCGGATGGCAGCTGCGATTCGCCCGGGACGATCTGCCGCCCACCGATGTGTCGGCCATGGACGGGTACGCCGCCCGCGAGCTGGGCAGTCATCAAGACAATGACGGTCAGCGCGGCGACCGTGGCCATGACGTTCCCCGCAATGGTCGCCGGGTTGTTGGCGAAGTTGAAGGTCCTTCCCAGAGAATCCTTGCGAACGGCGCGTCGAGCGGTCATGTTTCTCCTCCGTTACACATGACACCCGGCAGGCGCCGCATTGCGCGATTACTGGCAGGCCGCGAGTTTTTTCGCAGGGAATCACAACCTGGATGCCTCAGGTCAGCCTCCTGCCTGGCGACGGTTTCACGAACCAGTCCCAAGGCCGTGGGCCTTCAGCTTCTCCCACAGATTCTTGCGCGAAATCCCCAGCGACTCGGCCATCCGGCCGCGATGGCCATGGTGTCTCTTCATGGCTGCTTCAAGCACCATCCGCTCGAACACCTCGGTCTGTTCGGCGAGCGTGCCGTCGAAACGGAGCTGTTCGGCGCCCACCAGCAGCCCGGCGCTGGAACGGTACTCTTCGGGAAGATCGCGCGGCGTGACGACCGCGGCGGAACACACAACCGCCAGCCGCTGCACCAGGTTTTCCAGCTCACGAACGTTCCCCGGAAATGGATGTGCCTCCAGACAGTTCAACGTTTCGGGCGCCAGCTCGAGATCTCGCTCGAACTGCCTGGCGAAACGGCGGGCGAACAGCTGGGCGAGCAGGGAGATGTCTCCCGACCGCTCTCTGAGCGGCGGCACGGTCATGGGTACCACTCGCAGGCGGTAGTAAAGATCGTCGCGAAACGCGCCGGACTCCACATCCGCCGCAAGGTCACGCCGGGTCGCCGCGATGAGCCGCACGTTGACGCTGATCGTCTGGTTGGATCCCAACCGCTCGAAGGTCTGCTCTTGCAACACGCGCAGCAGCTTCCCCTGGACCCGCGGTGACATCTCGGCCACTTCGTCGAGAAACAGGGTACCTCCGTCGGCCGCCTCGAACCTCCCGCGGCGCGTCCGCACTGCGCCGGTGAACGCGCCCCTCTCGTGGCCGAAGAGCTCTGCTTCGAGGAGCGTCTCCGGGAGCGCCGCACAGTTGACCGCCACGAACTGTTTTCCACTCCGGCGGGAACGCGCATGGATGTGCCTGGCCAGAACCTCCTTACCGGTACCGGTTTCACCCAGAATAAGCACCGAAGTATCGGAACGCGCCACCGTCTCGGCAAGCTCGACGACCTCCACAAACCTGGGCGCCATGCCGATGGGCCGGGGCGGGGCGCCCTCCAGCTCCTCGATCCGTTTGCGCAAGCGGCACACCTCGCAGTGCCTGGCCACTACGGCGAGCAGGTGCGCCTCCTCGAACGGCTTGGTCAGGTACTCGTTGGCGCCCGCCTTCATGGCTTCGACGGCGCTTGCCACGGACCCGAAGGCGGTGAGGATGATGACCGGCAAGCTTGGCGCCCGTCTCCTGGTCGCCTCCAGGACGTCCAGCCCGCTGCCGTCGGGCAACCTCAGGTCACACAGCACCACGTCGGGTAGACCCGCCTCGATAAGGCCAAGCGCCTCCCCCACGCTTCCCGCTACATCGACTCTGTACCCCTCGTCCTCCAGCGTATCCCGTAGCGTCATCTGCAGGGTTGCTTCGTCGTCGACCACCAGCACGTATTCGCTCATCTCTCCTGCCACTCCTCGAGGATAATGGTGAACCTCGCTCCCCGTTCTCCGGGATTGCTCAGGACCAGCGTCCCGCCCATCTCGTGGACCGCGTTCCAGGCTGCTGACAGCCCGAGCCCTGTTCCCCTTCCCGGAGGCTTGGTTGTGAAAAACGGATTGAAGATCCTCTCCGCCATGCCAGCATCCACCCCGGGCCCGCTGTCGGCCACTTCGATGGTCACGCTGCCCGCTTCGCTCCGGCTGGACACGATCACCTCCCGCCGGCTTCCGCCGGCCACCGCATCAGCGGCGTTGATCAGCAGATTGAGCATCGCCTGTACCAATAACCCTGCATCAGAGCTGGCAGTGGGGCAACCGTCCGGACAGTCGATGGTACAGTCCGCCCCAGCCTCCTTGAATCGTGGCGCCGCAAGGGCGACTGCGCTCCTGACGGCCGGGCAAACCTCCACCCGGCCAATGTCTAGGGCGCTCGTGCGGGAAAAGGTCAGCATGTCCCCAAGCAACTGCTCCATCCGGCGTACGGCATCACCGATCAGGTCAGCGTAGCGGTCCACACGTTCCGCGTCGTCCGCACGTTGTTGGAGGCGCTGCGCCGCGTTCTTGATCCCAGCCAACGGGTTGTTCAGCTCGTGCCCGAGCCCGGCGGTCAGGGTTCCGAGGGCCGCCAGTCGTTCCATCCGCGCGAGCTCGCGCTCCCGTTTCCGCTCCTGCCTGTAGAGGAGCTGGAGCCGGTCTGTCACATCCTGCACCTGCACGGCCAGGAGCTCCATCTCGTCGCCAGTTTTGATTCCGGGCCGGAACGGTGGCCCTGCCAGTTGCAACTCCTCGAGCTCGCTGACGATCTTCTCCAGGGGCGCCGTCACACGCCGCGCCACCCAGCGGGCCGAGACGAGGCCGATCACGAGGAACATCAGCACCATCCCGGCCACCACCGACAGCAACCTCACCATGGGCCGGCGCACGTCGGCTTCCTTCACGCCTACGCGGACCGTTCCCAGACGGCCGCCCAGCACCGGTACCGCCAGCTCCCGGACCCTCCCGGCGGCCAGTGTCTCGAAGGACAGTAGCGGCCGGCGCGAGCTGGAACGAAGCTCGGGGGCAAGAACCCACGGCGGCAACTTCCCCTCGAAGGTGTGCGCCACGATGCTGCCCGACGGATCGGTCACGAGCACGTACGCCAGATCGGGGTCGATCGCCGCGCTCTGATGCACGAGCTTGTCGATCTCGACACGATCGTCCTGAAGTAAAGGCTGCTCGGCGCGCTTGGCGAGCAGGTCTGCAACGAACCTCAGACGATGTTCCTGCTCGCGCGCCAGCGCCCGGTAGCTGAGGCGGCCAACGATGACCAGGTTGGCGCCGCCGAAAAGAAGAACGCCAACCGAGATCAGGAACATCAGGCGGACTCGCAGCGGCAGCAGGTCGGACGACCGGGTTGGTTTCGTCGTCATCCTGGCCAGTATAGAGAAGGATCCGGTTTCACGAACCGGTCCACGCCGATCGCTCGCAGAAGAGGCTGCGCCTGTGGATCGGCCTCGAGAGCTCCAAGGAGTATCGCGAGCTGTTCACGGAGAGCCGGGTCGACCCGCGTGGAAACAACGATCGGGGGGATCGGCAACGGCGGTGAGACCCAGATCACCGATGTTCCCGCCACCTCTTCGGAATCGAAGCGGCGCAGCCAGTCGTAGACCAGCGAGTCGACCGTTGCGGCGTCGGCCAGACCACGGCGAACGGCCCGGACCGAATTGTCATGAGCGTGGGTAAAGAAAACGTCGTCAAAGAAGCCCTCCACGGTCTCCCCGCGGGAGGCTAGCCAATCGACGACCACGCGCCGTCCCGTGAGGGACAGCGGGTCGGTGAAAGCGAACCGCGTTCCCCGAAGGTCGTCGAGGCTGTGAATGCGGCCCGGCGAGCGGGCAATGACGTAGGCGCGGTACGAGCGCTTCCCACCAACCACGGGCACGGCCAGCAGCGAGGCGCCGTTCCGCTCCCGGAGATCTTCCAGGGCACCGGTGCACACCCACGCCACGTCCACCTTCCCCCCGGCCAGCAGGTCGTTGACCTCGGCGTAGGTCCCTCGCTGCACGAACCGGAGCCGCCGCCCGCTCCGTTTCGCCAGCAGGCCGAAGAGACGCCGGTACTGGAGGTACGTCCTGCGCGGCGAGATCATGGCGCCAACGGCCGCCCGCAGCTCCGGGCGGTCATCCGGCCGTGGTTGCGGTGCCGGGCCAGGGCTCCTGGTCAGCACGGTCTCCCTGCCGCTTCCCGTCAGCGCCCGTGCCAGCAGGGCGGCGACCGGCGAGCCGGGAACGGCTATCAGAAGAAACGCCAGCGCGACGCCGACAACCGAGGCCAACAGCCAACGGTACCGCACACTCCCGTTCATCTCACGGACCTCCCGTGCCGGGCCGCCGTTTCCGTCCCACAGGGCACGGCGGGCCTGCACCGGTCACCCCTCCTGCCACCCTCCAGGCCTCTCACCGGCCAGGGCGGCGTGCAAGCCGACGAGAAGACCTGCCGCCGCGGCGAGCTCGAACGGAGGGCTCTTGGACTGGATGTCGCCGGCAAAGCGGGGCCACCACCAGCACCGGTCGGCCAGGAAGCCCTCTTGCCACGTTCGCACCCGCTTCGCGGCCTCTTCCTCGCCCCGATCCACGCAGTCCGCCTCCCGCTCGAGAAGGGCCGACAGGAAACGCAGCTGGTGCCCGATGTGGTCTGGCTGGACGCCGGCGTACGGCGCCATTTCGTACCCCGCGGCCCTGAACAGCTTGGCGCACTCGCCAGGCGCCGAAAGCTCCACGGTGGCCTTGCGTTCATGGTAAGCCTGTTCGAACGGTGGGACGAATCCGTCCCCGGGGATCCGGCACACGCTGTTAAACGCGGCGAGGTGCCGGCTCAGATTCACGGACTCTCCCTCTGGCTGGCCGTCAACGAGCCCCGATTCCTCAAGCGATCCCCACCACTGGGAATCGCTGAGGATCCCGTGGACCTCCTCGTCTGGACCGCTGAGAAAGTACTTCCCGGCAAACAGAAAGAGGCCGGCGAGGTGACGCGCGATGGCGTCACGCTCGCCAGATGGGCTCAATGCATGGGAACCGCTCACCCTCTCACCGTATCACGACGCCACTCCACGGACGGATCGGTGAGGCGCGGATCGGCGAAGCCGTCGGGGACATCGCCGGGAGCGTCCACATCGAAGGTCCACTGCAGGGCTCCGCCCAGGCAGGAGGTGACGCACGCGGGTTCCAGGCCGGAGTCGAGCCGGTGCACGCAGAAGGTGCACTTCTCCATCAGGCCGGTCGTCTCGTTGAACTGGGGTGCATCGTACGGGCATGCCGTCGAGCAGTACTTGCAACCGATGCACTTCCCCTGGTCGATCAGGACGATCCCATCCTCGCTGCGCTTCGAGATGGCGTCCACCGGGCACGAAGCCATGCAGGCGGGGTGCTCGCAGTGGTTGCACGACATGGTGAAAAAAGAGCGCTTCGTGTTGGGGTAGCGTCCACTCTCGATCTCCAACACGCGCCGCCAGTTGACCTGCTGTGCGCTGTACGCCGACTTCAGCAGCAGCGGTGACAGAATCGGTAACGTGTTGTTCTCCATCTTGCAGGCCACCTCGCAGGTGTGGCAGCCGGTGCACTTCGTCAGGTCGATGATCCAGCCGATCTGTGGCATTGTTTATTCCTTCCTCAGTCACAGCCGTTCGACGCGAACCGGGGTGTCCAGGAACGCAGCGGAGCCGCCGATCACGTCGTGCATGCACACGTCGCCGAGATAGGGATCCAGCTTCATGACCGGGTTGGCCGCCACCCCCTTTGCGCGCGCGGGATCGAAGGCCACCGGTTGGCCGTCGATGATGTTATTGCCGTTCGACCCCATTTCCCAGTGGCCGTAGCTATGAGGGATACCCACCACGCCTGGGCGGATGCCCTCGGTGAGCAGGGCCAGGCCCTCGATAAACCCCCCGTCCTGGTTGGTCAGACGGACCCGGTCGCCGCTGCGGATGCCCAGGCGGGCGCCGTCGTCGGCGTTGATCTGGATGAAGTTCTCGGGCAGCAGGCCCTGGAGCGCCGGGTTGCAGATAGTGCGTGCCTGGGCGTGAAACACGTTTCTGAAAACAATGAGATGAAAATCGAAGCCCTCCGGGACATCAAGCGGGCGTCCAAGCACATCCGAAGTTGGCAGGACCTTGGGCAGCGGGTCGAACGTCCGACCGGTCATGGAGTTGGTCGTCTTCACCATCCGTTCCTGGTAGAGGTGCACGATCTTGCCGAACTTGTGGGTGACGAGGTCGCCGTCGTAGAGCACCTCCGGGTCGTCCGGGCTCCCGGTCAGCGGTTCGAAGACACCGCCTTTGGCGATGATATCGTCAACCGGCACCCCGGACTCGACGGATAAGTTGTTGAGGATATTGAGGTACCAGTCCCAACCGGAGTAGAGACCCGAGCGCCAGTCGTAAGCGGGATCCGCACCCGAGACATCGAAGGCGCCTGCGCCGACGCCCGGTACTCCCAGACGGGCGAACAGGGCGATCGTGATGTCCTCCATCAGCTGCGGTCCGGTGGCCTCGTCCGTTTCGTTCCAGAAATCCCTGGCCACGTTCCCCGAAGAGAGCGGCGAGACGTAGAACCTCCTGGTCTTTCCGTCGATCTCCTCCTCGATGAAGGAGCCGACGAAGGGCTGCCGGAAGCCGGAGGCCTTGGTCTGCTGGGCCGGCGAGATGTGGGGCGTCGACCAGCGCTCGAGCCAGGTCGTGTCGGGCAGGATGTAATCCGCCCACTTTGAGGTTTCACCGATCAGGATGTCGAAGGACACGAAGAGCTTGACTTTGGATTCGTCGGCCAGGACCTGCTCGCCGATCGCCCGTGCCGCGGGTGCGGAGTAGAGCACGTCGTTCCAGTAGGTGATCAGGACCTCGACCTGGTACGGGTAGCCCTCCTTGATCGAGGGCAGGATGTCATAGTAGGTCCAGTCCTTGTTGAACGGGTACCACGGTCGTTTGGCCGGGTACCCGTCGCGGGCGAACAGGTTGGGAGCGTCCTTCTCGTAGCTCTTGAAGTGCCGTGAGATCGGGACACCGCTGGCCGGGTTGGCATCGGGGACCTTGCTCAGGCTCACCTGACCGGCCACCTTGCCGCCGGTCTCGTGCCAGTGGCCACCACCGCCGGTGTAGCCGCCCTTGTGGTCGAAGTTGCCGTTGAGGATGTTGAGAGTGTTGACGGCGAATACGTTGTACGCGCCGTTGGTGTGCTTCACCAGGCCTCGGTAGAAGTCGGCCACGCCCCGGGTGCCGGCCGCCGCAAATTCGCGGGCCACATCGGCGATGGTGGCGGCATCGATGCCACACATCTCGGCGTACTCTTCGACGGTCTTTTCCCGCACCCGCTCCGCGAGCCTCGCAAACGCGGTTCGCGCGGCAACGCCGTCCACGGAAACCGTCCCGGGGTCGAGCTCTCCCTTGAACCCGGGTGCGGCATCGGCCGGGTAGGCCTGTCCACCGTTCCAGACCAGGATCTCCCCGTCGCCATCCCTGAGATACTCGCCGTTGTCCTCCCGGATCAGGAAGGTGGCGTCAGAGAAAGAGGACTCGCCGTTGACCTTCGCCTTGGTGTTGGTCAGGAACGCCTCGTTGTACCGTCTGTTGTTGATCATCCACCTGGCCATCCCCATGGCCAGCGCCGCATCGGTCCCCGGCTTGACGGGCAGCCACCTGTGCGACCGCGCCGCCGTGTTGGACAGAATCGGGTCGACGGTGATCATGCGTCCGCCCCGTGCCAGGAAGTGCGCAATCTTGCGCGACAGCGACTGCATCGGGAAGTTGGCTTCCAGGGGCCGGGTCCCAAACCAAATCAGCAGGTCGGCGTTTAGGATATCCGGCTTGAAATGATCCTTCGCATAGTCGGTCATGATCCTGGTGGCCGTGTGGTGGGACACCTCACAGATGGCGGTGTGATCGTGCCGGTAGTTCGCCGTGCCAAAACCGTCTTTCCACAGCCGATCCGTGAACTCTTTCTGGCCGTGCTCCCAACGCCCGGCCGAGAAGGCGACCTTGTTGGACACGTTGCCAAACTCGGGGAATGCCGGATCGATCGGCGTATTGGGCTGGTAGTAGGGGCGCAGCTTCTCGGCGATCTCATCCAGCGCCTCCTTCCAGCTGATCTCCTTCCACTGGCCGGACCCGCGCGGACCGACCCGCTTGAGCGGGTTGCGCAGACGGTACGGATCGTAGAGTGTCTGTACCGCGGCCTGAGACTTGACGCAGTTGTGGCCGCGGATCAGGTTTGCCTCCCCGACGGGTGTCGTGTATGGAATCCGTTCGATGGGCATCATGGCGTTGGGGTGGTAGGGGTTCCCGTCCACCTTCACCAGCTGGCCGTCGACCACCTTGCCCATGATCCCGCAGCCCGAATGACACATGAGGCAGACCGAGCGGACGAACGTGGCCCGCGGGTTGGTGTCGAGCACGTCGGGGTTACCGAAAACCGCAGTCTCGACCGTCGCACCGACCAGCCTTGGCCGGACGGTGGCAGCCACGGCCCCGGCGATGGCCGCGGCCTGGACGAAGCTGCGCCGGTCCATCTCCGGGTTCAGGACGCTTGCCTTCCGGATCAACATATCAAGTGTTTTGTGTGCCATCATCCCCCCTCAGCGATCGTAGAGCTTCGGACCCGGGCCGGAAGGGCCGTGGCACAGGGCGCAGAGCTCCGGATTGACCTGCTTGCGAAGGGCGCCCGCCGAGTCCATGCGAAGATCCACGAACCGGTGACACTGGACACACACGCCGTTGTTGGGCCCATGCGCCGGGTTGTAACCTGGCGTGAACGGCATCATCGCCTGGTGAAACGATGGGATCCTCGGGTCCTTGGATGTTTCCTTGAGAATACTCGAGTGGCAGGTGAGGCAGTCTCCATTGTAGTCCGAGGACTTCGGGTCGTGGAGCGCCAGGAGATTGGCCGTGTCGGGCGCCGCCTGCGCCCTGCGTGCGGGTCCCGCCTGCCGCTGTTGAACGGGCCGTACTGGGCCGCTCGCCCAGGCCGCAGCCGCCACGCCGAGAGTCAGGATGGCTCCCGGCCAGAACGTCTTGCGTCTCATAGATTCCTCCCTGTCTGCAAGAAGACATTGCCTTTCGCATGTGGGTTCTTCATGATCCACGCCTCTTCAAAAGCTCATGTGGACACCCGCCGTGAACACAGTGGCGGTGAGCTCCCTGCTGGGCGCAAGAGCGTCGGACAGATCCCAGTAACCCCACCGCGCGAAGAGCTTCATGGTCTTGGCCACTGCCTGCTCCAGCTCAAGCCACCCTCGGAAGATCGAAGCATCTTTCTGGTCTCCCCCGTCCACGCTCTCCACCTGGCCGCTGAGAATGCCGCCTCGCCAGGCGGCGACATCGCCGCCCAGTGCGATGACGGTGCCGCTGGTCTTCTCAGAGAGCGGTGCGTATCCAGCAAGACCTCCGGTTGGAAAACCAAACTTGGCCTGCAGCCATCCTCCCTCAAGCCAGAGGGAGCCTCGCTCAAACGCCCACAGGAGGTTGCCCCAGATCCTGTTGAGCCGCTGGCTGGAGCTCACCGGGAAGAGCTGGAGCGAAGGATCGAAGATGGGATCGAAGTAGGGCAGATCCGAGTCGTAGCTTGAGAGCGAAGACAGGCCGTTGAGACCCACGGTCAAGGCGCCGCTGCGGTAACGCAGAGCCACCATGCCCGATGTGTCCTGTCGCTGCCAGTCACCCGGCGTGTAGCCCTCGCGAAGATCGACAAGATCAACGTCGACTCCGTCCTTCCGGTAGCGAGCCCAGCCGCGGAGGCTCCAGCCTTCTCCAAAACGTACGCATCCGTCGATCCGGGCGTCGAAGCGGTCCGTGGAACGCGTCAGATCCTCGGAGTAGGGCTCGCGGGACTGTCTGAGATCTGCATTCGAGCTTTCACCACGCAGACGCAGGCGAAGCGAGGCGCCGGAGAACCCGAGATTGGCGATGAAGGTTCCGCCAACCCGCGTATCGTCCCGGCTGGAGGTGGCCGGCACGAAGGGCTTCGCCCTGAGGAGAAGGTCCACATCGCCGTTCCCGTACCGGTGCAGCGCGTCTACCGAGAGGCTCAGCGTCACGGGACGTGCCACATGCCATGAGACGCCGAGAGCGCCGGAAAACGACTTCAGGGTGACCGTTCCGCCACCGATCTCCAGCCCGGGCCTCCGAACCGTGCCGTCGGCCTCCACCTCGGCATCGCCGCCCGAAGGGTCGTTGGAGGTGTCCACGTAGGCCACTCCACCGCGGGCCGCCCAGGCCTCGCCACGCCAGGAGCCATCAAGACGCACCCACCACGTGTCCACGTCGAGTCCGTTACGCCACTGATTGAGGTCGATCAATCCATCCTGACCGTACGCTGGCATCCGGTACGATCTGTCATCCTTGCGGTGCATGGTTCCGGCGCTCGTACGGAACAACACGCCTCCAAGATGGAATCGCCCATCCAGGGCCGCCCACCACGAGCTCGAGCTGTCCGTCTGCTGGCCCGCCGTGTAGAAGGCCGGTGTGCCAACATCAGAGAAAGAGAACCCACCGATGGAGGGGACGCGGTTGCCGTTCAGGGACGAGCTGCCGGCCCGGAACGTGATGCGATCGGCGCCCGTGAAACGTCGCGTGAGATAGGCCTCGCCGCGGATGAGATCTTCGTTCGGGTAGGACGTTCCGAACAGTGGGTCGAGCTCGGTGGTTCCGGGGACGAGGGAGCTCACCGGAGTGCCGGAGGGGAGGTAATCCGCCGCAAAGGAATTGCTCGACCAGCGGTTGACGCGAGTTACTCTGAATCCGCTCCGCCATCGATCGCCCGTGACGTCAAGATCCAGCCAGCCGCTGCCCCCGGTGGTAAACCGGGCGTTCAGACTCAGGTCCGAGCTGGGCCGGTGTTGCCTGTATTGGAAGAGGTCAAGCAGCACCCCGTCGCGCTGGCCGAGACTATCCTCGCGGAAGCTCGACTCGTTGCCGTCGACACTGGTGAGCTGGCCGCCGATCTTGAGGCTCCCGGAGGCGCTTGCTTCTACCTCCTGCGCCGATACTGGAAGCGCCAAGGCGGCTGTGAGGAGGCCCACCAGACATCCAATCATGTGCCTTCGCATGGTCACCTCCGTCCCCTCGGGTTGAAGTCCGGCGTTGTGCTTGAGCCGTGAATGTCCGAATGACAGTCCCAGCAACGCCCGCCGCCGGAAAGCTTGAACTCATGGTCGATCTGACCAACTCCGGGGAACGACGACTGGACGTGACAGGTCAGGCAGATGCCGTTGCCGACACTTGCCAGCAGATCCCTGTTCCACGAGCCGTGCGGCCTGTGACAGGATGAGCACCCCTCATCCATCGCGGGGTGCCTGAACACGAACGGGCCGGCCTGCTGCTCGTGACACCGCACGCACGTCGCGTTGGTCGTTTCCTCCGTGGGAGCGGCCTTCGTTCCATGAATGTCGTGACAGTCCGTGCAATCCACGAGTCCGGCTTCAACCGGGTGACGGAATTCCTGCCGGAACTCCGCCTTCACCGACTGGTGACAGCTCGTGCACAGCTGCCACGTCGCATGCCGCACCGCCCGGGGAAGATCCGTGCCCTTCGGTTTGAAATGCAACGCCTGGTCGTCGTGACAGCTCCAGCAGCTCACCCGGCTCGCGTGGGGAGAGCTCTCCCAGCCGGGAAAGTCGCGGCCGTGACACCTCAGACACGCTTTGGATTGCTCTTCGGCGCCCCACCTGGTGAGTTGCGCCGGACCCAGAATATCCGTTGCTTCACCGCTATGGAGATGGGCTGCCGGGTCTCCGTGACAGGCCGCACAGAATCCGGCGCCTTCTACCACCACACCTCGGTGCGACGTTTTGAGCATCGGTGTTACCTGCTCGTCGTGACACGGAGCGCACGGGTTCTTGGCCCAACCCGGTGTGCCGGTCACAAAAGGGACGACCATCGCAAACAGGGCCGCTCGAGCCAGCCCGGCGCCGCGGAGCCAGGTCCGCCTTCGATCCTCCATGCCGCCTCCTTCCGGGGCACGCGCCCCTCGCCCCGGTCGTTGTTCACGTGTCATGCCAACTCTCCACCCCGCCGGCCCCGTGCCCGCAAATCCTTGCGATACGTACCTTGACAGTTGCACATACAACCACCTATAAACTGAGTCTCACTCCGCGGTGTTACCAATTGGTACTAGGTTTACCGACCGGTCCAGCGGCCCTTGGTTTGCGCTACGTTACTATCGTGTCATGATCACGATTGACGATGCCCGTGCGGCGCTCGCCGCCGCGGCCGGTCCCCTGCCGGCACAGAGCGTACGCCTCCCGGACGCCCTGGGCCGCAGGCTGAGGGCCCCGGTGTTCGCCCGGGACGATCTGCCGCCCACCGATGTGTCGGCCATGGACGGGTACGCCGCCCGGCATACCGATCTCGCCGCGGGCCTGCCCCTGCCGGTCGTGCTCGAAGCTCCCGCAGGAGCCGCTCCGCCGGCCCTTCCTCCGCGGACGGCGGCGCGGATCTTCACCGGCGCCTCACTGCCGCCAGGGGCCGATACCGTGGTCCAGCAGGAGCTCGCCGAGCGCGCCGCGGACGGTGCCGTACGGTTGGAAGCGCTTCCGGCGGGAAGCAACCTTCGGCGCCGGGGCGAGCTCTTCGCAACCGGCCAGGAGCTGGCACGGCCCGGGGATGTGGTGACGCCCCAGCGTCTGGCGTTGCTCGCCGCTGCCGGTGCGGTGGAGATCGAGGTGACGCCGAGACCCCGCGTGACGGTCGTCTGCACGGGCTCGGAGCTGGCGGTGGGCCCAGGCCCGCCCGGTCCCGGCCAGATCCGGGATTCCAACGGGCCGCTCCTGGACGCCCTGGCGCGCAGCGCGGGGCTCGCGCCACCGAGCGCGGTGCACGTGGTGGACGAGCTGGGCCCGCTCGTGGCGGTGCTGGGGGCGGCGCTCGCCAAGGCCGATATGGTCGTCACGGCCGGGGGCGTCTCGGTCGGCGACTACGATCTCGTCCCGGCCGCCATCGAGGCGCTCGGCGGGCGAATCCTCTTTCACGGAGTCCGGCAGAAACCCGGCAAGCCGGTCCTGGCGGCGCGCTGCGGCGACGCCTGGCTCGTCGGTCTTCCCGGCAATCCGCTGGCGGTGCTCACGGGTTGGCGGTTGTACGCTCTGCCGCTGGCCCAAGCGCTCGGCGGCGATGCTCCGGCGTTCGACGAGGAGCCCGTGCCCGTCAAGCTTTCGGGAAGGGCGGAGAACGCCGGGAGGAGGACCGTCCTGCGCCTGGCCCGGATCGAAGGGGAGGGGACCGGCGCCCGGGTGACGATCCTCGAGTGGAAGGGGTCGCACGACCTGGTGGCCGGCGCCGGTGCCGACGCGCTGGTCCGCCTCGAGCCCGGCGTCAAGCTGCCCGCCGGAGCAACCGTCCGCTGCTACCCCCTCTGAACGGTTGCTGTCAGAACATCCCGCAGCCGGAGGCCGGGGGCTGGGAGCGGATCACTTCCTCGGGATCGATGTGCCACCTCTCGCAGAGCTTTGCGGCGAGCTCCTCGTAACGGGCGCCGGTCTCGGGCGTCGCCCCTTCCGGAATCGCCGTCCGGTAGGCCTCCTCGAGACGATCCTGCTCCCCGGGCGGCAGCACGTGGTCCGCCATGTCGAAGAGGACCCCGTTCTCCTTCTGGATGTGAGCCTCGAGGAGGTCGGCATAGCCCAGGGCGTGCTGGATCACCGTGGCCCGGGCCGCGCCGTCGCCGCTCACGGCAGCGTCGAGAGAGCCGGCCATGGCCCGCAGGTGCGAGCGGCCGATCTCGTGCTCATACAACATCATGCCCACTGGGCCGCCATCCTTCGGAATCCCGTGGGCTTCCAGGGCCGGGAAGAGATGGACCTCCTCCTTGGCGTGATGCCAGGCATCGGCGTACCCCCGGATGAAGTCCACCACCTCCCGGAAGGTTCCGGCGTCGAAGTCGCCACCTGAGCTCGCCGACTCGCAGGCAGCCCGCATGCAGGCGATCACGGACAGGATCTTCTCGTGCTCGGATCGCAAGAGGGTGGTCGCGCTCATTGTGATACCTCCACAATCGATCATGCATGATCTTCGACCTCCGTGCGTTGACCCCGGTCAACTCCGCTCCGGCGTCGGAGACCGGGCGCCTGTTGCTGTGCAGGCGCCCGGATCGACGCGGCGGGTCCCCGCCTACCAGGCCAGGTCGAGACCGGCGGTCAGCCGCCTGTTCTTCGAGTGCTCTTCCTGCCACGTGTCGAAGGTCTCGTAGCTGTACTGGAGGTAGGCCTTGACGTTCCCCCGTTCCGTCAGCGTCTTGAGGATTCCGAACATGTATCGGTGATCCTTCGACTTCACCAGGGCCGGAACCGGTGCATCGTAGGGGTTCGAGTCGTACCTGGCCCAGGCCACGAGCCCCTGCCTGATGTACTCGTCCACCTCGATGGAGAGGGAGCTCCCGGTGAAGCTGCCGAGCGGCGACGTCGCCTGCTGCTGCCAGTCCTCCTTGGTGTACTGGTAACCGAGGAGCACGTCGAGCTGCCTGAAGAAGCGGTAGCTGCCGTAGAGGCCGTATCGCCTCGTCTCGGGTTCGTAGATGAGCTCGTCGGGCGCGCCCTGGTTCTGGACCTGGAGCTTCTGGCCCCGGTAGTAGCTGACGGAGAACGCCGCCTGGTTCCCGATGAGAACGTCGCCCCCGAACCAGACGTCCTTGTGGT
>JAADFK010000179.1 GCA_013152925.1 Acidobacteriota bacterium | reverse complement strand
GGAAGCCCTCGACCCGCTGGGCCGAGACCGTGAAGCCGGCCGAGCGCACCGTGGCGCGCCGTCGCTGGGACGGGTCGGAGCTCAGAATGACTTTCTCGTCCTGATCGAGGAAACGCGCGGCGTCGGCCGTCACCGTGTACCCCTCGGCGCGGAGCCACACCTCACCCTTCATCTCGAAGCCGGTGGGCTCGCCGCCCTCGAACCACAGCTGCCCCCCCCTCGCCGCGGCCCAGCGGGGCATGGCCTCGCGGGGTATGTCCTCGATACAGAGCCTCGATTCGAAAACCGCCTTGATCGGTCCGTCCTCGCCGACGACAGCCCGCAACCTCCAGGTCTGCAGGCGCCGAAGCACGGTGTCCGGCGTATCCACCAGGTCCAGCCGGACCCAGGGTCCCGAGGTGGTGGCGATGATCTGCCACTGCCCCCCCGCATCCCGGGTGCCTCTCAGTCTCTCGGCCCAGCCGGAGAACGACCCGCCCCCCGGGAGGTCGGTCGAATCCATGTTGACGCCGCCCTCCAGGTCGATCTGCCGCGGGGCGCCGTCCTCCGCATCCATTCTGACCCTGGCATGCGGGGCCCGCACCTCCATGGATGGATCGGACATCTCGACACCCTCTGGAAACACCGCCCAGCCGGATTGCCGGTCGTACTCCAGGCTCGGAGCCCTGAGAGTCCGTCCGCTCCGTTCTCTCGCCACAACACCCCCGCCCAGCAGCAGCTTCCCCTTGGACAGGAGGTAGATCGCGCTTCCCGCTTCGCCGGCGGTCTCACCGTTGGAAAAGAGCACCCGGGCTTCGCTGCGGACCTTCTGGGTCGAGGCATCGAAGTGGCCCCGTGCCGTATCGAGGAAGGCGCCATCGGGCAGGCGGATATGAACGGCGCCGATGAGCTCGGCGTCGCGGGTCTGTGGATTGAACCGGGCACTGTCGCAGCTGAGCTCCACGGCATTGCCATCCTCGCCGAACCAGCGGAAGCGGACCTTCTCGATGTGGGTCCAACCCGAGGTCAGCCCCAGTGTCCGGGCCGCATTGAGGATGAACAGGGTCTTCCCCGAAACACTCTCCGTGAACTCGAACCCCTGGGAGACGCCGATGGTGCGTCCCCCGTCCTCGCCGGAGGTTTCGCCGGGCGCCGCCGAGCCCAAGCGAACCACCGCCGGCCGCAACCGCCGGGACCGCTCCACCGCCAGCATCACGATGACTGCGACCACCACCACCATCAGGAGCCAGGTGACCCATCGGATCCAGACGCGGGTTCGTTCACCCATGACCAGCTCGCACTTCCCCGGCTCGCGTCCGGGTCACCTCTCGACGACCCGCCCCATCCGGCGGAACTTGTCGTAGCGCCGGCGCGTCAGGGCCTCGGGCTTGCACCGCTTGAGCTCGCGTAGATGACGCCGGAGCACCGTGGCGACCGAGGCGTAGACCGCGGGTGGGTTCATCTGGGCGCCGCCCGGGGGCTCCGGAACGATCTCGTCCACGACGCCGAGCTCCAGCAGGTCCGGCGCCGTCAGGCGCAGGGCCGCCGCAGCTTCCTCGGCACGGGCCTGGTCCTTCCAGAGAATCGCGGCGCAGCCCTCGGGGGAGATGACCGAGTAGATGGCGTACTCCAGCATCACGATCCGGTCGCCGACCCCCAGGGCCAGGGCGCCACCGGAGCCGCCCTCGCCGCTGACGATCACGACGATGGGAACGGGAAGCCGGGCCATCTCTTCCAGGTTCCTGGCGATGGCCTCCGCCTGGCCACGCTCCTCGGCGTCGAGTCCCGGGTAGGCCCCCGGCGTATCGATGAAGGTGATCACCGGGCGGCGGAAACGCGCTGCCATCTTCATCACCCGGAGCGCCTTCCGGTACCCCTCGGGCCGCGGCATGCCGAAGTTTCGACGCACCTTCTCCGCCGTCGTTCTCCCCTTCTGGTGGCCGATAACGGCCACCGGCTCCCCGTCGAAGAGCGCGAACCCCGCAACGATGGCCGGATCGTCCCCGAACAGGCGGTCACCGTGCAGCTCGGTGAACTCGCCCATCAGCCCGCCGATGTAGTCCAGGGTGTAGGGCCGCTCGGGGTGACGTGCCAGCTGGCAACGTTGCCAGGGCGTCAGCCCGGCGAAAACCCGCTCGATCTCGCGTTCCAGTGCGGAGCGGACAGCCTCCACCTCGGTATCGTCCGCAGGCGTGGCCCGCGAGGCCTCGAGGGTCGCCAGCTTCGTCCGGAGCTCTTCGATGGACGCCATGAACGGATAGGTCGGAGCCGCCATGGAGCGACTCTAGCAGAGACCCGTTTCACCTGCCAACGCCCTCACGCGACGGGAGGTCAGCTCCATCCCAGCGCGGCGAGGAAGCGGCGGCATGCCTCCACGAAGCCCGCAGGTCCCGGCTCAGGGATCCGCTCCACGCGGCAGGTCAGCTCCCGGTCGGCGACGATGCTTCCGAGAAGGTACCGGTGGGCAACCCGGCACAACATGGGGAGGTCGTTCCAGGCGTCCCCGACGGCTCCGGCGGGCAACGCCGTCAGGTGAGGATAGCGGTCGAGCACGGCCTGCACACCCCGCCCCTTGTCGACCTCCGCCCCCGCCAGGTGCCAGAAGCGGTCACCTCGCGCCAGAGAGATCCCCGAGGACTCGGTCAGGCTGCGGAGGCGGTCCAGCTCCGATGCCGACGGTTCCTCGAGAAAAACGAAGGGCTCGCTCGCCAGCCGTTCCATGACGCGCTGCACGGCTTCCACCGTCAACGCCGTCCGTTCCGCCACCTCCTCCACATCCATCTCCGAAAGCCCCCGCACGGCGTGCCCCGCCCGGCGAAGCGCATCGAGCACGGCCAGCAGGCGCGACCGGGGAGGTCCCAGCAGCACCGGACCACCCTCCGGGATCAGCAGCACCGCGCCACCCTCCACCACAGCCACCGGTGCGATGGTGACCACGGCCTCGAGGCGACGGACCTCCGCCGCCGTTTTCGAGGTGACGGGCACGGTGGCAATCCCACGCGCCGCCATGTCCGCCACCATGGCAACGGCTTCACGGGACGGCTCGTAGCTCTCGGAATCGAGCAGGGTGCCATCCAGATCCGTGAAGAAAACCGCGCGCGCCGAATCCATTCGCATCGCCGGAGCCCCTTCCTCCGGGGACCCGAAGGCCACCGGCCGTTCCAACTTCGTGGCGGTGCGCGGGGGTGAGCCCAGCGCCTACCATCCCCTGGC
>JAADFK010000178.1 GCA_013152925.1 Acidobacteriota bacterium | reverse complement strand
GCATGGACGATGCCTACGACATGCTGATCTCCACTTTCGCCTTCCACTTCGGCGGGTTCTCCGGCGATGGCATCCCCATGATCAAGAACACCGACGACTGGTTCTGGGAACCGTTCAAGGCCGGCAAGGGCCCCATGCCCCAAGCCGTCGAGATCCTCCCGCAGATCCTCGAGCAGGCCGGCGAAATCACCCTCGAGTACGAGCAGTGGAAGCAGGAGCGGAACCCGGAGGAGGGGATCTGATGGCCGGCGTGTGGATCACGGGAATCGGCCAAACGATCTTCGCCAGGCACCCAGCCCGCAGCCTTCGCGACCTGGCCCTGGAGGCGGCCGTGGAGGCGGCGGACGACGCCGGGCTCAACCTCGAAGAGGTCGACGCCGTCATCTTTTCTAACTCCATGTGGGGGTATTTCGACGACCAGCACTGCATCCGGGGCCAGGTCATCCTTCAGGAAACGCCTCTCGCCGGCAAACCCGTGGTCAACGTGGAAAACGCCTGCGCCGGAGCCTCCACGGCACTGCATCTGGCCCGGATGGCCGTGGCCTCGGGACAGTACGGAACGGTGCTGGCCCTCGGCGCGGAAAAGATCTTCAACGAGGACGCTCACAAGATGTTCGGCGCCTTCCTGACGGCCCTGGACGTGGCTCACGCCCACGAGCACCTGGAACGCACCATGGAGCTCCGGGAGCGCTCCCTGGCCCAGCTCAAGGAGGCACGTCCGGAAGTCGCCGCCGCCATGCCCCCGGACCATGACGGCCAGCGGACGGTCTTCATGGACGTCTACGCCGCCTTCGCCATGTGGCACATGGCGCGGTTCGGGTCGACTCCCCGGCAGCTCGCCGCCATCGCCGCCAAGAACCACAACCACGCCACCGCCAACCCCAAGGCCCAGATCCGCATCCCCATGACGCCCGAGCAGGTCCTTCAGGATCGCCCGGTATCGTGGCCCCTGACCCGGTCCATGTGCGCTCCCATCGGCGACGGCGCAGCCGCGGCCATCGTCGTGTCCGGGGAGCAGGCCCGGCGTTCCGGAAGCTCCAGGGCCGTGAGGATCCTGGCGTCTGAGCTGCGGACCGGCACGGGCCGGGGCGTCGATGATCTTGAAAACGACATCGCCGTGCGAACGGCCCGCGCCGCCTACGAGGAGGCCGGGATCCGCCCCGACGAGATCGACGTGGCGGAGATTCATGACGCCACGGCCTTTGGAGAGCTCCATCAGAGCGAGTCCCTGGGCTTTTGTCCGCCGGGCGAGGGCGGAGTGTTCGCCCTGGAAGGCCACTCCTCTCTCGGGGGCAAGCTCCCCATCAACACCTCGGGAGGGCTCGAGTGCCGCGGACATCCCATCGGCGCCTCGGGCCTGGCCCAGATCTACGAGCTGGTGCAGCAGCTTCGCGGCGAGGCGGGGGACCGGCAGGTCGAGGGGGCCAGGCTCGCCCTGGCTGAAAACGGTGGCGGCAATATCGGCAACGAGGAGGCCACCCTGGCGATCCATATCCTGGAGGGGTGACAGAACGCGACGCTCGGCCCGAAGCCCGAATTCACCGGACCGGAACAGGAGGAGCTCGATGCCCAAGCGGGAGTACTACACCAGGCTGTTTCTCGTGGGCGCCATCTGGAACTGGGTGGCGGCCGCCACGTTCATGGTTGGCTACCCGTTGATCTTTCCGGCCCTTCGCATGCCGCCGCCCACGTACCCGGTGTTCTTCCTGATGTTTCTGGCCCTCTGCTTCATCTTCGGCAACGGTTACCACTGGGTCTCGCGGGATCTCGGCCGCAACCACGGTATCGTCAGGCTGGGTATCATCGGCAAGTTGATCGTCTTTGCCGGCCTGGCGTGGGCCGGCCTCACCGGCCAGATCCACCCGATTCTCGTCCTGCCCGGCGTCGTGGATCTCGTCTTCGCCTTCCTGTACGTCGGGTTCCTCAGAACGGCTGCCAGAGCTGGAGGTTCCGCATGAAGCAAGAGAGCGTGCTGATCACCGGCGCCGCGTCCGGCATCGGCTGGGCCTTCTGCGAGGGGCTGGCCGCCCGGGGTGCCAAACTGACCGCAGGGAGATGATGAAGCCGCTGGCCGCCTACGAGAAGCTCTCCATGTCCCCCGAGCAGCGCTCGCGCACCATTGCTTTTTCGTAATATCCTCCCCGTTCATGGCACAATGCTCCATGCTGGTTTTCCTCCCCTCCGCGCCGGGTTTCCTCGAGGGGCGTCGGGACAGGAGGGTCCGGCTCGCGCCCCTCGTCCGGCGCGTGGCCGGCGTGCCGGGGACGGTGCGCACGCTCTTTGGACGTGCAGGGGATGACCAGGCGAAACGAGGGAGATTCCCGGGGAGGGAACATCGTGAAGACCGTGACATCGATCCTGGAGCTCGTCGGTGAAACCCCGCTGCTGCGCCTGGGCGCCCTGGAGCCGGAAGGTGGCGGCGAGGTGTGGGCCAAGCTCGAGTACCTCAACCCCGGCGCCTCGGTCAAGGATCGCATCGGGGTCGCGATGATCGCCGCCGCCGAGGCCTCGGGAACGCTCGGACCCGGCGGAACGGTGGTGGAGGCCACCGCCGGCAACACGGGCATTTCCCTGGCAATGGCGGGCCTGGCTTCCGGTTACGAGGTGGTTCTCGTGGTCCCCAAGAAGTTCTCCCGCGAGAAGCAGGAGATGATGCGGGCCCTGGGCGCCCGGCTGATCCTCTCCCCCACCGAGGAGGGGATGGAGGGGGCGCAGGAGCGCGCCCGGGAAATCGCCCGGTCGACGCCGGGGGCCGTCTACGTGGACCAGTTCAGCAACCCCGCCAACCCGGCGGCCCACACCGCCACCACGGGTCCGGAGATCCTCGAACAGACGGAGGGCCGGCTGGACGCCGTCGTCATCGGCTGCGGCTCGGGGGGCACCTTCACGGGGGCCGTGCGCTTCCTCAAGGAGCACCTCCCCGGCCTCCACGCCGTGGCCGTGGAGCCCGAAGGCTCCATCCTCGGCGGCGGCCCCCCGGGCTCCCACGAGGTGGAGGGGATCGGCATGGACACGGTGCACCCCATCGTCGACCGGGAGCTGATTGACGAGGTCATCTCTGTGCCCGACCCCGAGGCCTTCGCCACCGTCCGGGCCCTGGCGGCCCGCTGCGGCGTTCTCGCCGGCTCGTCGGGCGGCGCCGCGGTCTGGGCGGCCGTGGAGGTCGCGCGGCGGCTCGGCACGGACCGGGGTGGTCACCATCATCCCGGACTCCGCCGAGCGCTACCTCTCCAAGTCCATTTTCCAGCTGTTCGCCGAGGAGGCATCATGAAGATCGAAACCCGTTGCGTCAGGGCAGGTTACGAGCCAGAGGAGGCCACCGGGGCCGTCAACGTCCCCATCTATGCCACCTCCACCTACGCCTACCGGCGTTTCGGTGAGCACCGCGGCTGGGAGTACTCGAGAACGGCCAACCCGACCCGCTCGGCCCTGGAATCCGCCGTGGCGGAGCTGGAAGGCGGGGCCGATGCCGCCGCCTTCGCCTCCGGCCTGGCAGCCATCGATGCCGTGACGGACCTCCTGGAGCCCGGAGATCACATCGTCGCTTCGGACAATCTCTACGGCGGCACCTACCGGCTCCTGTCGACGCTGACCGCCGGGCACGGCATCACGACCACCTTCGCGGACACCTCACGGCGCCGCCGCCTGCACACGGCGGACCCGCCTGATCCTCATCGAGACGCCGACCAACCCCCTGATGCGGCTGGTGGACATCGGTGCGGCGGCCGCCGTGGCCCGGGAGCGCGGAGTGCTCCTGGCGGTGGACAACACCTTCCTGACCCCGGTCCTCCAGAGCCCTCTGGAGCTCGGGGCGGACCTGGTCATTCACTCCACCACCAAGTACCTCAACGGCCACTCCGACGGTATCGGAGGGGTGGTGGTCGCCCGCGATGCGGAGCTGGGGGAGCGTCTGCACACGGTGCAGAACAACGCCGGGGCCATCATGGGACCCTTCGACGCCTACCTCGTGCTCCGCGGGCTGCGCACCCTGGCCGTCCGGATGGGAGCCCACGAGACCAACGGCCGCGCGCTGGCTTCTCTCCTGTCGGAGCGGAGCGACGTGGAACGGGTCTTCTACCCGGGCCTCCCGGACCACCCCCAGCACGCCCTCGCGCAACGGCAGCAACGCGGCTTCGGCGCCATGGTCTCCTTCGATCTGGGAAGCCTCGGCCGGGCGCGGGCCTTCTGCAACGCCGTGCGCCTCTTCCTGCTGGCCGAGTCGCTCGGGGGTGTGGAATCCCTGGTCTGCCACCCGGCCACCATGACCCACGCCGCCGTGCCGCCCCAGGAACGCGCCCGCCTGGGGATCGGGGATGGGCTGCTCCGCCTGTCGGTCGGAATCGAGGCCACGGACGACCTGCGGGACGATCTGCTCGGAGCGCTGGACGCCGCCCGCTGAGAGCCACTCTGGCCTGGGGCAGGCGGCGCTACCGCCTGAGCTCGGCGGCCCGCGCGTGGGCCTCGAGCCCCTCGCAGCGGGCCAGGGCGGCGGCATCCGCGGCCAGCTCCGCCGGGTCGTCGAGCTCGAGCCAGGTGCGGACCGCGAGGAAGTGGAGCACGGAGAGCCCCCCGGTGTACCGGGCGGCGCCGCCCGTGGGCAGGGTGTGGTTGGGGCCGGCACCGTAATCTCCCAGGACCTCGGCCGATCCCGGCCCGAGGAACACCGCTCCGTACCCTCCGATCCGCCCGGCCACCGCCCGGGGGTCCCGCGTGACCACCTGAAGGTGCTCGGGCGCGAGCCGCTCGCAGACGGCGATCGCGGTATCCAGGCCGGGACACGGGACGGCGAAGCCGTTGCCGGAGAGCGCCGCACGGGCCGTCCGCGCCGTGGACAGCCCGGTGAGCTGGACCCCAAGCTCCACGTCCACGGCCTCCAGGAACGCCTCCGACGTGCTCACCAGGATGGGGACCGCGTCCGGGTCGTGCTCGGCCTGGGCGAGGAGGTCGGCGGCGGCCAGCACGGGGTCGGCGCTTCCGTCGGCGAGCACGACGAGCTCCGAGGGGCCCGCCAGCATGTCGATGCCCACGCTGCCGGCCACCAGCTGCTTGGCGGCGGTGACCCAGCGGTTGCCGGGCCCGGCCACCACGTCGCAGGGCGGCAGCTCGCCGGCCCCGAAGGCCATGGCGGCC
>JAADFK010000177.1 GCA_013152925.1 Acidobacteriota bacterium | reverse complement strand
GGTTCCGGTTCGACGTGGCCCGGGGCCAGACGGTAAACGTGGCCCTGACCAGCCTTCCCGCGGACTATGACATGTACCTGTACGATCCGGCCGGGAACCTGGTCGAACAGTCTGCCAGTGGTGGAACCGCGAACGAGCAGATAGCGCACACTGCGACCATGACCGGGCCCTACCGGGTGCGCGTGTTTGGCTACCAGGGAGCCTATGATGCCGCGGACGCGTACGCGCTGGACGTGACACTCAGCGGTCAGCGGAGCAAGAAAACCTACATCCCCCTGATTCGCAGCGAGAAGTAGAGGAAGTTGGAAGTCGAAAAGACGAGATTTGGGAAGTGAACATCAAAGGAAGGGAGGTGCATCATGAGGAGTCAGAGACGGCATGTGGTGGTGTCCCTGCTCACCGTGGTGGGTTTGGTGGTGTCGTTCCTGTGGTTGACGACCGGGCTGCGCGCGGAGACGCAAGGCCCTGAGCCGGCTGCCAGAGTTCAGGCCAACGCGGGCACGGCATTCACCTACCAAGGCCAGTTGCTCCAGAGCGGTAACCCGGCCAACGGCCAGTTCGACTTTGAGTTCAGGCTCTTCGACACGGCCAGCGGTGGTTCCCAGGTGGGCTCCACTGTAACCCGGGACGATGTGCCGGTAAGCAACGGCCTCTTCACCGTTGACCTGGACTTTGGCGCGGGTGTGTTCAAGGGGGATGCCCGCTGGCTGCAGATCGCGGTGCGTCCAGGCACGAGCACGGGCTCCTACACGACCTTGAGCCCCCGGCAGCGGTTGGCTCCCGTGCCCTACGCGCTGGCTCTGCCTGGCGTGTGGACGGAGCAGACCTCTGGCACGCCCAACATCGTCGCCGGTTATGAGGGCAACATGGTGGTGCCTGATAAGGTCGGTGTAACCATCGGGGGCGGCGGGGCCAGTGGTGGCGAGCACATGGTGAGTGGCGACTACGGCACGGTAGGTGGCGGCCTGCACAACCGTGCGCTCGCGGACTACAGCACGGTGGCCGGGGGCAACGGCAACGAGGCGGTCGGGTTCCGCTCCACTGTGGGGGGCGGTGGTGCGAACAGCGCGAGCGGCCAATTCGCCACCATTGCCGGCGGTGAGGAGAACACCACCCAGGGAGACCAGGCAGTCATCGGAGGCGGCCTCCGCAACAATGCCCTGGCTGAGGGTGCCACCATCGCCGGCGGCAAGAAGATCACCGTCACCGCGGACTATGGAACCGTTGGCGGCGGCGTCTCGAACCTGGTTGAAGGGTTATATGCCACCATCGGCGGCGGCGCCGGTAACATCGCGATGGCTGAGACCAGCACTGTGGCCGGGGGCGCCACCAACCTCGCGCTTGGTCCTGGGTCCACGATAGGGGGTGGCGATCTGAACCGCGCGGAGGCCCAGTTCGCTACCATCGCCGGTGGCTCGCAGATCACCGTCACTGCGGACTATGGAACCGTTGGAGGTGGTACCGGGAACAACGTTAAAGGGTCGAGCGGGACTATCGGTGGCGGCGTCGGCAACTTGGTGCAAGGATCGGACGGCACCATTGGTGGCGGCGCGTGGAACTCCGCTTGGACGAGCGCGACTGTCGGCGGGGGCTTTGGCAACGGCGCGTACGGTGAGGGGGCCACCGTTGCCGGGGGTACCACCAATTTCGCCGAAGGCGACTACACCAGTGTGCCGGGCGGTTTCGGGGCTCGGGCGCCCAGCTTCGGGCAACTGGCGTACGCCAGCGGCGGCTTCTCCGATGACCAGGGCATGCTATTGGGCAGTGCCCAGTACGCCGTCTACGTCCTGCGCAACGAAGTATCGACGCAGGGGCAGGCGTGGACTGCACTCTTCCTGGACGGGGCCTCACAGCGCATCAGCGTGCCCCGCGATGGGGCCACGACGTTCGATATTCTGGTTGTGGCTCGGGCCCGGAACGGGGCTTCCGCGGGCTGGACCGTCCAGGGGGTGATCGAGAACACGGGGGGGACAACCCAAATGGTGGGAAGCCCTGCGGTCAGGGCGCTAAGCGCCACGCACGGCTGGGATGTGCAGGCCGTTTCAGATGACGCAAACGATGCGCTGGTGGTGCAGGTAATGAACCCCGGCGCCGGACCTGTGCGCTGGGTGGCGGTGGTGCGCACGGCCGAGGTGATGTGGCTGGCGACCCAGGGGACTCCGAGGAAAGGAGGGTGATCATGCGACGGCAATACGCGTTCATCCTGGCCTCTCTGCTGCTGGTCCTGGCCGCGGGTGTTGTGCTGGCGCAGGCGAGCGGTTACGCGCTGCCTTGGTGGACCGCGGCTGGCGGTGGGGGCACAAGTACGGGGGGGTCGTACACTCTTTCCGGCACTATCGGTCAGCCAGACGCCGGCCAGGAGCTAACGGGCGGGCAGTTCAGCGTGAAGGGAGGGTTCTGGGTGCGTGGTGCGGCCGCGCTCCCCCCTTCGACGGTGACCCCGACGCCGACGTACACGCCCATGCCAGGAACGGTGACTCCGACGCCTACACCCACGCCAGGAACGGTGACCCCAACGCCCACGCCGAGCTCAGGGCCCCTGGTGAGCCCGTTGAAGATACCGCTGATGCTGAAAAACACCTCTTTGGGCCCGTAGGGATCGTAGTGAGGTACGCGGGGAAGGCGGGAGCCGAGGGGACGGGCGCGGCCGGAGGGAGACGACTACTTTCCCGCCGCGCTGCCCCCGCGGTCTCCCTGGGGGGTCGCACCGCGGACCAGTGGAAAACGTGACCGTCCGGATGTCAGGAGGTCTAGCATGAAACGTGAGTGGACAATCACTGTAGGGTTGCTGGCCCTGCTTTTCATGGCTCTGGCCGTGGGAACGGGGCAGGCGCAGGAACCCCAGCCAGAGGGTGGGGTTTCGGTGCAGGGCACGGTGGGCACCGCCTTCACCTACCAGGGTCGCCTGACGGATGGGGGCAGGCCGGCCAACGGCACTTACGACTTGCGGTTCAGGCTCTACAATGCGGCGTCCGGAGGCACCCAGGTGGGCAGCACGGTGACGAAGGACGATGTGAGCGTGAGCGACGGGCTGTTCAGCGTGCAACTGGACTTTGGTAACGTGTTCGACGGCACGGCGCTGTGGCTGGAACTGGCGGTACGGCGCGGCGCCAGCACCGGCGCGTACACCACGCTGAGCCCGCGGCAGGCGTTGACCGCGGCGCCATACGCGATGTATGCGAAGGTTGCACCGTGGAGCCGGCGTGCCGGCGGGGTTTGCGGACAACAGCGATGATGACACCCTGGGCGGCCTGGCGTGCAGCAACGGGGAGGTAGCGAAGTGGAACGGGACGGCATGGGTGTGTGCCGCGGACGAAACGGGAGGCGGCGCCGCGCATGACCACTTTGGGGATATGTGGAGCGGGGCCGATCCCGGCTCCGGGCTGCTGGTAGAGAACAGCAGCAGTGCCGACCTCGCGAGTGGGGTGTATGG
>JAADFK010000176.1 GCA_013152925.1 Acidobacteriota bacterium | reverse complement strand
TGGCGGTGGCCGCGAGGCTCGAGCCGCTGAGGCCCCTGTTCATCGTGCTGACGGCGGCATTCCTCGGCTTTGCCTTCTACCAGGCCTACCGGAAGCCCAGCTGCGCGCCAGGCGAGGCGTGCACAGCTCCCGCAAACCGGACGGGCCAGCGGATCATCCTGTGGATCATGGCGATCGTCTCCGTCCTGATCCTCGGCTTTCCCTACTTCGCCATCTACCTCTCCTGAGCAGTGGCGAGACCAAGGAGAGAAACTCATGTCGAAGACCATCATGCTCACGATCTCTGGGATGACCTGTGACGCCTGCGCCGTCAGCGCTGGAGATGCTGCCAGGGGTCCGGGCGAAGGTCAGCTTCGAGCAGGCCACCGCCGTGGTCGAAGCGCCCGAGGGGGTGGAGGCCGCCAGCCTGGCCGAGGCGGTCCGCCGGGCCGGTTACGGCGCCGCACCCGCCGGGACCGTGTCCGCTCCGTCCGAGGCGGCCGCCGCCCGAAGCGGCGACGGTGACACGCTCCACGTGGCCATCATCGGATCGGGCTCGGCGGCCTTCGCCGGTGCGATCCGCGCCGCCGGGGCCGGCGCCAGGGTCACCATGATCGAGGCGGGGACCGTCGGCGGCACCTGCGTCAACATCGGGTGCGTGCCGTCCAAGATCCTGCTCCGGGCCGCCGAGGTGGCCCACACCGTGGCCCATCATCCCTTTGCCGGGATCGGCCGGAGCAAGCCGGCCGTCGATCGCGCCGCCTTGGCCGCTCAAGGGGCGGCCCGCGTCGCGGAGCTCCGCCGGACCAAGTACGAGGACATCGTCGCCGGCAACCCGGCCATCGAGCTGGTCCACGGCTTCGCGCGGTTCACCGGTCCGGCAACGCTGAGCGTCGAGCGGCCGGACGGCCCCGGGCTCGAGCTGCGCCCGGACCGGATCCTGATCACCACCGGGGCCGCGCCCTTCGTGCCGCCCATCGACGGTCTCGCCGGCACACCCTTCTGGACCTCCACCGAGGCCCTGGCGGCCGATGAGACCCCGGAGCACCTGGTGGTCCTCGGCGGTTCCTTTGTGGCCGCCGAGCTGGCCCAGGCCTTCCGGCGCCTGGGCTCCGAGGTGACCATCCTGGCGCGCTCGACCCTGCTTTCGCGGCTCGATCCCGCCCTGGGCGAGGGGCTTCGCGAGGCCTTCGAAGATGAGGGAATCCGCGTGCTGTCCGGTACGGTCCCGGAGCGAGTGGAGCACGACGGCGAGAAGTTCCTGGTCAGCGCGGGCGGATGGCGTCTCGAGGCCGACCGTCTCCTGGTGGCTGTGGGCCGGCGGCCCAACACCGGGGCGCTCAACCTGGAGATCGCAGGCGTCGCGAGGGATGACAGCGGCGCCATCACCGTCAGCGACCGCCTCGAGACCTCCGCCGCCGGCGTCTACGCCGCCGGCGACTGCACGGCGCTGCCGCAGTTCGTCTACGTGGCCGCCGCGGCCGGGACACGCGCCGCCGTCAACATGACCGGTGGCGACGCCAAGCTCGACCTGCACGTGGTTCCGGAGGTCGTGTTCACCGATCCCCAGGTGGCCGTGGTCGGCCTGGACGAGCGGGCGGCCGCAACCGCCGGCATCGACGCCGACTCCAGGACCCTGCCCCTGGAGGCCGTTCCCCGCGCACTGGCCAACTTCGAGACCCGTGGCTTCATCAAGCTGGTGGCCGAACGGCAGACCGGGCGTCTCCTCGGCGCCCAGGTCCTGGCCCCCCAGGGCGGCGAGGTCATCCAGTCCGCGGCCCTGGCCATCACCGCCGGCATGACCATCGAGGATCTGGCCAACCACCTCTTCCCCTACCTGACCATGGTCGAGGGTCTCAAGCTCGCCGCCCAGACCTTCACCCGGGACCTCAGCCAGCTCTCCTGCTGCGCTGGTTGAGGCAGCATGGCGAGCCGGTCCGCATGACCGGCACCGCGCATTGCGGGGAGATGGACGTCAGCTCGGGCCTGGAGGTTACCGTCCGCAACACCTCTTGTGCTTCTTGCCGCTGCCACATGGACAAGGCTCGTTGCGGCCGATCTTGGGGCGTGCAGCGACGACTCGCTCGGCTGTGCGCCGCGCACGGTCCCTCCAGAAGAGAGTCCGCAGAACGCGTCGCCGCTCCCGAATCACTTCGATGAAGTCACGCCGGCTGCTTTCGAGTGCCTCCATCAGCTTCCGAGCCGTGGCGGGCTTGGCGGGTGGCGAGCTCTCCACCCTGACGGCTCGCCGCACCGGGTGATAACGGACCGCGGCAACCGGTGTACTCGGAAGCCTCGCCTCGACGCCCGGCTCATCCGTGACGCTTTCCGGAGCAGCCGCCAGAGAGAAGAACGCGAACACGACTTCGCCACACCTGCATCCTGGTTGCACACAGTACTGGTCATCCGCCAGCCACCGCTGGTCCTCGACCGAGAATACGAGCTGTTCGGCGAACGGAAAGACCTCGTCATACGCCACCATCAGGCCCTCGTCGACGACCCCGGGTGGAAACACGACATCGAGGGAATCAAGGTCAGTCTCCTCCATGGCCCGCCGTTTCCCGGCCGTGAACAGGGCACGCATCCGCCGCCACTGGTCGGGACGCATTCCAGCCACGACGGCCCGCGCAAGGGGAAGATCGGTCTGAGCCATGCGGCTGGAGTCTTCGGCAACGTGCCGCCTGTCAAGGTCGACCGAAATAACGTGGGGCGTCGCTTCCCGCTGGCATTCGTCTACCGGGGAGCACACGAGGTCGACGACGTAGCATGCACAGGCCGGGTTCCGGCAATGCTCGAAGACGACCTCGTAGCGTGCGGTGCTGCCGTCGGAACGGCGAACCGTCAGCCGGTGGCCGTTTTCGGCATCGATCTTCAAGTCGACCCCACCGTCCCGCATGGCATCCGCGCCCACATCCATGGTGCTGATTGTAACTCCGCACCCTCCCCCACGGCCCAACCTGGAACGCCTAAGCGTCCGAATGCACGTCCGGCATCGCCGACACGATGGCGCGCAGGCCCCGGACCACGGATCAGTGCGGCTTGGCGGTCCCTCTGTGGCCGGCCTCCGCCTCGGCCGTCGCCCACCGGGCGGGGCGGGCCACGATCTCCCGCCAGACACCGGCGCGGCGCACCGTGACGAGCTCCAGCCCGGCCGCCCGCGCGGTCTGCTCGGTGCGCCGGTTGATCTCGGGACCAATCAGCCGGGTCAACGGTGTCAGAAGGTCGAACAGCAGACCAAACAACAGGTTCTCGGGGCGAACGTGTTCGAGAAGAAGGACTCGTCCCTCGGGCTTGACGACCCTTCGCACCTCCGCCAGGCCGCTGAGAGGATCGTCCACCGAGCAAAAGACGCACGTCGCGGTGACACTGTCGAATGTGGCGGTCGCGAAGGGGAGGTTCTCAACATCCCCCTGGAGCAAGGTCACGGGAACCGCGAGCCGCCTCGCCCGCCGGCGCGCCCGCGCCAGCATCCCGCCGGCGATATCGAGGCCAACCAGATGCACTCCAGGCGGGTACGCGCCGAGGTTTCGGCCGGTGCCGATGCCGACCTCCA
>JAADFK010000175.1 GCA_013152925.1 Acidobacteriota bacterium | reverse complement strand
CCTCCCGGCGCCTGGGCCCGACCGCCCGGATCTCCGGGGGGCAGCCGGCCTCGAAGAGCTTGAAGTTGTCGATGTAGCGGGCGGCCAGGCCGTCATAGCGGCGCCAGTACTCGTCCTTGTCGCCCCAGGAGCTCGAGGGGTCGAGGACGTCCCCGGGAACGCCGGGGCAGCTGGTGGGCACGTCAAACCCGAAGAGCTCGTCCTTCCGGTGCTCCGCGCCATCGAGCTTGCCATCCAGGGCGGCGTTGAGCAGGGCACGGGTGTGGCGGATGGAGATCCGCTTGCCCACGCCGAAGGGTCCGCCGACCCAGCCGGTGTTGACCAGCCAGCAGCGGGCGCCGTGGTGGAGCATCTTGTGCTTGAGCATCTCGGCATACTCGAAGGGGTGGTGGACCATGAAGGGCGCACCGAAGCAGGCGCTGAAGGTGATCTCCGGCTCGATGCCCAGGCCGATCTCCGTGCCGGCGATCTTCGAGGTGTAGCCGGAGATGAAATGGTAGACGGCGCGGTCGGGATCCAGACGCGCGATGGGGGGCAGGACGCCCTGGGCGTCGCAGGTGAGCAGGATGACGTCGGAGGGGTGGTTGTGGACGAAGCCGCCGGGGACCACGTTGGGGATGAGCTCAAGGGGGTAGGCTGCGCGGGTGTTCTCGGTGAAGCGGTCGTCATCGAGGTCCAGCCGCCGGGAGGTGGTGTCCATGACGACGTTTTCCAGGATGGTTCCGAAGCGGCGGGTGGTGGCCCAGATCTGGGGCTCGTGCTCGGCGGAGAGGCGGATGACCTTGGCGTAGCAACCGCCCTCGAAGTTGAAGACGCCGTCATCGCTCCAGCCGTGCTCGTCGTCGCCGATCAGGCGGCGGGAGGGATCGGCGGAGAGGGTGGTCTTGCCGGTGCCCGAGAGGCCGAAGAACAGGGCCACCCTGCCGTCGGCGCCCACGTTGGCCGAACAGTGCATGGAGAGCACCCGGCGCAGGGGCAGGAGGAAGTTGAGCACGGTGAAGATGGTCTTCTTGATCTCGCCGCCGTAGGAGGTGTTGCAGATCAGCGCCAGCCTTTCCGCGAAGTTGATGATGACGGCGGTGTCGGTTCGGGTGCCGTCGATGCGCGGATCGGTCCGGAAATCGGGCACCGCGATCACCGTGAACTCCGGCACGTGCTGTTTGAGCTCGTTGCGATCGCGCTCGGTGATGAACATGTTGCGGGCGAAGAGGCTGTGCCACGCCTTCTCGGCGATGATCCGCACGGGCATCCGGTACTCGGGGTCGGCCCCCGCGTAGCAGTCCTGGACGAAGAGCTCCTCGTCCTGGAGGTAGGCCTGCACCCGTGCCAACAGCGCGTTGAACTTCTGCGGGTCGTAGGGGCGGTTGTACTCGCCCCACCAGATCTTGTCCTCGGTGGAGGCCTCCCGGACGATGTACTTGTCCTGGGCGGCACGGGCGGACCACTTCCCGGTGTTGACGACGAAGGGTCCGCCGAAGGCCACCTTGCCCTCGTTGCGGAACACCGCCTCCTCGTAGAGGGCTGGGGTGGGCAGGTTCCAGTAGACGCGGTCCAGGTGGATCAGGCCGTGGTTCTCCAGGCCATAGTCGCTGGCCAGCTCCGTGGCCTGGGCGGCGGCGGGCGTCTTGAACTTCAGGTACTTGCTCATGTCCAGTCCCTCACCAGTTTGCGGTCACCGATGTAGAGCTCGTTGGGCGCGTCGGGGTCCAGGGCCCATTTCATCCGTTCGATTCCCTCGGTGATGTCCTTGATGGAGCCGCAGTAGGAGATCCGCAGGTGGCCGTCCATGCCGAAATCGCGCCCGGGAACCGTCACCACCTGGACCTTCTCCAGCAGGAAGTTGGCCAGCTTGACCGAGTCCTTCTCGTAGGCGGAGAAGTCGGCAAAGCTGTAGAAGGTGCCGCCGGGCTCCTGTACGCGGACGCCGTTGAAGGAGCGCAACCGGTCCATCAGCACGTTGCGGTTGTTCTCCAGGGTCATGCGCAGGGAATTCACGCTGCTCTGGATCCCGTTGATGGCGCCCACGGCGGCGTGCTGGAGCAGCGCCGAGGGGCCCGAGGTCTGGTGGCCCTGGATGTTGGTCATGGCCTCGATCAGCGTGCTGTTGGCCACCGCCCAGCCGATGCGGAAGCCCGTCATGGCGTACTGCTTGGAGATGCCGTTGATCACCACCAAGCGGGAGCTCTCGGTGTGGTCCTTCGCGTACTCGTAGCAGTTGACCGGCGTGCGGCCGTCGAAGATCAGGCGGTGGTAGATGTCGTCCATGATCAGGTAGAGGCCCCGCCTCTCGCACAGCTCCACGACGTCGGCGATGAACGACTCGGGGTAGACGGCCCCCGAGGGGTTGTTGGGACTGTTGATGATGACGGCCCTGGTGTAGGAGCTGAGCACCTGCTCGATGTCCTGGATCCTGGGGATGAAGGAGCCGTCCTCGGGCGTGACGGGTACCGGCACCGCGCCCACCAGCTTGACCATCTCGGGGTAGCTGACCCAGTAGGGCGCCGGGAAGATCACCTCGTCCTGAGGGTTGAGGATGGCCTGGAGGCAGACCATGATGGCCTGCTTGGCGCCCCCCGAGGCCAAGACGTTCTCCGGGGCGGGCGAGCGCCCGTAGAACTCCTCCGTGTAGCGGATGATGGCCTGCTTGAGGGCGGGGATGCCATCCGCCGGCGTGTAGCGCACCTCGCCGGAGTTCAGAAGTGCCGCCGCCGAGAGGATGGCGTCCATGGGTGGCTTGCCCTTGGGCTCGCCGCCGCCCAGGTGGATGACCGGATCACCCTTGGCCCGCAGGATCGCCGCGGTCTCGTTGAGCTTGAGGGTGACCGATTCCCCGATAGTTCGCGCGATGAGGGAGAGGGTCATGGGTTTCGACCGGTCCTTTCCGGGCGTTTGCCCGCTGCCTCGGCCCCGGCAAGCGTGGGAAACGCCCGCCGCCGGCGCCGTGGCCGGGATTATGGCAGAAGCCGGTGGGAAACCCAACTCCCCGACGACAGGTCCACGGGCCCGGCAACCTTGCGAGTGAAAGGCAATACCACAGGACCTGGTCGGACCCCAGGAACGCTGGGAGTGATAGATCTCAGTGGTTCGAGGTATCTCCCAATCTCCCGGCGAAAGAGCTTTTCGACAGAAATGGGGACACTCTCCTTTTCCTTTTGCAATCGACGCGGCCACAATGCCCCACCGTTTCCTGTCCATCACCGCTCTTCGCCAGCGCAAACGT
>JAADFK010000174.1 GCA_013152925.1 Acidobacteriota bacterium | reverse complement strand
GCCCGTCCTCTCCGGCGCCCGGTGCGGCACCGGCCGGCGCCCCGCCGGCCCCGGGCTGATCGCCCGGCCGTAGCGACCTCAGACCGGCGTACCCAGAATCTCCAGGAGGCGGGCCTTCTTCTCCTGCATGAGCTGCTCCGTGCGAGCCTCGAGGACCAACCGCAGCAGGGGTTCGGTGTTGGACGGCCGGACGTTGAACCACCAGTCCTCGTACTGGACCGTGATGCCGTCCAGGTAATCGATCTCACCGTCGGAGAAGATCTGCGCCAGGCGGCGGATCATGCCCTCCTTGTCGTCGACCTTGAAGTTGATCTCACCAGTTGCGGAGTAACGGAACAGGGGCGCCACAAGCTCCGACAGGGAGCCGCCGGTCTCGCGCAGCGCGTTGAGGAGGTGGACCACGGTAATCAGCGAGGAGTCGGCCGTGTAGTTGGACCGGTAGTAGAAGTGCCCGGCGAGCTCGCCGCCAAAGGGTGAGTTGAGCTTGCGCATGGTGGCCTTCATGAAGGAGTGCCCCACCCGCTCGCGCACCGCCTTGCCGCCGGCCTCCTCGATGGCCTCCTTGGTGGACCATGAGGAACGAAGGTCGTACACGATGGCGGCGCCGGGCTCCCTGCGGAGGAACCGGGGTGCCAGCAGGCCGGTGATCTTGTCCGCCGGGATCGCCCTTCCCCTCTCGTCGATGAACATGGCGCGGTCGCCGTCGCCGTCGAAGGCCACGCCGAGCTGGCATCCCTCACGTGTGACCGCCGCCTTGATGTCCACCAGGTTCTCCTGCTTGAGGGGGTTGGCCTCGTGGTTGGGGAAGGTCCCATCGAGCTCGAAGAAGAGCGGCACCAGCTCGATGTTCAGCCGGTCGAGGATGGGGCGGTACGTGGAGCCCATTCCGTTGGCGGCATCAGCGGCCACCTTGAGCCGGGGTTCCAGGCTCTCCACATGTCCCATGACATGGTCGGCGTAGGCATCGAAGACCTCACGGCGTTCCTCCCCAGCCTGAGGGGGCAGATCGGTGCCGACGGTCGAGGCGTTGACCAGCTCCTCCAGCCTGGCGATGCCTGTGTCCCACGAGACGGGGATGGCGTCCCGCCGGGACAGCTTGAAACCGTTGTACTTCGCCGGGTTGTGGCTGGCCGTCACCTGGATCCCTCCAGAGGCGCCCAGGTACCCGATGGCGAAGTAGTTCATGGGGGTGTCGGCCATCCCGATGTCGATGACGGCGACGCCGCGAGCCCTCAAACCCGCCTTGAGCGCGCCGGCCAGAGCCTCCGAGTGGGACCGCATGTCCCGCGACACCACGATGACGGGCCCGCGCCCGAGATCCTCAGCGTCCAGGAGATCCCGGTACCAGTACCCTACCTGGAAGGCGATGTCCTCGTTGACCTGCTCGGGATAGGTCCCCCGGATGTCATAGGCCTTGAAAATGCCAGCCATGCTGCCCTCCCTCACACTCGAACGGCTCCAGGACGCCAGATCCCGGGTTCAATCTGGTGCGCAGGGGCGAACCCCCGGCGCCTGCCGTCCCCTTCTTCCTAACGCTCCCGGTCGTCCTTCTTCTTCCCAAAGACCTCGTTTCTGGCGAAGACCGCGGGGTCCCAGGGCGCGGCGCCACCGCCGAGCCACCGGTGGAACCAGTCCAGATGGACGTCGTAGTAGAACGCCATCTCGTACCAGCTCGGCCAGTGGCCCGACTTGGGGAAGACCACGAGCCGCGACGGCACGCGCATCTTCTGAAGGTCGGTGAAATACTCCAGGCCCTGGGTGTAGGGCACGCGGAAATCCTGCTCGCCCGTGATGACGAGGCTGGGAGTCTTGAAGCCCGGAACGAATTCGGAAGGTGAAAACTTCTTGTAATCCTTGGAGCTCCAGGGACGTCCACAGAGATCGTGCTCCGGGAACCACAGCTCCTCCGTGGAGCTGTACATGGCGCGAAGGTCGTAGACGCCCATCATGGCGGCGATGGCCTTGAAGCGGGTCGTGTGGCCCTCGAACCACATCATCATGTAGCCGCCGTAGGACCAGCCCATGGCCCCCATGCGATCGGTGTCCACGTAGGGCAACTTCTCCAAGGCATCCGTCACCTTCATCAAGTCCCGGAACACTCGCCCCCCCCAGTCGCAGGAGATGGCGTCCACGAAGTCCTGGCCGAAGCCGGGTGATCCCGTCGGGTTGGCGAAGGCGACGATGTATCCCTTGCCCGGGTAGACCTGCCAGTCGCCCCGGTAGGCGTCCATCCACTGCTGCTGGGGACCGCCGTGGACATTGAGGATCAACGGGTACTTCTTCGAAGGGTCGAAACCGTGGGGCTTGACGATGAATACCTGGACCTTGTAGTCGCCAGCTCCCTTGACCCACATTTCCTCCGCCGGACGGATATCGACCTCGGCCTCCAGGGCTTGGTTGAAGTGGGTCAGCTGTTTCCTGCCGGATCCGTCCGCCGCCGAACGGTAGATCTCCGAGGGTTTCCCGGTGGTCCGGCTCGAGTAGACGAGATCACCGTGGGGCGTCACCTCCCAGCCGCCGATGGCGCCCTGCGCGAAGAGCCGTTTCAGACGGCCCGTCGGCACGTCCATCTTGAAAAGCGGGTTTCGCCCTTTCTCCTCGGCCTGGAAGAAGATGGTCCGGCCGTCATGGCCCCAGCGGAGATCGTCGACCCAATTGTCGAAGGTCTTCCGGTTCGTCAGGTAGCGGGTCGTTCCGGATTTCCGGTCGTAAAGAGCGATCCGGAAGAGGTCGGATTCATACCCCGGCGTCTTCTGGCTCAGGTAGGCCAGGAACCGGCCGTCGGGCGAATAGTACGGCGCCCCGTCCCAGCCGTGATTGTCCTGTGTCAGATCTTTCGCCTTGAGCTCGGCGGCGCCCGGATCGACGGGAACTGCCCAGATATCCGAGTTGGTGGAGGAGGCCGGATCGGGCTCGTGGTTGGAGACATAGGCCAGCTCCTTGCCGTCGGGCGAGAAGGCGTAGCCCGCTGGTCCACCCAGAGAAAAGGTCGGCGCGTCCCATTTCCCCGGCGTCATGTCCTTGACCACCTTGCCCGTGGTGGCGTCCACCAGCAGTACGTGGGAGTACTTCCCATCCCGCCACGAGGTCCAGTGCCGGTACAGGAGCCGGTCCGCCATGTGGACCTTGAGCTTGCCTTCCTTGCGGTCCTTCTCGATGGTCTCGTTGCAGTCGGCGTCCGCGCCACACTCGGGGTACACCTTCGAGCTCACCGCGATGTAC
>JAADFK010000173.1 GCA_013152925.1 Acidobacteriota bacterium | reverse complement strand
GTAGTCCTCCACGACCAGGGTGCCCGTGGCGGCGCCGAGGGCCTCGGCCACCCGCCGCGCCGCGGACCCGATGGCCTCCCCGAAGAGGTAATCCACCTTGCTCGTCACCGTGACGGCAAGGGGCCCGTTCCCCGGCTCGTACCGCACCACCAGGTCCGAGCGGATCTTCGTGTCGGCCGACGGTCCGGCCGAGGCGCTTCGTGTCGTCGTGCTCATGCCCACCTCCGGCGGCCGAACTCTACCGGAGGAGCGCGCCGCTGTGAAGCCCGGGGGCAGCGGAGGTTGCGATCGAGCCGCGTCTCCGAGAGCCTGCACTCCACCAGCAGCACGGGTTCGTTCCGCCGGGTGACCACGAAATCCACCTCCCGGCCGTCGGTGTCCCGGAAGTGGCGCAGCTCGAGGTCGAGCCCCTCCACGTCCTGGCGGAAATGCACCCACTTCAGCAGGTGACAGGCCACGATGTTTCACACTGAGGCAAGTATATTCGTGGACATTGTTGCTCCCCGGTGAAAACCTCAGCCAAGCCGGTCCATGTACCGGCGCAGGAGATCCGGATCGAGGCGGAGCAGGGCCTCGCGGTGGGCCACGGCGCCGTCCAGGTCACCGCGCCGCCGGGCCTCCTCGGCCGCCAGGAGGTGGCGGTGGAGGTCAAGGCCGGGCCAATCCCCGCCGGGAAGCTCGTCCTCCTGGAGGAGGGGCGCCAGCCCGGCGAGCCACGCCTCGGCCGGAGCGCGCCCGGGACCGTGGGAGGTCACCAGCCGCCCGATCTCGGCGTCGGGGAGCTCGTGCGACGCCTCGGCGGCCTCGGCGGCGCCCAGCCCGAGCAGCCAGCGGAGCCACTGCCGCCGGGCCTCCTTGGGATGCTCCGAGCGCCACAGGGCGAGCCCCAGCAGCCGCCGGAGATCCCCCCTGGCGCCCGGCATGTCCACGGCCTCGCCGAGCCAGCGGATGGCCGACCCGGTATGGCCGGCCTCGAGCAGCACCTCCCCCCGGCAGGGCGACTCGGAAGGACCGCCAAGGCCCCCGGATTCCATGGTCCACAGGAGCCGCATCACCACGGCCCGGCGGAACCTCCCCCCGAAGCCATCCGGAGGAAAGGCCTCCCGCCCCGCCCACAGGCGCGCCGCAAACTCAACCGGGTCGCCCGGATCGAGTCCGGCCAGCTCCCGCTCGGCGACGCCCAGCCACTCCACGGCCTCCCGGGCCTCCTCCGTCTCCGGCCAGCGATCCAGGACCTCCGTGAAGAGCCGCCGCGCCCTCCCGAGATCGAGCCGTTCCACGGCCTCCCACCCCTCGGCGAGGGCCGTCCGGTCCGGCGAAAAGAGCTCCAGCTGCACGGCGGAATGATACGCGGATCACCGGCGGCCTGGCATTGAGGTTCTGCGAAGCGTCTCGTCCGGCGTTTGACGAAGACGCGTGCACGACGGCTCGCACCCCGCGAGGAACACCCCGCGTCATCCCATGGTGGAGCACGAGGTTGAGCGGGATCATGCTGTGCGGGTTGCTCCCGGTCACGGCCTGACGCGCCCGGCGGGGTGGAGCGCGCGGGGGGAGGGCAGGAGGCGGAGGACGCGGGTCTGGCGGGGCGCCAGCGGCAGAGACACGCTCAGGACGCCGCCGTTCCTGGAGCCATCGAGCGTCTCGGCCGTCTCGAGGTCCGTCATCCGGAGGGCGGGCGCTTCTGCAAGCCCCAGCCCCGCGAGGTCGACGGTGATCGCCGCCTCGCGGCCGGCGTCTGTGGAGTTGTAGACCGTGAAGAAGATCCCGGCGGGCGCCGAGGGATCGCGGCCCGCCCCACTCCGGCCGAAGCGTTCGATGAGCACGCCGGGCTCGGTCGTCCGGGCCCAGGTCACGGGCTCCCATCCGGCCGCCCAGAACGAATAGACCACCTCGGCGGCGCGTTCCACCTCCTCCTCGGCCCCGGGCTCCCAGCCGTGGCCGTTGGGACCGGCGCCCGAAGGCACGCCGAAGAGGATGGCGGGCCCCACGAAGAGCCGCGCCTGCTCGACGGTGAAGCCCGTCGTCTGGTTGGTGAACAGGTAGGGGCGGCGGTCCGCCAGGGCCCGGCGGTAGTCCTCGATCTCCAGGTTCCAGTTGGCTCCCGTGCCGTCCGGCCCGAGGTTGCCCTCGCTGCCGAAGCCGTCGATGTACGGTACCAGGTAGTAGGGGTGCGCGATGCCCCAGAAATTGATGGTGATGCCGCGGCCCGTGCCCCATGTCTCGTCGAGATGACGCCGCAGCCACTCCAGGTACTGCCGGACCGCGAACCCGTTGTGGACGCCCGGCCGGTAGGTGTGGGGGGAGTAGCCCAGCGTCAGGCCGGCGGCCGCCACGGCCGCGGCCCGGAAGTCGAACGATGGCGTGGACATGAAGTTGTCGATCTGGACCCCGTCGAGATGGGCGCCCGCCGCCTCGCAGGCGGCGAAGGCCGCGTCGATCCGGTACTGGAGGTTCCACTGCGCCAGGCCGCCCTCGATCCCGGGGTCCATGTCGCCGATCCAGCTCGCCTCCCACCAGTCCTCGGCCCAGGGGGGAACGACGAGGTGCTTCATCATCCACTCCCCGTTGGTGTCGACCACGGCGCTCGCGCGGATCGCGGCGGCGAAGGCACGGGTGCGGTCGTTGGAGCTTGCCGCCATCTGGTCCACCACCTGGAGAAGACCGTCCAGCGTGGGCCGGGGGTCTCCCGCCGGGGCCGCCTTGATGGCCAGATCGCTGGAGGTGTACTGGGCCGAGTAGGTGTTCGTGGCGTCGTCGGCCAGGACCTGGGCAGCGCCCGCCGGCGTGTAGTACTGACCCTGGCTCCGGCCGTCAAAGCCGTAGAGGCGTACGCGGGGGTTGAACGCCTCCGGGAAGAGCTCCCGGTACCGCTCGATGATGTCGCGGAAGCCCCAGCCCGGATCGGCACGGAAGACGACCGCGCTGAACCGGGCGGCGCCGTGAAGCCGCGGGGCCAGGGGCGAGATCCCAAGGTGGAAGGTCACCGCGAGCACGCGCCGCCCGGCGTCGTAGGCAATCTCCCCAAGCTGCGGCGTGTCCGGGGGAAGACCGAGGGCAAGCCCGGCGCCCGCGGCCGGGCTGCCAAGGCCGCCGTAGGGGTAGAGCGAGATGGGCAACCACCCGTCGGATACGGCGCTGACGGCGTGCTCGTAGCGCTGTCCCTCCACCACCGGCCGGCTGACGTGGGCATCGTCCCACCAGCTCCATCCGCTGCCCGCGGCGATGGGAATCTGGACCCTCAGGTCGAGGG
>JAADFK010000172.1 GCA_013152925.1 Acidobacteriota bacterium | reverse complement strand
GCCCGGCCCCTGCTGGCCGGGCGCCGGCCACCGCGGTGCGGCTCCGCCTCCAGTGGCCGGCGAGCACGGTGCCCACGGCCAGGGCCCCGGCGAGCCAGAGCAGGAAGAGGCCGAGCTCCCACCACGGAAAGGAGGCCGCGGCCGCACCTGCTGGCAGAGGGGCCCCGGCGGTGGTGACGCCAGCCGCCATGGCGGCCGGTTCCCCGTGGAGCCAGGGGGCCACGAGCGCCGCCAGGCTCCACGGGGAGGCCAGGCCGGCCGGCAGCAGCAGACGCAGCACCACGAGGGTCCACAGCGCGTGGAGGAGCGTCCGCGTCCGGTGACGGAGCAGGCCCTCGGCCACGAGGGCAACGCCGAGGAGGATGGCCCCGTAGAGGCTCAACCGGCCCATGGCGCCCAGCCAGGAGCCGAGTAACGAGGCCACGGCGGCAAGGAGGGCCTCAGTCACGGGGAGCCTCCCCGTCCCCGGCGGCCAGCAGCCGTTCGAGCTCGGCCAGCTCCTCGTCGCTGAGGTCGGCGTCCCGGCTCAGCAGGGGCACCACGGCGGCAGCGTCGATCTCCAGGATCCGCTCGGCAAAGTCCCGGACCAGGGCCGCCAGCCCGACGGGGCGGGAAACGGCGGCGGCGTAGAGGTTGACGCCGTGGAAGGGCTCGCGGACCACGGCGCCCTTGCGCACCATCCGCTCGAGCAGGGTCCGCGTGGTGGAGAGCGCCCACCCCCGCCGCGGCTCCACGTGCCCGTGGACCTCCCGGGCGCTGAGCCGCCCGTGGCGCCACAGCACCTTGAGCACCTCCATCTCGGAACGCGAGAGCTCGTGAATGTCGGTGGTCATACGGGCCTCCTTGCCGATTTGTCATTACGCTACAAGTGTAGTATAGATTTGACGCATGTCAAGGGCCTCTCGGGTCCCCCGGGGGGGGGGCAGCGGGCCGCCCAGGCGAACGGGATGAGACGGGCTGACGGAAAGGAGGCCATCGTGAGGCAGTGGTTCTGGAGGTGGGAGCGGTACGTCCTGGCCTTTGTGGCGGGAGCTGCTGCGTGTCTCCTCATCTTTGCCACGTACAACGAGGTTCGCGAGCTGCACCGGATCGGCGTGATCGAGAGGGCCGTCCGGAATCGTGCTGCCGGCCGGGAGGAGCAGGCGCTCGAGGGCGTGGTTGCCACGGCCCGGGCGGCGATCGCTGACGGAAGGCCTCTCGCGGTGAGCCGGTATCTTGCGGCCGGACACATGGTGGACGTCTTCCGCCACCAGATGGACTACGCCATGGCGCTGCTCGGTTCCGGCGATGTCGCCTCGTTCAACGATCTCAGGCGCCAGGTCCCGTTCGTCAGGTTCTCCCTGAGAGGGCGCGACCTTCGCGGTTTCACGCTGGCCGGCGCGAACCTGGCCGGCGCGGACCTTCGCGGGTGCCGGATGAGCGGCTGCGACCTTCAAGGGGCTGATCTCAGCCAGGCCAGCCTCGGTGGGGCCGATCTCAGCGACAGCAACCTTGGCTCGGCCAGCTTCGAGGGAGCCGACCTCAGCGGCGCCAAGCTCTCCAGGGTGCACGGCCGGGGGACGGACTTCACCCGTGCCGTTCTCGACAGCGCGACGCTCGGCGGGATCTCCGCGCTGACGGGGGCCCGCTTCGACGATGCCGTCCTGAGCCGGGCCAACCTCATCGGCAGTACCTTCCCCGGCGCTCACTTCGTCCGCACCAACATGTTGCTCGCCTCGCTGGTCAACGCGGATCTCACCACGGTAGCCGGGCTGGACCGGGTCGACCTGACCGGTGCCAACCTCAGCGGGGCCCGCCTCGACCCCGGGCGCTGCTCTGCGCTCTGGCTCGTGGGAGAGACCGGTCTCGACGAGGCGACGGCCGCCGGGCTGAGGCAACGCGGATGCATCTTCAAGGCCGATGAGGTGCTCGATCTCGTGGCGCCCGAGATCTCCGCCGGCTTTTGGGCGCAGATCGCCGAGGACCCCGGCGTCCCACGGGATCGTCGCCGCTGGACGCTCCTTTCCATGCTCAAGGACTACTACCTGCAATAGCGTCGCCGGGCGTCGGCCGGAGTTGGAGAGGCGGCCGTCCGGCCGGCTCCTGGCCGCGAGGCGGCTCCTTGAAAGACCAGTGGACGGCGCTCGTCATTCAGGCAGCCACGGCCACATGATGTTCCGGCGATTCCGTCACATGACGCGGCTCGGGTCCCTCCGGGGGCACAAGCCGTTGTTGCCGTTCCCGGGCCCTGGCAGGCCGGCAGGACGACGCTGCCGTTGGCCCGTCGCGAGGAGCCCGGCGGCCCCGGGACGCGTACTTGACAGGGGCTCTTGGTGGACATAGATTGGGGCGTGGTATGAGGTATTGCTCAGTTGTGCAGATATCAACTCGTATCGATCACCACGGAGAAGAACCGGACGGCACGGCCTGGCCGGCACCCGCCCGGCAGGCCGGCCCGTCGCCCGGGGGCAGCGCCAGGGGGGGAGCGCGACGGCAGAAGGCCAGGGGGTGCCACGCCGGATCACGGTGCTCGTTCCGTTGAGGCGATCATCGGTCCGGTTGTGAGCAACGGATTCCCTCACAAGCGGGTACCAGGGCGGATCATCAAAAGGAGGTCGTGACCATATGAGCCTGTTGAAACCCTTGAGAAGGTTGTATATCAAATCAACCGACCTGACGCGCAGCTATCAGGGACGGGACACGAAGCTCGTTGCGTTCTACAAGGTCTGGAGCCGTTGTTACGATTTCTCAATCGGTCTGGATCCCGCCTACCGCCGGGAGCTCAAGCGAATGATCGCTTCGGTCGTACGATCCGGTGATACGAGCCTCGATATCGGATGTGGAACGGGCATCAGCACGCTCCTTGCATCGAAGATCGCGGAGCATGTCACCGGAGTGGACCTCAGCGCCGACATGCTCCGCAAGCTCGAGCGAAAGATCCGCCGGCGGGGCGTGGACAACGTTGCAACGATCTGCGGCCGGTTCCCCGAGGCGCTCCCCGAGGGTGTCAGCTTTGACAGCATCATCAGCTCTTTCGCCATCGTTCATTTCACGCCGGAGCAACGGAAGACCCTGTATCAGCGGATACATGGCCTTCTCGTGCGCCACGGGCGGCTCGGGCTGTTCTCCGCTCGAGGCGAGATTGCCGCCTCGTTCGAGACCAGGGAAGAGGTTGTGCGCAACCTTGAGCTTGCTGGCTTCAACGGCATCCACATCGAAGATGTGTCCGACATCTATCGCATCGTGACGGCGGAAAAGCCGTGAACGGACAT
>JAADFK010000171.1 GCA_013152925.1 Acidobacteriota bacterium | reverse complement strand
GCGAGGCATTCGACAGCAAGCCCCGCTCCGTGGAGGATGCGCCATCCCAAGGAGGCCCGCCGGACAACGCGAAGTCCGTCTGCGAGTGCCTCGCCCCTACGTCTTGAATTCGCGTCATGCGGCCGGCTGCATCGTAGGTGTAGATGCTGGTCACGCCATTGGAGCGGGCGAGGGCCGTCAGCCGGCCGTCATCATCGTAGGAAAAGGTCAGCCAGGCCCCGGACAGGCTATCCTCCACCCGCGTCAGCAGGTTCCGTTCGTCGTAGGTGTAAATGACGGTGGCCTGGCCGTCGTAGGTCACGGTCTGGAGGCGCCGACCCTCGTCGTAGGTGGCGCCGAAGGAGGCGCCCCCGTCCCGGCTGTCGGTGATGTCCCCGCGCGCGTCGTAGGTGAGGGCGATGTCGTTGGCTGTGAGCAACCTCCCGGCATCGTCGTAGGTGTAGTTCAGCGTAGGCCCGCCGGGATAGGCGATCTGCGTCACCCGGCCGGCGGCGTCGTAGGTGTAGGTGGCGCTGGAACCATCCGGGTAGGTGATCTGCTGCAGCCGACCCCGCTCGTCGTAAGCGTAGGTCCATTGGCGGCCAAGGGGATCGGTGTGAGAGGTGAGGCGGCCCATCGGAGAGTAGCCGAAATCCCAGTGCTTGCCCCGCAGGTCGGTGATGCGGGTCAGCAGCCCAAGGTCATTCCGGGTGTAGGTCGCCGTGCCGATGACCGGGCCAGTCACGCCCACCAGCCGCCCGGCGTCGTCGTAATCGTAGCCGGTCGTGCGCCCCATCCGGTCGGTTCTCGAAATCAGGCGACCGAGGGCATCGTAGGTCCAGTCGGTGTGATGGCCCAGCGGGTCGGTGAGGCGCGTGATGCGGCCCAGGTTGTCGCTCTGGTAACTAGTGGTACGGCCCAGGGGCGTGGTGAACGCCGTGGGCACGCCTTCGTCGTCGTAGGCCGTCGTCCAGGTGTGGCCCAGGGGATCGGTGGCGCCGGTGAGCCAGCCCCGGTCGTCATAGGCGTAGGTGATGGTGTTGCCGTTGCGGTCGGTGAAGGAAGCGAGACGATTCATGCTGTCGTAGGCGTAGGCACTGCTGTGCCCCAGCGGGTCGGCGACACCGGTCAGGCGGTCCATCAAGTCCTGCGCGTAGGTGGTGGTCTGGCCCAGGGGGTTGGTCGCTGTGTCCAGGTTCTCGTTGGCGTCGTAGGTGAAGGTCGTGACGTGTCCCAGTTCGTCGGTGAAGGTCAGCAGCCGGTTGTTCAGGTCGTAGGTGAATTGCACCGTGCTGGCGTCGGGCCGGGTGATCCGGTTCAGTCGCTTGTAGCCGTCGTACGCGTAGGTGGTGAGGCCCATGTCGGAGTCGGTGCTGGAGGCCAGGGTGGCGTCGGCGTTGTAGGTGTGGGTGACCACGCCACCCTCGGGATTGGTGAGCGTCAGGAGCTGGCCACGGCTGTTGTAAGTGTAATGCCAGGCCTTTCCCACCCTGTCGGTGTGGGTGAGGACGTTGCCGTGAGCGTCGTAGGCAAACTCCTCGTGGGTCCCGTCGGGGTAGTCAACACGGATCAGGTTGTAGAAGGTGAAGGTGACGGTCTCGCCGTTTGCCGGGTTGGTGAAGGTCTGATCCTGGGCGGTGTAGGTAAAGACGGTGGTGTTCCCCTCGGCGCCGGTGTAAGAGGCGATCTTGCCCGTCTCGGGGTGATAGGTGACCTGGGTGGCGTCGCCCAGGCGGTCGGTGACGGAGGTAAGCCGGTCGTGCGCCGCGTCCCGGCCGAACTGTATGACCTTGCCCGTGGGGTCGGTGAGCGCCTGGGGCGGGCTGTAGAAGCCGTAGTGCTCGTAGACTTGCGTGGTGCCGTCAGGACGATTTTCCGTCACCTTGACCGCAGCCGGGTCGTAGGTGAAAGCCGTGGTGTGGCTATAAGCGTCCGTTTGGGAGATGACGCGGGATGCGTTTGAGCCGTCCAGCTCACGCATCTCGTAGGCCTGGGTGTAGGGGATGTTGCCGGCCGGCCGCTCCACCGCCGTGATCTGGTGGTGCCACTTCACCAGGTGATCATCCCGTTCCTTCCAGGTGTAGTGGAAGGTGGTGGTCTGCCCCGTGGGATCGGTCACCGCGCGCAAGGTCCAGACGTTATCGTTGTCGGCACCCTGCTCCTCATAAGTCAGGTTCACCTGCCGGCCGGCCTGGTCGGTCACCCGCACCAACGCGGTCCACCTGCCGATGGTCTGGTAGGTGAAATCGAGGGAACGGCCTAGGCCATCCTCCACGCGAGAGGGGTACAGGGTGTTGTCCGTGGCGTAGGAGTAGATGAGCTGGTTGCCGTTGCGGTCCACGATGCGCTCGATGCGACCCACCAGGTTGATCTTTTTGAAGATGTGCACTTGCTCGCCGATGGGATCCATCAGGTAGAAATAGCCGTCGGTCTCCTGAAGCGACCAGGGAACGGGATAGACGCCCGGAACAAAGGGGGCGCCCGGCTCCCAGTGGTCGGTTTTCCAGGCGAAGCTGATGGCGTCGCCGTTGCTGATCTGGAACGTCGCATAGAGGGAAGGCTCCCATTCGAGGTCTTCCCAGGGACTCCACCAGAAGCGGGTGGGGAGGGCTTCGGCCCATATCACCTGATTGAAGTCCGAGCGATAACGCAAGGTGAAGCCCAGGTTCATGGGGCCGCCCAGAGAGAGAAGGGGCAGGTCGAAGTGATAGGCGCCGGTGTTGGCGGATACGGGGTCGCCGGCGTTTAGGCCGTTTCCGTTGTCTCGGTTACAGCTACTCGTGCAGTCCCCTCCCTCGGCGGTGACCCTAAAGGGCGCCTTGCCGCGAGAAGTCGGCGGATCAGGCCGAGCGACGCCGGGACCATCGTGCAGTTGCACATCCTCCGGTGGCAGCCCGGCCAGGGCCGGGGCCGCCGGTGCCAGACTGCTAAGCAACAGGCTGAGCACGACCAACAGTTGCAACCGATTGAAAATGGTGCGCGTGTTCATGGAACTACCTCCTCGTGAAAGGCGGAGAGGCGAGAGGGAATGTCCCCGGAAGGGTCACCTTGTCTCCTTGTCGCCCCCTCTCCCTCTCTCCTCTGTTCCCATCTGCGCCTGCAGGAAGGCCACCAGCGCCTCCAGGCTGGCGAAACCCCGCCGCTCACCAGTGCGAGAGTCCTCCACACTGAAGCGCCACCCGGCCGGAAGTCCGCGGCGTCGGTCCGCTCTTGCCACATGGTCAGCAGGTAGACGATCCGTTTCGGCGTGTTCTCCATCTGTTTTGCTTCTCACCGCGTCCGTCCTGTGGTATATTCACGATAGTACCGTACCGTTTATCCAGCGTTGATTCCCGAACGATGGAAGCGGAGAAATGGACACGGCAGGAGAGCGCGCGGCCCCAGTGCAGTCACCAGGTGCGAACCAGGCCCTGTGCTCGTCGGACAGCCCAGGGAAAGTCCCCACCCTGACCCTGCTCACCCTGGGCGGGCTGGAGATCGTGTGGGGCGGGCGAGCTGTCACCGGGCTGGACCTGCGCAAGACGCGGGCCCTGCTCGTGTACCTGGCCCTGACCCCCGGCCGCCACGACCGGAGCCTACTGGCTGGCCTGCTGTGGGGCAACCTGCCCGAGGAGCGCGCGCGGCGCAACCTGCGCCGGGCCCTGTGGAGCCTGCGTCGCCACCTGGACCCCAGGCTGTTAGAAAGCGATCGCCTCTCGGTTGGCCTCAGCTCACATGTCCCCTGCCAGGTGGACGCGTTGACCTTCGAGGCTGAAATCGAGATTGCCGCGCGCAGCCGGCAGGCCGGGCAACCAGCCGCGGCGGTGGAGCACCTCCGGGCCGCGATTGCCCTCTACGGAGGGGATTTCCTGGCCCAGTTCCACCTCCAGGGCTGCCTGGAGTTCGAGCAGTGGATGATGCGACGGCGGGCCTGGTATCGCGAGCGTGCCCTGGAAACCCTGGCTCAGCTGGTGAGCCATCACACGCAGCGGGGGGAGTACGACCAGGCGGTCCGGTACGCGCGACAACAGCTGACCCTGGACCCCTGGCTGGAGGAGGCACACCGGGAACTAATGCGGCTCCTGGCACTCACCGGGCAACGCGGCGCGGCCCTGGCCCAGTACGAAACGTGTCGCCGCCTGCTGGAGAGAGAGCTGGGGCTGGAACCGCTGGAGGAGACCACAGCCCTCTACCGGCAGATCCGGGACGCGCTCCCCCAGGCGTTCATGGCCGCGGAACTCGCACCGTGTGCCCCGCCCGGCCGTGGACCTCCTGAGCTCCCCTTCAAGGGGCGGGGCGCGGAGCACGCCACCCTGGTGCGCTGGTGGGACGCGGCACGCCGCGGCCGGCGACGGCTGGCACTGG
>JAADFK010000170.1 GCA_013152925.1 Acidobacteriota bacterium | reverse complement strand
CGACCGGGAGGCCTTCGGCCGGGTCGGGAATCCCCGGCCCAAGGCTCCCGTGGGGGCGATGGTGGTTGTAGTAGGCGACGTACTCCCTGAGGATGAGACGGAGGTGGTTTTGGGAGAACGGGATGAGGTAGTCGAGGCAGTCGCGGCGGATTGTGCCGATGAGGCGTTCGCAGTGGGCGTTGGCCTTGGGAGCACGGTAGGGAGTTTTGAGGGGGCGCATGCCGAAGCCCTTGATGGTCTTGTCGACCTGGCCGTTGAAGTTGGCGGCGCGGTCGTGGATGAGGAAGCGGTAGGCGTGGTCGCAGGGGATGGCGTCTCTGAGCTGCTGGCAGACCCAGTCCGCAGTGGGGCTTGCGGTGACGTTGGTGTGGAGGATCTTGCGGGTGCCGATCTCCATGATGACGAGGCCGTAGTACGTCCGAAAGGTTGCGCTGACGACGGTGAAGAAGTCCATGGCGACGATGACCTTTGCGTGGTTTCTGACGAAGGAGGCCCAGCGCTGATCGCCGCGACCTGCTGGGTTACGCGGGGGGAGAAGCGCTTGGCGGATGTACTTCTTGATTGTTCGTGGGGAAAGACGCAGGCCGAGCTCGAGAAGGACGAGGGCGGCGATTTCTCCCTGGCCCTTGGCGATGTTGTCGCGGGCGATTTGCCGGATCAACGCAACGGTTTCCGGCGGCACGGGTGGGCGGCCTTTCGGCCGGGACTTTCTTCGCCAGAGGCTCTTGAAGCCATCGCGATGCCAGCGCACGAGTGTCTCCGGCCTGACGATGAGGAGGGCGTGGCGCCAGTCGAAGAGGCGGGAGAGGAAGACCATCGTAAGCCGGAAGGCCGGGGTGGTGGGTTTTCTTGGTGCTTCCCGGGCGTGGTAGAGGGCGAGCTGGTGGGCGACGAAGAGGTGACGGGCCTCTGCCCTGGCCTGGGCCCAGGCGGGCGCGATGAGGGCGAGGATGAGGGTCAAGAGGATCCGGAGGCTGTCGTGGACGAGGTAGACGAGAGCGAGGGCAAGCTGTAGGGAAGGCATGACGGTGGGAGAGGATAGCAAATTGTCGTGCTGTGATCGGAGGGAGCAATCGCATGACGGGCTGGGCCGGCGCTATAATTGATTCAGGAGGCTTGCATCATGCGGCATGTGTTTACCTTGGAGTATTGGGTCGACGACGGCTGGTACGTCGGTCGTCTCAGGGAAGCGCCTGGCGTATTCAGCCAGGGTGCAACGCTTGAAGAGCTGGAGACGAACATCCAGGACGCGTACGATCTGGTGCTGTCTGATGATGGAGCTGGCATGATTCCTCCAGGGACTCAGAGCAAGCAGATCGAGGTTGAGGTTTGAAGCGGCGGACGTTTCTGAAAGAACTGATCCAAGCAGGTTGTCATCTGAAACGTCATGGTAAGCGGCACGACTTGTATGAAAACCCTCGGAACGGACGGAAGGCTCCGGTTCCTCGTCACCGGGAGCTAAAGGACAGCCTTTGCCGTTTGATTCGCATCCAACTCGGGTTGCCGGAGCAATGAGTGGCTGACTCCATGATTGCGGATACCTTGCCGAAGTACGAGAGGGCCTTCAGGGGATTCTCTTGAAGATGAAGTCGCGAAGGACTATGTCATTCTTGATCGCGGCGGTTGGCGTGCTGGCCGGCCTTGGTACGGCGTCCCCCGCAAAAAATGAATCCGGGGGTTCTGGAGGGGTCGGGGGGCGGTCGAAGTGACGGTTTCGCGGGTTGTCCCCCGCAAGAATTCCATCCGGGGGCTGGGAGGGGCCGGAAGAGGGCGGGAGATGACGGATGAGCACTCGGCGGAGGGCCGGTGGAGTGCCGGGCGGTGCGGCGGCGGGATTCGATTCCCTGCGGGGGGCGCCGCTCTCCGGAGCGGGCATTTTGTCCGGGGCGAGGCCAACACGAGCTTCCTTCGCCTGGTGAGCGTTCGTCGCTTCGCCGGGAGCATGATGCCGGCCTGGAGGCCGGCGCTCCCCGGGGCGGTCTCGAGTCTCCACTCTTTGGCTCAGCCGAAACCTCAGGAACAATCCGGGATAGAGTGGTCGGCGTGAAGGGTCAGCGCAGGGTCCACGGGGATGTCGGCGAGCGCCGGGCGGGTATCGCCGGGGAGGTCTTTGCGCTGGTGCGGCGGATTCCGGCGGGGCGGGTGATGACCTACGGCCAGATTGCAGCGGAGTTGGGGAGCCGGATCTCGCCTCGGGCGGTGGGATGGATTCTCCACCGCTGTCCGGAGGACGTGCCATGGCAGCGGGTGGTCAACGCCTCGGGCGGGTGCTCCACGGACCGCCTGCCGGACTTCCCCCAGGGCCTGCAGCGGGCCATGCTGGAGGGTGAGGGGATCATCTTCCGGGCCAACGGCACGCTGGACTTGACGGTGTACCGCTGGGAACCCGCCGGGTCTTGAGATTCCCGTGACCGGAGGAGCTCCGGGGCGGCCCGCCGGGTGTACACTTTTGCCCGGACCGGAGGAGGGAGGAGGGAAAGGGGGCTTCCAGTGAGCGATGATGTTCGTTCGGAATCCGATGGACGCCTGGTGACCGTGGGCCGTATTCTCGGCCCGCTGGTTTTTGTGGGGATGCTCTTTCTGCCCTCCGGAGCGCTGGGGAGCTCCGGGCTCCGGGTGGCGGCGGTGGGAGCGTGGATGGCCATCTGGTGGGTGACGGAGGCCGTGCCCCTGGCGATCACTTCCATGTTGCCCCTGGTGCTCTTTCCGCTCATGGCGGTTCGCAGCGTGCGGGACGTGGCCCCCAACTACGCGGACAACATGATCTTCCTCTTCTTCGGCGGGTTCGTGCTGGCGCTGGCCGTGGAGCGTTCTTCGCTTCACAGGAGAGTCGCCCTGGCGACCCTTCACACCGTGGGCGGATCGCCGCGCCGGCTCGTGTGGGGATTCCTGATCGTGACGGCAGCCCTCTCCATGTGGCTGTCGAACACGGCCACGACCTTGATGTTGCTTCCCATCGGCATGGCGGTGGCATCACGGATCGAGGACCCCAAGACGCCGGTTCGCATGTTGCTGGCCATTGCCTTTGGAGCCTCCATCGGCGGTCTCGGGACCCTCGTGGGTACACCGCCCAACCTCGTCCTGGCCGGGATGGCGCCCAACCTGGTCCCGAACCTGCCACCCCTGACCTTCGGCGCGTGGATGTTATTGGGCGTACCTCTGGTGATCGTCCTGTTGCCCGTGGCCGGGCTGCTCTGGGCTGCCGAGAATAAAGGTGTCCACGGAGGAGATCCAGAAGGAGCGGGCAGCCCTGGGCGACGTGACCACGGCCGAACGCCGGGCCGCCGTCCTCTTCGTCGCGACGGCCTTGGCCTGGATCACCCGCTCGGGCATGAGCATAGGGAGCCTGCACATTCCGGGGTGGGCCAGTCTCCTGCCCAACCCCAAGCTGGTCAGCGACGCCGTTCCCGCCGTGGCGGCGGCGATTCTGGCCACGATCATCCCGGCCGGGGGCGGCAGGCACCGCCCGCTGGTCACCTGGGACGAGGTGCGGCACGGCGTGCCCTGGGGTGTTCTGCTCCTCTTCGGAGGGGGGTTCGCCCTGGCGGACGGTGTGCACGCCTCCAAGCTCGATGTCTGGCTGGCGGGGCGTCTCGAAGGCCTCCACACGCTGCCCATCTGGGCAGTCGTCTTCATCGTCGTTCTGCTGACCGCATTCGTCACCAACCTGACCTCCAACACGGCCACGGCGACGCTGATGATGCCGGTCATGGCGGCGCTCGCCGAAGGCCTCCACGCTTCGCCGTACCTGCTGATGGCCTCGGCGACGGTGGCGGCCTCCTGTGCCTTCGTGCTTCCCGTCGCCACGCCACCCAACGCCATCGTCATGGGCTCGGGGCGGGTGAGCTCGCTCGACCTCTTCAGGGAGGGTATCCTGTTGAACCTGATCGCCATCGTCGTCACCACCGTGCTCAGTCTGATCCTGGCGCCGCTGGTTCTTCCGGCCTGAGGTGACGATCGGGAGGGGGTGGGGGAGAGAGGGACGAGAGGGGTCTCAGCCGTGGGACGGACCGGTTTCCGGTGAGCCTTCTCGGGACCCGTGCAGGGGCTCGATGCAGGCGGGTTCGTCGACGGACGGTGAGCCCACGGCGGGCGTCACGGGGTAGGCGATCATCCCCTCCGGCGGGTGGGGCCCCAGGAGCCGGGAGAGTGCCAAGGGGTCATCGAGCCCGGGATCGAGCCATGTGTCCCAGCCGTCCGGCGGGAGAATCACGGGCATACGGTCGTGAAGGGGCGCCACGAGCTCGTTGGGCCCGGTGGTCAGGATCGTGAAGCTTTCCACGGGCTCGCC
>JAADFK010000169.1 GCA_013152925.1 Acidobacteriota bacterium | reverse complement strand
CCGCCCCGGTCATCGTCCAGATCCCCCAGTGGGGCCTGGTCCCCTCCCTCAATCTCGCCGTGGCCGGCTCCATCGTCGTCTACGACTACCTCTCCAAGCTCAACCGCGATGGGCGCCTGGACCGCCCCGGCGGCGGATTGCTGGAAGAAGGTGAAGACGCGAAGAGTGAAGAGCAGAGTCAAGAGTGAGGAGAAAAGGAGAAACGATAGAGGATAGAGGATAGAAGGTTGAGAACGGACGACGGGGGGGGCGGGAGAGGAGAAGCTTCCACACGGGTGGGGGCATTGCGCGTCACGATGCGGTACGACAGGACCCGATTCCTTCTCCACCATCACGCCACAGCCCCCAGCCACCTCCACCCCTCTCTCAATCCGCTGTCCTCTTCCCTCTATCTTCTATCCTCTTATCCTCTATCCCCAATCCTCTGCCCTCCACTTTCTTTCCCTCATCCCCCACTCGTTCCACTCCTTCCGTCTTGCTTGTCAACCACTTGAAGGGCTGGTAGAGTTGGGGGTCCAAAAGGAGGCGAGCATGCGTGCCACGTCCGTTACCATGACCATCCCCCTGGCCGCCGCGCTGGCGGTGGGGCTCGTTCTGTCCGGTTGTTCCAGCACCACGCCGGCACCGGCCCAGACCCAGGTGGAGCAGGCCACGCCCACACCGACACCGGTCCCCGAGGAAACCGTGACCAAGCCGGCCAACGAGCCTGTTCCCTCCGTGGAGGTGCAGGAGGAGCTGCCCGAGGACATCAAGGAGCTCAACCGACGGGGCTAGGACGTGTTCTTCGACACGGACAGTTACGAGCTCAAGCCCGAGGCCAAGACCAAGCTGGCCGAGAACGCCGCATGGCTCCAGAAATACCCCACGGTGAAGATCCTCGTGGAGGGCCACTGTGACGAGCGCAACACCCGCGAGTACAACCTGGCTCTGGGGGAGCGCCGGGCCAACGCGGTCCGCGACTACTTGATCTTCCTCGGGATTTCCGCCGACCGTATCAAGACCATCAGCTACGGTGAGGAACGTCCCTTCGCCCTGGGGCACGACGAGTCGGCCTGGCGTCTCAACCGGCGCGCCCACTTCGTCATCACCGCCCGCTGAGGAGGCCACCGTGCGCAAGCTGTGGATACTTCTCCTCGTGCTTCCGGCCCTGGCCTGCACCTCCGAGCAGGACATCGCCATCCTCCACCGGCAGGTCAACGACGTGCAGCGCGAGGTCCAGCAGATCAAAGCTCAGTCGGTGGACAAAGCAGTCCCTCCAACCCATGGAGTCCCGGTTGCGGCAACAGCTCCAGACGGCCAACGAGGCCAACGCCGAGCTCTCGACGCGAATCAACCGCCTCGAGGACGAGGTGGAAGCGCTCCGCTCCGCCCTCGAGGTGGCCAACCGCCGGATGGATACCCTCTCCCAGCAGCTCGCCGGCGTCCGGACGACGCCGCCCGCCGTGCTGCCCCCGGTGACCGCAGAGCCCGGAGCCGAGGGGACCGCCCCTCCCGCAGCCGGAGGACAACCCACCGCCGAAGAACCGGCCCAGCCGCCCGCCGCCGGCACCAAGACCCAGGCGGCGGCGCTCCCCGACAACCCCGACCAGCTGTACCGCAGCGCCTATCAGGACTACATGCGGGGCAACTATCAGCTGGCCATTCAGGGTTTCCAGGAGTACATCAAACGCTATCCGAAGACCGATTTGACCGACAATGCCCAATATTGGATCGGAGAGTGCTATGATGCGCTCGGCCAGGAGGACGACGCGCTCAAGGCGTTCTCGACCGTCCTGGATTCGTACCCAACCAGCGACAAGGGTGCGGCGGCCCAACTGAACTCGTTTATCTGAAGAAGGGCGATCAGGGGCAGGGGGTCGTCAACCTCCAGTATGTCGTGTACGAACATCCCGGCACACCGGAGGCCGACCTCGCCCGCCAGAAGCTGCGGTCGCTGGGAATCACCATCCGTTAGGAAGCCGGCCCCCGGGCCGCATGAAAACCGAGGAGAGATACCGAATGGCAACGATCAAGGGAACCAAGAAACAGGCCAGGAAGCGCCATCGCCAGTCGTTGGAACGGCGGATGCGCAACAAGTCCGTACGGACCCGCGTACGTCACCAGATGCGGAAGATGCGGACCGCCATCGCCGAAGGCGATGCCGAGGCGGTTCGCACGCTGCTTCCCCAGACCATCTCCATCGTCGACGTGGCATGGCGCAAGGGCGTCCTGCACCGCAACACCGCGTCGCGTTACAAGTCCCGCCTGTCGCGGCAGGCCAACGCCGTCCTGACGACCACTGGCCCGGGCACTGCTCGAGACCAGCGTTCCCGGTGCGGAGCTGGTGAGCCGTGGCAAGGTGCGTGACATCTACACCACCGGCGAGGCGCTTGTCCTGGTCGCCACCGACCGGATCAGCGCCTTCGACTGTGTCCTGAGCCCCGGCATTCCCGGACGCGGGGTCGTACTGACACAGCTCTCGAGCTTCTGGTTCCGGCGCTTCGCCGGTACGGACGGTGAGCAACCACCTGCTGGCCACCCGGCTCGAGGAGCTCCCAGAGCCCTTTCGCAGCCGCCCGGAGCTCTCCGGGCGCAGCGTTCTGGTCCGCCGCCTCCGGCCGATCCCCGTGGAATGCGTGGCCCGCGGCTACCTCGCCGGCTCCGGCTGGAAGGAGTACCGGCAGGCCGGCGCCGTCTGCGGCATCCAGCTGCCGCCGGGGCTCGTGGAATCGGACCGCCTGCCCGAACCGATCTTCACGCCGGCCACCAAGGCCACGAGCGGTCACGACGAGAACATCAGCTTCGAGCGCATGGTGGAGATCACCGGGCGGGAGCTGGCGGAAAAGCTGCGCGACCTGACCCTGGAGATCTACGCCGAGGCTGCCGCCTACGCGGCGGAGCGCGGCCTTATCATCGCCGACACCAAGTTCGAGTTCGGACTGGACGAGGCGGGCCGGATCGTCTGGATGGACGAGGCCCTGACACCGGACTCGTCCCGCTTCTGGCCCGCCGGTGACTACGAGCCCGGCCGACCCCAACAATCCTTCGACAAGCAGTACGTACGGGACTGGCTCGAGACCAGCGGCTGGAACAAGGAACCGCCCGCTCCCGTCCTGCCCGAAGAGGTTGTCCAGGGAACCCTCCGCCGGTACCTGGAAGCCTGTTGACCGGCCGGGATCTCGACCTCGGCCCCGCCGATTCCAGCGATCGACCCATCGTGGAGGAAAACGTATGAGCACACCCACCTACACCACCGACGCCATCCGGAATGTGGCCGTCGCCGGCCACTCGGACACCGGCAAGACGACCCTGGTTTCCGCGCTGCTCTTCGACAGCGGCGCCGTCAACCGGTTCGCCAAGGTCGACGACGGGCACACGGTCACCGACTTCGACGACGACGAGATCGAGCGGGGAATCACCATCAACACCGCGGTGGCCTTCTTCGAGCACAAGGACGTCAAGGTCAACCTGATCGACACGCCGGGGTACAGCATCTTCACCACCGAGGCGGTCCAGGGGCTTCGCGTCGCGGACACCCTTGCCCTGATGGTCTCGGCGGTCGGGGGCATCGAGGTCCAGACCGAGAAGATGTGGAAGAAGGCCGAGGAGTACGGGCTCCCCGTCTTCCTTGTGGTCAACCTGATGGACCGCGACCGTGCGTCCTTCGACCGCACCCTCCAGGCCCTGCAGAAGCGCATGGGCCGCGGCGTCGTGGCGCTCCAGGTACCCATCGGCGAGGAGGCTTCCTTCAGGGGGGTCGTCGACCTGATCACCGGCAAGGCCTACACCTGGCCCGGCGACGAGGGCCGCGACGTGGAGATCGGTGACGTCCCCGCCGACATGGCGGACACCGTGGCCTCCGCCCGGGAGGCCTTGATGGAGATGGTGGCCGAGCAGGACGAGGAGCTGATGGAGGCCTACCTGGAGGCCGGCGAGCTGGACCAGGAGACCTTCCTCAGTGGCCATGGCCATCCGTTCCCGCTCCCTCTTCCCAGTTTTCGCCACGGCAGCCGGCAAGAACATGGGTGTGCAGCCGCTGATGGACGCCCTGGTGGACCTGGCGCCCGCCCCGGACTGGCGCCCGGTGTCGGCCCGCACGCCCGAGGGCGAGGAGCTGGAGCTGACCGTCTCGGAGGACGAGCCGGTGGCCGCCTACGTCTTCAAGACCTTTTCCGATCCCTACGCCGGGCGGATCACGATGCTCCGTGTCTTCACCGGGACCCTCAAGTCCGACAGCACCGTCCTCAACCCGGTGAGGGAAGCCAACGAGCGGCTGGGCGGCCTGGCCATCACCCAGGGCAAGGAGCAACAGGCCGTCACCCACCTGGCGCCCGGCGACATCGGCGTCGTCCCCAAGCTCAAGGAAACCCGGACCGGTGACACGCTCTGCGATCCGTCCCGGCCCGTGGTCCTTGCCGCCGTTCCTATCCCCGAGCCCGCCATCAGCTTCGCCCTGGAGCCCAAGTCCAAGGGCGACGAGGACAAGCTCTCCTCGGCCCTGGTCCGCATCCAGGACGAGGACCCGACCATCAAGATGGGCCGCGATCCCCAGACCAAGGAGCTCCTGATCTCCGGCGCGGGTCAGCTTCACGTGGAGGTCGTCGTGGCGCGGCTCAAGAAGCGCTACAAGGTCGACGTCCTGCTCCATCCACCCAAGGTCCCCTACCGTGAGACCATCACCGGTTCCGCCGAGGTGACCACGCGGCACAAGAAGCAGACGGGCGGCGCCGGTCAGTTCGCCGAGTGCAAGATCCGCATGGAGCCTCTTCCCCGGGGCGGCGGCTACGAGTTCGTCGACAAGATCTTCGGCGGCTCCATCTCCCAGGGCTACCGCCCGGCCGTCGACAAGGGGATCCAGGAAGCCGCTGAGCAAGGCGTCCTGGCGGGGTACCCCCTGGCCGACTTCCGCGTCACCCTTCTCGACGGCAAGGAACACGCCGTGGACTCCTCGGAGATGGCCTTCAAGATCGCCGGCCGTAAGGCCTTCAAGGAGGCCGCCGCCAGGTGCAAGCCGACCCTCCTCGAACCCATCATGAAGATCGACGTCTTCACGCCTGACGAGTTCATGGGCGACGTCATGGGCGACCTCAACTCCCGGCGGGGCCGGGTCCAGGGCATGGACAACGAGGATGGCACCACCATCATTCACGCCCTGGTTCCGCTGGCCGAGATGCTGACCTATGCGCCGACCCTCCGCTCCATCACCGGCGGACGGGCCGACTACCACATGGAGTTCAGCCACTACGACGAGGTCCCGAAGCAGATCCAGGAGAAGATCATCGCCGCCGCCCAGAAGGGCGAGGAGGAGGACGAGGACTGACCGGTCTTGCCGGCAAACACCGCCGCTTCGATTCAAGCCATCCACGCGCCGCCCACCCCGGGCGGCGCGTTCTTTCGAGCGCGAGGTCGCAGTCTTCAGACCAGGTCGCGGGGGATCGGCCTGGGCGGACCGGGCTCCTTGGGCGGAGGCTTCGGGGCGCGAAACACCAAGAAGACGAACGAGGCCACTGGCAGCACACCGCTCAAATGAGCCGCGGCGTCGGCGAACGAGCCGCAGCTCAAGGCCCGGGTCTTGGGGTCCAGGAGCGTCGCGACCTCTCCGGAAAGTACCACCACAAGAAGGAAGGCGAACAGTATCCGCCCGAACATCCAGGCGCCCGGGCTCGAAAAAACCGGCCTGCGGTGAAGGCCGTCACGAAGGACCACAACCGATCCCACAAGAACCAGCGCTGCCAATCCCCATTGAACGTGCCCTGACATCACCGGCCTCCGCCGGATCGATCACCGGCGCTCCTCATCTTCCAAGCTCGAGGTACAGCCCCACCCTTCGACGGTACCACCGCCGGTCACCCCTCCGGGTCCGCGGCCGGCACCGCCGAGGCGTAGGTGCTGCGAAACGGCTCGGGAATGGTGGTGGGCCGGCCGGTCTCCAGGTCCACGGCCACGTGGGATGTGCTCCCCGTGGCCAGGAGACGGCCGTCGGTTGCGGCGATGACGCGGTAGTCGAAGACGCAGGAGCGGGAGCGGACCCGGCGCATGCTGGTCCAGACCTCCACAACCTCGTCGTAGCGGGCGCCGGAGAGATAGCGAAGCTCGGCCTCCACAACCACGAGGACGACCCCGGCCTCCTCGAGCTGCCGGTAGGGCAGGCCCAGGCGGCGGGAGAGCTCCGAGCGGCCCTCTTCGAACCACACGAGGTAGGTGGCGTGATGGACGATCCCGGCGGCGTCAGTCTCGGCGTAACGGACGGAAAAGCGCGCCGCCTCCCATTCCGGTCCCGGCCGATGTTCCTCGTTCATGGGAACCTCCTGCGGCCCCGTCGGGGCACGGAGATGGTACCAGCGCTCAGGCCACGGCCCAACGGCCGGCGCCCGTCATCCAGGAACGATCACCTCCAGCGCGCCCGAGAGGATCTCGAAGCGGGTGGAGGGGGGCTGGAAGGTCCACTGGTTGCCGTCCAGGTGGCCGGGGATCGGCTCGTCGAAGGCCAGCTCGAGCCAGGGTGCCTGGAGCTCATGGCTGCCGGCCAGGCAGCCGAGCCGTCCCTGGAGCCCGGCCGCCAGCCGGCTGATCCGCTTGAGAACGCCCATGCCCTCCACCAGACAGGCGTCCAGCCTGCCATCGCCGGGGCGCGCCCGGGGGGTCAGCCGGAACCCGCCGCCCGTGGTGGGTCCGTTGTGAACGGCCAGGATGATCATCGAGCCCTCGTATCCCGCACGGGGCGTTCTCATGACGACACGCGGCGCCCGGTACTTCACGAGCGAAACCAGCGCCGTCACCAGGTAGGCCGCGATGCCGCGGACGACCTTGATGCGGGCCGCACGCCGATTGATGTCGCCGGTCAGGCCCATGCCGATGGCGTTGACCACCACGTGACCGTCCACGGCGATCAAGTCCACCCTGCGGGAGGCTCCGGCCAGCACCGTCCGGGCGGCGTCCTCCCATTTCAGGGGGATACCCAGCGTCCGGGCGGCGTCGTTCCCGGTGCCCCGGGGCAGGATCCCCAGGCGGCCTCCACCGGCCCGGTGGAGGCCCTCGGCGGTCTCGCAGATGGTGCCGTCGCCGCCGACGGCCACCACCGTGCCGGCACCATCGGCCACCGCGCGCCGCGCCAGCTCGGTGGCATGGCCGGGCGCCTCGGTAAACACGACGGGCGCGTCCAGGCCCAACCTGCGCAGCCTCGGCGCGACCCGTTCCCACTCGCGGGCCACCCTGCCGCCCGCCGCCGCTGGATTGACGATGATCCTCACGCCCTGAGTTTACCCGGAACCCACTCCCGGGCGAAACGGCGGGCTTCCAGCT
>JAADFK010000168.1 GCA_013152925.1 Acidobacteriota bacterium | reverse complement strand
ACGAGGTCAAGGAGGGCACGAGGTAATCGGTAAGGTTCCCTGCTGCTGGGCGGTGACGGAGGAGCTGCACGCCACGGTGGTGGCGACGGTGCGGATGGACGACGGGCAGGGCGGAAAGGGGGCGAGGGGTGCCATTGAGTAATCGGGTTGGGAGGGGGTGTCCCCGCTCAAGAGCTCCATTCGAGGCCAAAGGTGATTGCTGTGCTCCTTCTGCGGCGGCACGTTCTGCCGGGCGGGCTCCGGTTCGGGCTACACGCCCGCGAGGGTCAGCGTGAAGCGGACAGCCACGGCGAGACCGATGGCCAGGAGGACGGTCAGGGCGCTGATCCAGGCCGTGTCCTTCCAGCCGACCTCGCGGCCCATGACGGCGACGGTGGCCACGCAGGGGATGTAGAAGACGACGAAGACGACGAAGGTCATCATCTGCACCTGCGTGAGAACGGAGGCGATGTTGGTGGTAGCGACGGCCTGGACGAGCATGACAACGGTCAGCTCTTTCCGGAGCACGCCGAAGACCAGGGTGACGCCGACGACGGCCGGCAGCCCCAGAAGAGTCACGGTCAATGGGGAGAGGATGGAGTTGATGGTGTGGTCCGCGTGCAGCCATTCGAGAATTCCCAGGAAAATCGACGAGCCGATCAGGATGGGCCAGGCGACCACGATGAACTCGCGAAGGGACAGCCATGTCTTGGATGTGAGAGTCCTGAGGGCCGGAAGTTGAAGGTCCGGGATCTCGAGGATCAAGCCTGGCGCCCGCCCCTTCATGCGGCTCGACAGGAGGCTCCCTACGGCTCCAATGACGAGGAAGTTGAGGATGTAGACGGAGAAGGCCCACCCGGCCCCCATGTAGGCGCCGACCACGGCGTAGATGACGGTCGTCCGCGCCGAGCAGGGGATCAGGACCGTCAGAGCCGTGGTGATCCTCCGGTCCCGCGGGGATTCGAGGATCCGCGTCGACATGACCGCGGGCACGGAGCAGCCGTAGCCGAGCATCATGGGAACGACGGACTTGCCGTGCAGGCCGATCCGGTGCATGAAGTTGTCCAGGATGTAGGCCATCCGGGGCAGATAACCGGTGTCTTCCAGCATGGCCAAGCCCATGAGGAAGGGCACCAGGTAGGGCAGAACGATGGCGGCGCCTCCGGAGACGCCCATGACGAGGCCGCTGGTCAGGGAGCCGAGGAAGGTGTCCGGCGGGAGAACGGCGGCGAGCGAGGCGCCAAGGCGATCGAAGCCGGCCACCATGGGGTTCTCGAGGAACTTGCCAAGCCCGAAAACGGTGTAGAAGAATCCCAGAAGGACTGCGATCATGATGGGGCCGCCAGAAACGGGGTGCAACAGGATGCGGTCGAGGGTCTCTCTCCAGCCGACCCGCTGGCGATGAACCGTCGACACTCGCTCCTCGATGGCGTGGGCCATGGCGTGCCGGCTGCCGGACACAACCTGATCCGCCGTCCAGCCGTGGGCCGATTCGAGCTCCCGTTTTGCCGCTTTGAGCGCGAGGTCGAGACCCGGAGCTTCGCCCTCGATTCTCGAAGCGATCTCCGGATCGCCTTCGAGGAGCTTGATGGCGAAGAAACGGGCGGGTGCGGGGAGCGTCACGCCACTTTGTTCCAGGGTGCCCTCGGTCTTGGAGATGGCCGCCTCCACCTCCCGGTCGAAATGTACCGGATCGGCGCTCCTGCCCTGGAGCGCCAGCCGCATGGCGTTCCGGAAGAGCTCCTTGAGACCGCGGCCCCGGCGGCCGATAGTCGGTACGACCGGCACGCCCAGCTCCCGGGAGAGGGCGTCGACATCGATCTCGATGCCCTTGCGGCGGGCCTCGTCCAGCATGTTGAGGGCGACCACCACGGGGCGTCCCAACTCCAGGAGCTGGAGCGTCAGCTCGAGGGAGCGTCCCAGCCGGCTGGCGTCGACGACGTTGATGATGACGTCGCCACCGCGCTCCAGGAGGTAGGCCAGGGCCTCGCGTTCGGCGGCGTCGGTGGAGGTCAGGGAGTAGATCCCCGGCAGGTCGACGATGCTGACCTCGCGGCCCAGGATCAAGGCGCGGCTTACGGTGTAGCTGACCGAGGTGCCGGGGAAGTTCGCCGTGCCGGCCCGGTAGCCGGCGACGGCGTTGAAGATGGTGCTCTTGCCGGCGTTAGGCTGGCCGGCCAGGACGAAGCGCATCGGTGTCAACCTTTACCTTCCGGGCGATACCACGCCCAAGGGCCACGCGGGTCCCATGAATCTCCACGAGGACCGGACCGCGGAAGGGCGCCCGTTCCACCACGCGGATGATGTCGCCCACGTGGATTCCGAGCGTGTTGAGGTGGGAGCGGACCCTCCGCCCACCGTCGATCTCGGCCACGGTCGCTTCACGGCTCAGTGCCACGTCTTCCAGCGTCAAGCTCTTCGTCCTCCGCCGCGGGAGCATAGCGTACCCGAAGTTGATTTTGAACCCCTATCGCAATATCTCGTTACCCATCCGCCTCTCCTGGGACCTGCAAATGCCTGCGTGTCCACATGTAACGCCGGCAATGAAAACAACATCTGGCCTGCGGGATGTATTCCTCGCTGGTACACTTGGCGGCGATGACAGCCTTTCCCGCCGTGATGCGCATACTCGGCGTCGTGGCCGCCGCCCCGCCGGTGGCCGACTCTGTGTTCCGGATGGCGCTGGCCCGTGCGGCGGCAAAGGGGCCTCAGGCCGCCCCACGGAGGGCCGTCGGCCGGTGGCTGGCCGTCGTGCCGGCCCGTGGCGAGGGCGCCGCCGTGACACAGGTCCTGCGGAGCGTGACCGGCGCGGCAGAGGAGGGTGCGACTGTGGAGACGGTTCTCTTGCTGGATGGGCCGGATCCGGTCGCCGGGCGGGCTGGCCGGGAGGCCGGGGCCCGCGTGGTGGTCAAGGAACCGGCGGGACCGACCAAGGGAGCCGCCCTGGCCTGGCTGGTCCATCGTCACCCGGAGCTGCTGGCTGGGGTGGACGCCGTTCTCGTGGTGGACGTGGGCTCTCGGCTGACCCGGGGTTTCTTTTCGGAGGTGGCGTGGCCGGCGGACGCCGACGCGGTACAGGGCTGGCTGCGAGGGGTGGGCCGCGGCGTGGGCGACGCCGTCATCCTTTCCGAGGCGCTGGCCCAGGGGATCGAGGACCGGGGCCGGCAGGCGCTGGGGTGGAACGTCCATCTCCGGGGCACGGGCACTGCGTTCCGGCCGGAGGTCTTCCGCCGGATCGTTCCCTCGTTGAGAACGGCCGTGGAGGATACCGAGGCCACGCTGCTCCTGGGCGCGGATGGCAGCCGGACCGCCATGATGGGACCGGGAGCGGTGGTGGAGGACGTCAAGCCCTCCGAGATGGACGT
>JAADFK010000167.1 GCA_013152925.1 Acidobacteriota bacterium | reverse complement strand
GGCCGGCGGGCGGCACGGGCCGTTGCCGCACCGTGGCGCCGCGACGGCGCCGCAGCTCCAACCAGCCCTCATCGGACAACACCCGGTACGCCTGCGCCACCGTGTTGGGATGAACTCCAAGGTCCATGGCCAGCTCCCGGATCGTCGGCAAACGGGAACCGGCCGGAAGATCACCATGTACCAGAAGCGTCCTCAGCCCCGCCGCAATCTGCCGGTAGGCCGGCACCGGCGAGGCCAGATCGATGCGGAGAAGCGGCTGCGTCATTGCCATTGTCCTTTGTCTCCAGACAATGTATAAATCCCGCCACCAGCATTGTCAAGGCTCCCACGCCATCACGTGCCGATGGCAGGGGAACAAGGCGATGGAAACAAAGACATATTTACACGACTGGCACCCTTCCCTTCGGCGCTTCCTGGCCTCCCCTCCCGGCGGCACAATCAACAACAATGAATATGGATCACAGTATGAATCTCATATTCATGGCAAAGTTGCAGTGGAATGATGTGCGTGATACAAGGCGTTCAAGGTTGCGTTCATCCCTTGGGGAAGAACACGCACGACAGACTCTCGACGACACCGACAGGGTTGCCTACGACTGGCGGGATCCGCAGCGGAGCGGGACTGGACGTTCGTGGCCCACAACGCGCTAAGGAGCCCTGCCATGCTGAGAAGCGACACGCCCTCAATTCCGGAAGCCACATCTCACGGCCACCCGAGCGGCCATCAGCGTTTCGCCTGGTGGATACCGGCGGCGGTCGTGGGCGCTGTGATCGCTCTGGCCGTGTTTGGCGGTGGGTGTTGCTCTGAAGATTTTGGCGATCCCAACTCCCAAGGCTGTCGTACAGCACGATGGGGCGACGAAGCGCCGGGATCCTCAGCCACGGCGGTTGGCGTCAGCCAGGCCGTCGCCTCTGGCCAAACCCTGTTCATCCCCGGAGCGGCCCACGTCTCTGGCGCCAACGGGACCAACTGGCGCTCGGATGTGGAGGTCCAGGCCACCGGAGGCACCTCGGCCGCCTATTCCATCGAGCTGTTCAAGCGGGACCAGGCCAACACCTCGCCATCGAAGAAGCCCTACCAGCTGGCGGCCGGCAAAGCGCAGCGCTACTCCGACATCCTCCACTCGCTCTTTGGATTCTCGGGCGCCGGGGCGCTGCGCATCACCGTGAGCTCCGGGACCGTCATCGTCACGAGCCGGACCTACAACACCACGTCCTCGGGCACCTACGGTCAGTTCATCGCCGGCGTTCTGACGGGCACGACCATCGGATCGTCCCAGCACGGGCGGCTGATCCAACTCTCCCAGAGCGTCTCCTCCCGCAGCGGGTACCGGAGCAATCTGGGGCTGGTCAACACCACGGGGAAGAGCGCCTCCGTCCGCGTGGATTTCTACCGCTCCAACGGATCCTCGCTGGGCAGCAAGAGCTACGGGCTCGACCCTTACGAGATGCGGCAGATCGACAAGATCTTCACCAAGGTGACCGGCGCCTCGGTAGACGACGGCTACCTGATCCTCTCCACCAACACCTCCGGGGCCGCTTTCTTCGCCTACGGCTCCGTTGTGGACAACCAAACCGGCGATCCGGTGTACGTGCCGGCCAAGGTCCTTCAGGGACCGCCGCCCGGCAGCGGCCCCTCGCCGACCCCCACGCCAACGCCCTCCGGTGACCTGGATCTCGAACCCTACGCGCCGGACGGCTGGGAAGGGCCCTTGGTCGTCTCGGGGACCACTGACACCCACAGCTCGGGCGGGCTCAGCGGTGGCTGGGGCACCTATATCGACTGGTGCTTCGCCAACTACGGGACCGACGACGCGGTCTTTCCAGCCGGCACGTACATCGTGTCCCTACTTCTCGACGGCAATACCCTGATCAACTTCTACTCCCAGAGCTCCGACTTCACCCTCGAAAGCGGGTACTACTACCACTACGACGATTGGGAAACCTACGACATCGACTCGGGGCATCACACCGTGCAGATGGTCGTCGATCCCCAGCACGCGATCTCCGAGAGCAACGAGAGCAACAACACGGCCTCCTACTCCGGCGACTGGACCTTCGTCGGCGCTCCAGCCCAGTCAAGCTCCGTGCGGGTGATCGAGCTCCCCGTCTCGGCCCTCCATAAGACGCGGCTGCCGGAGGGGGTCAGGACCCTCGGCGGTCTCTCCGCCGCGACGACCGTGTCTTCTGCCACTCTGTACATCCCGGCCTCGGCCCATGCCGCGGGCTACGGCGGCGCCGTCTGGCGGACCGATCTGGAGCTCCACAACGCCGGTACCGGCAGCATGAGCTGCTCCATCGATCTGTTGAAGAAGGACACCAACAACGCCTCTCCGGCGTCGCACAGCTACACGGTACAGGCGGCGCATGCGCTGCGCCTGGGGGATGTCCTGGGCACCAAGTTCTCCTTCTCCGGCACGGCGGCGCTGAGGATCCGGCTCTCGGGCGGGATCGGCGTGGTCACCAGCCGGACGTACAACCAGACGGACCATGGCACCTATGGCCAGTTCATCGGGGCGGTACCCTCGGGCGAGGCCATCGGCACGGGAGACCGAGCCGCGATCATCCAGCTGACCCACAACCGTTCGACGAACAATGGATTCCGGACCAACATCGGCCTGCTCAACACCTCCTCCTCGCCCATGGACGTCACCATCGATCTCTACAGGTCCAGCGGGACCAAGCTGGGTTCGGTGCAGGTCCATCTGAAGACCCTGAGCTTCACCCAGGTGGACAAGCTCTACGAGAAGGTGACCGGCGGGGACGTGGGCGACGGTTACGCGCTGATTTCCACGAACACGTCCGGCGGGAAGTTCCTGGCCTACGCCTCGGTCATCGACAACCGCACGGGCGATCCCATCTACATTCCCGCGGTGACCACAACCGGTGGTGGTGGCGGCGGCGGCGGGACCGGGCCCATGAGCCCCGGGGAGGTCGTCCAGGCCATCGATGTCCTGACGCAGGGCCTCAAGACGACGGCGGGCGTCGATCCGGCCGGGGACCTCATCACGATCCTGGACAACGGTCTCGATTCCGCGCTCGATGCGGACGCCCGGCTGGGAAACAACATGGTCACGGTCACACGGATCAGCAAGGGGATCCGGATCGACGTCACCGGGACGGTCAGCTCGGGTACGATCACCTCCACCTACTCCGGCTATACCCATACGCCGACGAGCGGCTCGTGGACCTTCCACGACACGATCAGCAGTCTCGTGTTGGGCGGCCAGGACGTTCCCTTCACCTCTGCCGACCGGCACGTGACCGCCGCCAAGAGCGGCTCGAACGTGGTGGCCGACATCACCGTCAACGCATCCGGCCCCAACGCCAGCGCCAGCGGGACCGCCCACATGGACACTTCGGTCTGCCCGAGCATG
>JAADFK010000166.1 GCA_013152925.1 Acidobacteriota bacterium | reverse complement strand
GGAGGCGGAGCCCCTCGTCCGCCGGACGGGGTCCGGGGAGCAGGGGGTGTACGCGGTTGACGGCGACGGGTCCCAGGCGGTACCCGGTTTCACCGAGCTTGCGGGCGAAGAACAGGGTATCGGCCACGCGCTCGGGGTTGGGCCCGCTGACCAGGAGGAATCCCGTTTCCCGGGTGGAGCGAAGCAGGGCCTGGACCTCCAGGGCGCGCCGTCGAAGAGGGGGGCGAAGGCCTGGAAGAACTCCGCCATGTCCCGGAGCAGCTCGAGACCGACCATGCGGTCGAGGAAGGCCTCGGCGCCACGGCCAAGGGGGCCGAGCCGTGACGTGGGGCGCAGGTGGCCGGAGGCGTCGAACCACGGCTTGAGGGCGATCCGGAGGGCACCGCTGTCCAGGAAGGAGACGATCCTCTCCGGGGCACCGAGAAAGTCCAGCGCCTGGCGCGTGGGCGGCGTGTCCAGGATGATCTGGCGGTCCGGATGCTCGTGGGCGGCCTCGAAGAGCCGTTCCACGGCCATGTACTCCAGGACGCCGGCCAGGCTGCCGGCCAGATGGTCGTAATAGCGGTTGTGCAGGATCCGCTGGCGGCTGGTCTCGTCGGGAGCGTAGCGGGCCACCAGCCGGTCGAAGGTCCCGCGGGCATCCAGCAGGCTGACGGACAGCGTTCCCGGCGCCTCAAGGGGGACCGCGATCTCCCGGTCGCGGGCGGTCTCTCCGACCCCCAGGGCATCCTTGAGACGGAGCGAGGGGTCGAAGGTCATGACCAGGACATCCCGGCCGGCCTCGGCCGCGGCGACGCCGAGCGCCGCAGCCAGCGTCGTCTTGCCCACCCCACCGGAGCCGACAACGATCAGCAGGCGATCCTCGATCATGGACGGGGCTCCTCGAGTTGGGGCCGCAGCCGGCGGGCGAGCGAGCCGCTCAGAGAAGGGCCACGGTCGATTGGAAGGAGGGGGAGGCGCGCCATCGGGCCGTCCCACGATCCGGCCAGGCGTTCGAGCTGGGCGGCGTTGATGGCGTGGCGCCGCTCGAGCAGCCGGAGGGCGGCGGCGCCGGCTGGCCCGGCAGCAGGTCCGGGCGGGGGGTAGAGGCCGTTGACGACGATCGCTTCCGGGCGCCGTCCCATGTTCCGGTCGAGGGCGGCAATGAGCTCCAGGGTCTCCGATACCGGCATCTCCTCGGCCAGCGTGACGGCCAGGACGCCGGTTCGTTCCGGGTCGGCGATGAAGCCGGCGATGTCCCGCGCCATGCGGCCGATTGGGCCTGAGGTGATGACGTCGGCCACCAGGGAGGGCGCCTGGAGCAGCGCGACGCCGTGGCCCGTGGCCGGCGCGTCCAGGATCACGAGATCGGGACGGGCGGCTCCCCGCGGTCCGTGGCCCTCGACGAGGCGGAGAGCGCGTCCCAGGAGGGCCGTTTCCTTCAACCCCGGGGCGCCCTCCGCGAAGTGCTGGTACACCGGGCTCGCCAGGACGCGCCGGGCCACGGGCCGGAGCTTGACCCGTTCACCGACGAGGTCGTCGAGAACCTGGCGGGGCTGGAGGTTCTGGAGGTGCAGACGGTTCCCCGCCCGTACGATCTCGCCGCCGGAGGGGGGGAGATCCAGCAGTCGATGGAGGCTCTCGCGGGGATCGGTCTCCATCAGGAGGACTGTACGGCCCGCCGCGGCGAGGAGCTGGCCCAGGGCGGCCGTCACCGCGGTCTTGCCCACGCCGCCCTTGCCGGTGACCACGAGCAGCCGGAGGCTGGCGAACCGGTCGATCAGGCGTGCGCTGGTGCGGGCTTTCACCGTGGAGTCCTCGAGCTCAAGGAGGGCTGGCGCGTGCTCAGCTGTAGAGCCGATCGATCAGCTGGCCGTAGCGTTGTTCGATGACTCGCCGCTTGATCTTCATGGTCGGTGTCAGCTGTCCATCTTCCACGGTGAAGCTGACGGGGACCAGAGCGAAGCGCTTGATCTGTTCGAAGGGCGCCCGCCCGGCGTTGACGCTGTCCACAAGCTCCTGGTAGAGGGTGATCACCTGGGGGCGGGTGACGAGGTCCCCGCGGCCGGCGAACTCGATGCCATGCTGATGCGCCCACGACTCCAGGGCCTCGAAGGCGGGGGAAATGATGACGACCAGGTATGGCCGGCCGTCCCCGATCAGCACGGCGGACTCGACGAGTGGGGATTTCATCAGGCTGGCTTCCATCGGCTGGGGCGCGACGTTCTTGCCACCCGCGGTGACGATCAGGTCTTTCTTGCGGCCGGTGATCAGCAGAAAGCCGTCGTCGTCGATCTCCGCCAGGTCGCCGGTCCTGAAGAAGCCTTCCTCGTCGAACACCTCCGCGGTCATCTCCGGCTTGTTCCAGTAACCCCGCATGACGCTGGGACCACGGACCAGAAGCTCGCCGTCCTCCTCGATCTTGATGTCCAGGTTGGCCAGGGGCTTGCCGACCGTTCCCAGCCGCAGCTGCCCCGGCTTGGCACCGTTGACGGCGATGACCGGTGAGGTTTCCGTCAGCCCGTAACCCTCCATTACCGGAATACCGACGGCGTGGAAGAACTCGCCCAGGTGGAGCGGCAGCTCGGCGCCGCCGGAGATGGCGAAACGGACCCGCCCGCCAAGCGCCTCGCGAACCTTGGACAGCACCAGGCGATCGGCCAGCTCGTGACGCTTCGTGAGGAGCAGGGGGATCTCCCGGCCGGCGATGCGGCGGTGGGCCACCTGGCGGCCGACGGCCACAGCATGGTGAAACAGGGTCCGCCGGAACGGAGGAGCCTGGGCCAGCTTGGTCTGGATTCCCTCGAAGACCTTTTCGTAGAACCGGGGAACGGCGGCGAAGATGTGCGGCCGGATGTCGGCGATCAGGTCGCCAACGTGGTAAATGGAGCAGTAGGCCCGGTAGGTGGAGCACCACATGTAGATGTAGCCCACCATCCGTTCGAAGACGTGGCACAGCGGCAGGAACTCCAGCGCCACATCCCGCCGCCGTACGGGGATGCGCGGGGTCGAGGCCAGTACGTTGTGTACGATGTTGCGGTGGGTCAGCATGACGCCTTTGGGCTCGCCGGTGGTGCCGGAGGTGTAGATGATGGTCAGCAGGTCCTCCTCGTTGACGGACCGGGCGCGCTTCCAGAACCTGTCGCCGGCGCCGCCGGTGCCGCCCGAGGCGACCGCATCGTCCCATCTGTCGGCGCCGGTCTCCACCGGACCCTCGATCTGGATCAGGTGCATGAGCTCGGGACAACGGTGCCGGATTTCCAGGAACTTCGTCACCTGTTCCGCGTTTTCCACGATGGCCACACGCGCGCCGGAGTCGCGGACCTGGTACTCGATCTGTTGGGGCGTCAGGGTGCCGTAAACGGGGACGCTGACGGCGCCGAGGTCGGCGATGGCAAGATCGGCCATGTGCCACTCTGGACGATCGTCCGAGAGGATCATGACCCGGTCCCCGTGTCCGATGCCCAGGCCCCCCAGGGACTCGGCGAGGGCCGTCGTCTGGTGGAAGAACTCCTCGGTGGAGAACGTGCCGCCGGGGAAGAAGTGAAGGTAGTGACCCGGCCGCGGGGAGGCCGTGTCGCGCTTGTAGAGGTCGAGAACCGTCCGTTCCGCCATGGGTCTCCTCCAGGACACAGATGGTAACACCGTCTCTCGAGCGTCCCGGCATCCGGCGGTGAGGGGACCGCAAGACACGATGCGTGGCTCGTTCCCGTCCAGGAGGGGCGTTTTCCTGCAATCTCGGCGTCAGGCTGCGGATTCCCCTTGGCGGCGTACGAGAGAAGGCATCCGCTGGGATTCTCGCCTTCCTTGATCGTGAAGAAAAACGACTCCTTTCCATCCCGCGAGCCACACCGTCCCCATCGAGGCTTCTGGATGGGAGACGGCGAGCGCCTTCCAGTTCCATCGAGAGAAGCCGGCAGCTCGAAGGCGGACGGCGATACGGCGATCTCCGGGACCGGCCAGCGGCTCCGGCCGGCCCGCATCTTGACGTTCCGGGTTACCATGGCGCCGGGAGGGGATCCATGTGCGGCATCGTCGGAGTGATCAGTGACAGCGGCGAGGCGGTGGTCCGGGATCTGGCCAACGGATGCCACTTCCTGCAACACCGTGGTGCGGCCTACGCGGGCCTGCTGGTCTTCGACCCCGTTCGCCGCAAGGTCCGGCTGGAGAAGGGCGAAGGGTTGGCGGACGACATCTTCAAGCCGCTGGGAGGTGTCCGGGGTGACCTGGGAATCGCTCACACCCGCTACCGCACCCACGGCAGCGGCGGTATCGCCAACGCACAGCCTTTTTACGATCCCTACGCCGGGATTGCCCTGGCGCACAACGGCCATATCACCAACGTTCCGCAGATCGCGCAGGAGCTCAGGGCGCGGGGACTCGACCTGGCGGCCGACTGTGATGCGGAGCCCCTTCTCAAGGTCCTGGCGTTGTGGTTCGAGGATGCCCGGCGGCACAACCCCGGGGCGGCCGAGCCCGAGTTGATGTTCCAGGCCATCGAGAAGGTCCAGGAGCGGGTGACGGGGGCGTACTCCGCGGTGGCCGCCACGCGGTCCGGCCTCTACGC
>JAADFK010000165.1 GCA_013152925.1 Acidobacteriota bacterium | reverse complement strand
TCACGGCCATCCCCCCGACCAACATCAGCATCTGCACGATGCCACCCACGTAGGTGCCCAGCGTTTTCCCGGCCAGGATGATGCCCGGCCGCGTGGGCGTGGTCAACATGCGCTGGAAGGTTCCCCTCGCCATCTCCTCCAGCAGGGAGGCGCTACTGTTCAGGCCCCAGAAGCCCACGAAGAGAATGGCTATCGCCGCGGCAAGGTAATGCGTGAAGGCCGGGTCGTTCTGTTCCGCGGTGCTGATGCGCTGTACCTGGATGGGGTTCGACGCCGGGTCCACGGCCGTGCGGGCCAGGTTGGCGAGGGTGGTGTTGAGCCGGCCCGCGTGCAGGTCAGCCCGAAGCCGCGGGTCGCGCGCCAGGGCCTGGGCCGTGATGCGAACGGTGGTCGCGCCTGTGGCCATGCTGTTGGCCAGGCTTCGGACGACGCTGACGAACGCGGCGCCGCGAAACTTGTACCGGTCGTTGACGTACACCTGCAGCCAGGCATGCCCTTCCAACAGGGATTCGGAGAAGTCCGGGGGGATGATCAGGAGAGCGACCAGGGCTTCGCGCTCGAGCAGGCGCCGGGCCTCTGCTTCATCGTCTAACACTCGCACGTCGAAAAGCTGGCGGGGCAAGGCAGAGAGCACGGGAGCTTCCCCCTGGCGCGTCGTCAACGCGTGGACGAGGAAGTCGCCCAGGTTGCCTGGCGGCCTGGCCCGGTCCTGATTAACGATGCCCACTGGAATGCTCGCGTCGGGGATGCCCCGACGCAACGTCAGGTTGCCGAAGGATGCCTGGATGAGCGCGGCCAGCAGCAGCGGCAGGGCGAGATTCAGGAACAGCACGGTCGGGTCCGTGAAGCGCAGGTACAGTTCCTTGCCCAGGATGACCAGGAGCTTCCTCACGGGCTTTCCTCCTGCAGGGGGGCTCCCGTGAGGCGGAGGAAAACCGTCTCCAGGTTGGGCTTGTCAACGGTCAGGGAGCGCACAGGAACACGGGCTTCTTCCAGCAGGTGCAGGATGCGAGGCAGGGCCTGGGCCGTGTGCAGCAGCGAGATGGTGATGGTGTCCCCACGGAGGGCTACTTCCTCCACACCGGCAACCTCTCCCAGGTGTCGGAGCAGGTTGGGGGGTAGGGTCGGGCCGCGCACCCGGAACCGCACCATGTCTTGCGGATGCACCTTCTGAATCAGGGCATCGGGCGCGCCCTGAGCGATGATACGGCCCTGGTGAATGATGGCGACCTGGTCGCTTAGTTCCTGTGCCTCCTCCATGTGGTGTGTGGTGTACAGAATGGTCGTCCCGAATTCGTGCTTGAGGTGAGCGACCAGGTCGAGGATGCGCCGCCGGCCCTCGGGATCAAGGCCTACCGTGGGTTCATCCATGAGGAGAACGGGAGGCCGCGGGAGCAAGGCCACGCCCACGTTGAGTCGCCGCTTCATGCCCTGAGAGTAGTGGGCCACCCGCTCATCGGCCCGCTCCGCCAATCCCACCGTGTGTAGCACCTCATCTATCGCCAGGCGCAGCGTCCTCCCGCGTAGCCCGTAGAGCTGGCCAAAGTAGCGCAGGTTCTGGCGGGCCGACAGCCGGGGGTAAAGGGCAACCTCCTCCGGCACCACGCCCAAGAGCCGCTTGGCGTCAAGGGGAGCCTGCACGATGCTGTACCCCGCGATGAACGCGTCGCCCGCTGTGGGACGGATGACGCCGCAAAGGATGGCGATCAGGGTGGTCTTTCCCGCGCCATTGGGCCCCAGCAAGCTGAGAACTGTGCCCCCGGCAACGTCCAGGGTGACGTTGTGGAGGGCTACAGGCCCGCGAGGTGGATTGTACTGTTTGTACAGGTTGCGCACTGCGATAGTGGCGGACATGACCGTTAGATGAACAGCTCAAACACGCCGCGCACGCCTGGCAGCGAACACTCGGGGTTCAACAGCCACACGTTCAGGTCAATAAGTCGAGGATAGGGGACAAAGCGCGCTCGCAAGAAGGGGCCCACACTGTACGATCCCATATTCCAGCCAACGATGCCCGCACACCCCAGGTCCCGACCAGCTTCCCACAGTCCGGCCAGCAACGCCTGCTTCTCCTGCCCGTTTAGTCCCTCCCAGACCAGAAAGTCCACCCAGGCCCAGGGGACGCGGTCGCGAGGGGAGACCATGTGGCGCACGGTGAAGGTGACGAATCCGGCCACGACCCCCTCGCGCTCGTACACCACGGTCTCGCTCACACCCTCGGTGTGGAGGTGCCGCGCCAGAGAATCGGGGCTGAACTCCCGCACCAACAGGGAGGGCTTTGACACGCCGCGGACAAGTTGGTGAATGTGGTGCAGATCCCCTTCCCTATAGCGGCGTACCTGGCCAGGAGATCCGCGCATGGGCCTGTGGGCACCCCACAGTTTGCCTCCCAGCACCTCGAACCGGCCCAACCGCTCGGCCGCCACGACGCGGGGCAGGTCTATGACGCGCGCCAGGCCGTAAATCCTGCGCACGGTCAGGATGCGGTGTCGGGATCCCAGGTGCTTTTTCATCATGTGCCAGGAACGGTGCTTTCGCTCCAGGGTCAGCAGGGCGAAGTCCGCGCCAAATTCCCGGTTGCGGCGCAAACTCTCCGCGATCAGGTATACGGTGGCTCCGCCGTAGCTCGGGCGGGCGATCATCATGCACGCGTGGGCACCGCGGTACGCGCGGCCCTGGAAGTGATACCGCCGGGGCAGGTTGGCCAGGAAGGCCACCAGCCGGCTTCCCTCGTACGCGGCCAGCAGGAAGCGCGGGTCAGGGACGTCCGCCAGGAAGAGACGGCTGAGAGAGGGGTCGTGGAGGTCGGGCCAGCTTTCGGCCCCGTACGCCTCGCGCCAGGCCTCTCGGGCCATCGCGGCCAGGGCTTCCAGGTCGCCGTCGAAGTCCCGCACCTCGATGCGCGTCATGGCTTGCGCTCCGCAAGGTGTTCCAGGTAGTAGCGGTAGGCCTCCTCTACCGTCTGCACCTGCCAGGCCATGTCAGTCCAGGAGCCAAGGTCCATGGCCTCCAGGTACAACAACGCCTGGACCAGGCGCAGTGAGTCCACGCCCAGGTCTGTGATGAAGTGGGCCTCCGGCGTTATTCGGGCCGGGTCCACCTCCAGGGCGTCAGCCAGGAGCGCCCGAAAGGCTTCGAAGGAAAAGGGATCAGCTTGCTTCATAGGCGACCAGCTCCTGAAGCGCCATGTGACGCAGCTTGAACTTTTGCACCTTACCAGTAACCGTGGTGGGCAGGCGGGAGAGGAAGCGGACGCGTGCGGGAATCTTGAAGGGGGCGATGCCTTCTCGACAAAAAGTGACCACGTCGTCCGCGGTCAGGTCCATACCCTGGTCTCACCTCAACATAAGCCCAGATTTCCTCGATATCCCCGGCGGCGGGAACGCCCAGCACTGCGGCCCGCCGAATCGCGGGGTGGGACTGGAGGAAGTGCTCCACCTCCACCGGATAAATGTTCTCTCCGCCCCGAATAATGACGTCCTTCTTGCGGTCTACCAGCCGCAGGTAGCCGTCTTCCCCAAAGTAGCCGATGTCGCCGGTGTAGAACCACCCGTCCTCGTCCAGGACCTGGGCAGTTAGTTCGGGGGCATTGTGGTAACCCAACATCACCTGGGGCGATTTGACAGCGATTTCTCCCCGTTCGCCCACCGGCCGGGGATGCCGTTCTTCGTCCACGATGCGGACGCGCACGCCGGGCACTGGTTTTCCCACGGTCGTGGCCGCCTTCTCCCAGGAGTCATTGATGTCCGTCCAGCTGATCAGGCTGCACTCGGTGGTGCCGTATATGTTCTCCAACTGGCATCGGAAGCGTTCGTGTAGGGCCTGGGCCAGATCGTAGGGGCAGGTCTCCCCGGAGAAGGTAATGCAACGTACTGAGGAGAGGTCATATCGCTCCTGCCCTGGTGCGTTCAGCAACAGGCGGTACATGGTGGGTGATCCCGCAATCTGGGTGACTTTCTCGTCCTGGATGTATGCCAACATGCGAAGGGGGTCGAAGCGCTCCATCAGGATCAATTTGCTCCCGGCTACAAGGGCTACGATGATCCCCAGGAATCCAGCGAAGTGGTACGGGGGGAAGGGCAGGAGCATGCAGCGCAGGCGTTGCCAGTTCAGGCGCGGGCTGGCGGAGCGAATGGCCAGGCCACGCGTCCAGCGTCGGGTGTACACCACACCTTTGGGCGCCCCCGTGGTACCGGAGGTGTAGAAAATGCACATCGGGTCCTCTTGCACGA
>JAADFK010000164.1 GCA_013152925.1 Acidobacteriota bacterium | reverse complement strand
CCTGTCATTCCGACCGGAGCGGGCGGTAAGCCCTCGGAGTGGAGGAATCTCGCTGAATCGCGATCGCCGTGGTAACCTGGGATCGCCCTCCACGCTGCCATGGGAGCCAAACCATGGACAAGACGTATTTCGTGTACATGCTTTCCAGCCGCGGAGGCGTTCTGTACGTCGGAGTTACTGGCAACCTCGTCCGGCGTGTCTTGCAACACCGGCACCATGCGGTTCCGGGGTTCACCGCACGTTACAACGTCACGCGACTGGTCTATTTCGAAGCCACCAACTCCATCAAGGCCGCCATATGCCGTGAGAAACAGATCAAGCGCTGGCGAAGGGAGAAGAAGGAACGACTCATCCGCAGGATGAACCCGGAGTGGCGGGATCTGGCTGCTCACTGGTATGCAGATGGCCGTAGGCAGGATTCTCGCGATGGCGAGGGAGATCCTTCGACTCCGCGGCCCTGCGGGCCGCTCCGCTCAGGATGACAGAGGGTAGGCCCACCGGGTAGCTCCGCCCGGGATGAGCCACTCTCTGTCATTCCGACCGAACGAGCGCAGCGAGCGAGTGGAGGGACCTGCCGACAATTGTGCGCCGCCCGGAGAGTCAGCCACCCGACGATGACCGGCGACACACTTCCGCTCCGCCCGGGATGGCAGAGGAGCAACGCGAGCACGGGGCCCGCCCGCCCGTGTCAGGCTGGAGAACCCTGCTCGGCGTGATCGAGGGCCCGCCCGCGGAATCGGCCGATGTAGGGACGAAACGGTTCCACGACGGGATTCGGGACCCAGAGAAAGGCCAGGCGACCCCGGGATTCGAGGCGGGCGCGGAACAGCCAGCTGCCAACCTGGTTGAGGTTGACCCGCGCCAGATCGCGGCGTCCGAAGGCGTTGGCCAGGTAGAGGGGCGCCAGCCGCCGGACCTCGGGTTCGGGGAGGGAGGTGGTCAGCGGTTCGGGCTTTTCGTCGAGGGGGAAACGGTCTTGGCTCAGCTCGACCCGCAGACCGCGCGTGAAGGCAAAGAGGCGTTGGAACGCCACGGTCTGGAGCCGGTCATTGATCAGCCGGACGGCGGGGATCAGGAGGTCCTCCCGCTCCATGGGAGCGTCGTCGCCGATCTGATCGAAGGTGCCGTCGATGCCATCGGTCAGGTGCGCCATGTCGGTGATCAGTTGGCCCCCGGCCGTTCTCAGGCGCAGTGGAAAACGCCAGAACGGGACCAACCGGAAACCATCGGCGGGCGACGGCGGGGTCGTGGGCCGATCGTAGGGAAGCTCCGTCTTTCGCCCCCCCTGCACTGCGAAGGCACGGTGACAGTTGACGCAGAAATGGACGACGGCGTCCCGGTCGAAGGGGAACTCGAAGCCGCACACCGGGCACTCCATTGGCAGAAAACGCAGCCCCTTCCCCGGAGCGCGCGCCTCGTCCGGAAGGCCCACCAGGTCCTCGTCGCGGAGGGCGGGCGGCGTGCCCATGACCGAGCCGCTGGCCCCGTCCACGAGCACGGTCTCGTTGATGCCGGCCCCACGGACCTCGGCCGTCCACCAGGGCCGCCAGACCACCGCCTGCACCTCCGGTGTGAAAACGCCGCCCAGGCGAATCACCTGGAGCGTCCGGTCCAGTTGCTTGGCATCCAGGTTGCCATAAACCTTCTTGAGCACGTCCGGATCCCTGTCCAGCGGCAAGGTTCTGACCTCCTGCTCCAAGACGGCGACTGGCTCCAACGCCTTGAGATAGCTGAGCTTGCCCATTTTTGGGAGCTCGGCCCGATCCGTCGCCAGCGCGGCAGCCTCCAGCGTTCCCACCCGGAAGCGAAGCTGCTTTTCCATATCCCGCTTCGACCGTCCGAACAGTGCCTGGTACAGGGTGCCCATGCCGTGGTGGTACGGGGCCAGGAATCGGTCCAGTGGCACCACATGCAGCTCCTTTTCGAGCCGTGCGCGGTAGGCCTCCGCCCGCGCCGAGACGGCCCGCTCCGCGGCCGCCGCCGCGGCCTTGATCTCGGGGCTGGTGACGATGGCACCATTCGCCGCCATCTGGTCGGCGCGGTTCTCCAAGGGTGCAACGTGTCGCTGGTACAGCTTGACGTACTGCTGGTAGCGGTAGTGCTCCACGACGGCCCTGCGTAACGATGCTTCGTCCGTCACCTTGGCGGGGATCGTCAGGTAGAGGGTCTCCTCGTGGCCAACGACCATGTGGTCGGTGCCGCAGAACTGGCAATGGGCCATCCTGGCGAGCACCGGAACCTCCACCTGGGCCCCGCACTCGGTGCAGCGGACCGCCACGGCGTAACCCCTGTCCGCCGGCTCGTCGTCACCATTCGGCGCTGACGCCCGGCGGGCTGTGCGATGCCGCCCGCTCACCGGCGTTTCCTCCGGAGCCCGCGCGCGATCCTCCACGGGATACGGCGTGCTCCGGGTCAGATTCTCCATGGTCCGGACGAATGGGTTGAAGGGCGTGTAGATCGAGGCCCACAGAGCTCCGAGGACCATCACCGGTGCGTACAGTCCGAGGTCCTCAGGGCCGCCGACGCCCAGCAGCACGGCCTGCGTCACCAGCATGCCGGCCAGGGCCTCCAACGTCGACCGATCCAGCAACAGGAGACCGGCCCCGGGCACGAGGGCGTTCAGTGCAATACCCGCAGCCGGCGGAAGACCCCGTCCGCGAAGAACCAATCCCGCCAGGATGGCCAACGGAGGACCCAGGAGGGTCAGCAGCACCCAGCCCGGGCTCACAGGAGGTCTCCCGGGCCCACCGTCCCCCGCGCGAGGTTCTTCAGGAGCGGTACCACCTCCTGCGTGTCGTCGATGGGCAGGGAGGCGTCGGCCAGGGCGCCCTCCAGCAGCATGCACAGCGCCTGGAAGGCCATGTCGGATGAAGGATCGGAACGCAGCACGGCCCGGCAGGCGTCGAAATCCACGCCCACCGGTTGCGGCCCGTTCAGCAGCTTCCGGACCAGCTTCTTCCAGGGACCGATCCGGCTGTCGTCCATGCTCACGGCCAACCTCCACGATTATTGTACGTGAAGTGGTGCGGTCCATTCCCGGTGGCAGAGAATCATCGTGCTGCCTGTTCCCGATACTCCTCCAGGCGGACGTTACCGGCCTGGAGGCCGGTGCGCCCCCATCGGAGCTCGCCCGGCGAGGAAGCGTCACCGTGCCGGCGAGGCCCTCCGTTCATCCTCCGCCGAGCGATACCTCGACCCTCTCTGTCATTCCGACCGGAACGGCACGGGTTCCGCACCCTCTGTCATTCCGACCGCAGCGGTACGGGTTCCGCACCCCCTGTCATTCCGACCGCAGCGGTACGGGTTCCGCACCCCCTGTCATTCCGACCGGAGCGGTACGAAGTGCCGCGGAGTGGAGGAATCTCATGGAACCACCGGCCACGTCCTGCAAAACGGGCTGCATTCCGGGGGAGGTCCCTCCG
>JAADFK010000163.1 GCA_013152925.1 Acidobacteriota bacterium | reverse complement strand
AAGTGCCATCCGGCATGTTTCGTCCCCACGAATGGGAGATATAAAGTCGTGGCAGCTCTCCGTGACGAACCAATGAAACATGAAACGCGGCCACACCGGCTTGCGTCGAATTCAGGAGACCGGAGTACAATCTCCGCGGGAGGAATTATGAAAGAACCGGTGCTGATCGGTAACGGGCAGGGTTTCTGGGGGGACAGCCCCGACACGCCGTGGGAAATGGTGACTCGCGGGCCCCTGGATTACCTGACGCTGGACTACCTGGCAGAAGTGACCATGTCCATCATGATGAAGCAGAAGCTCCGCGACCCCAACAAGGGCTACGCGACAGACTTCCTGGACTTCCTCGAACGGGCGCTCCCGATCCTGATGGATCGCGGCATCAAGGTCGTCACCAACGCGGGTGGCCTCAATCCCCTCGCCCTCCGTACGCGCATCGGTGAGATCGCCGAACGGGTGGGCGTCTTCGGCCTCAAGGTCGGTGTCATCGAGGGCGACGACATCCTGGACCGGCTGCCCGGGATCGCCGATGCCGGCCACCCGCTCAAGCACATGGACACCGGCCGCCCGCTGGAGGAGCTCCGGCGGAAGGTCCTCTCGGCCAACGCCTACCTGGGGGCGGAGCCCGTGGCCAAGGCCCTGGGGATGGGCGCCCAGATCGTCGTGGCGGGCCGGCTGACCGACACCTCGCTGACACTGGGCCCGCTGATGCACGAGTTCGGCTGGAAACCCCGCCAGTGGGATCTCCTGGCTGCCGGCATCATCGCGGGACACATCATCGAGTGCGGCGCCCAGGCCACCGGCGGCAACTTCACGCGCTGGTGGGAGGTCCCCAACATGTGGGATATCGGCTACCCCATCGTCGAGTGCTACCCGGACGGCAGCTTCGTCGTCACCAAGCACCCCGGCACCGGGGGGCTCGTCACGGTGGACACCGTCGCCGAGCAGCTCCTCTACGAGATGGGAACGCCGGACGACTACATCACGCCCGACGTGGTGGCCGACTTCACGACGGTCCAGATCGAGCCGGCCGGCGACGACCGCGTCCGTGTCCACGGTATCAAGGGCCGCAAGAATACGCCCTACTACAAGGTCTCCATGACCTACCACGGCGGCTACAAGGCTGTGGGCCACCTGACCATCTCCGGTCCGCGAGCCATCCACAAGGCGAAGCTCTGCTCGGAGATCGTCTGGCGCCGCCTGGCCCGCGCCGGGCTGACCGTCCCAGTGGAGGACCGGCTGGTGGAGCTCGTCGGCGCCGACGCCTGCATGCCGGGCATCGCGGAGGCGGGATGCTCCCCCCCCGAGGTGGTGCTGCGCCTCGGAATGCGCAGCGCCGACCGGCGCAAGGTGGCGCGATTCGGCATGGAGCTGGCCCCCCTGATCACATCCGGACCACCCGGCATCACAGGCTTCGCCGGCGGCCGGCCCAAGCCGCAGGAGATCGTCGCCTACTGGCCGGCCCTCCTGGACAAGCGCGTGGTCGATCCCCAGGTCCGCGTCACCGTCGAGGAGGTCTGAGACCGGATGCCCCTGTACTGCCCCAACCCGGAGTGTCCCGATCGCCGTGAAAACGGTGAGCCGGGCGAGTACCGGGAGGGGACGACCGTGTGTCCCTACTGCGGCACCCCGCTCGTCCGGGGTGAGCCCGCCCCGCAAGACGACCCGGCGCTCCGTGAAAGCGCTGGGAAGCACGAGGGCGACGGGGCCCACGAGGTCATGGTGTTTCTGGCCAGCGACCCCACCGAGGCGGCCATGATCACCGGGCTTCTGGAGGAGCACGATATCCCTTGTTTCCAGCGGGTGGCGGGTCTCCACGGCGAGCCCGCCCTCTTTTCTGCACGCTGGGCGCCCGTTCCCGGCCAGCGGTACGAGATCGTCGTCGCCCAGGCCTCGGAGCGGGAGGCCCGGCGGCTCCTGGAGGACACGCTGGGGCCGGATGCCGGCCAACCCCAACCCGCCGGCATGGCAACGGTGGCGCGCCCAGCCGCTTCCAGGCACGAGGAGGAAGGGCGAACGCGAAGGGATCCATGGATCCTCGTGCTCCTCGTCCTGCTCGCCGTCACTCTCCTGTCCACGGCCATCGCCTGGGTTCTCGGGACCCTTCGCTGAGCCGGGAGATCCCTGCCAACGCTCCGGATTGGAACCTCTCCCCGCCTTCCGCGTATTCTCGGGAAAAGGGGGGAGGTGACACGATGCGAAAGCGTCAGGATGGAGCGGCCTGGGGCGCGCCGGGCCTGGCCGGTTACGGGCTCCTCGTCCTCCTGACGGCCATGGCCGCCTTCTGGGGGACCGCTGAGCTCTTCCACGAGGGATGGTTCGCTCCCTACGGGAAGTACCTGGTGTTCTACATGCTGCCCATGTTGCTCCTGATGGGGTTGACCCTCCTGGCCCTGGCCTCCCCAGCCGCGGGAGGAGCCCTGATCGTGGGGGGCGCCGTCGCCTTCACGATCTGGCGCTATCTCAGGTTGCGGGCCATCCAAGCTCCCATCGTGCATTCCCTCTGGATCATGGGCCTCGTCCTCGCCCTGCCGGGAATCCTGCTCCTCCTGGAGTCCTGGCGCCAGCGCCGCTCCGGTGGAGCGGCCGCTTCCGGCCCCGGAAGCCCGTGGCCGCGGCGCCGCCAGATCACGGCCGTCGCACTCCCGCTGGCCATCGCTCTCGCCGTCGGGATCCCCTCCCTGGTGCGTGTGCTCCACCGGATACCGCTCCGGGATCATGGACCTGTGACGATCCATGGGAACGGCGTGACGTTGACCTTCGCAGGCGAAGGTCCCGGCTGGCTTTACTCCAACCGGCACCCCATCGTCTTCGAAGGCACGAGCTACACGGGACTTTCCTGGAATGAGATCGCCCTCTTCGGCAAGGAGCCGGTCGGTTTCGAGGGAAAACGCCGGGCCGGCGGTGACGGCACGCAGGAACCGGTGCGGAACGCCAGCCAGGAGGAGTTCGATCGCTACAACATGTTCCGGTACATCGATCCGTCCGGAGCCCGCCTGACGCGCCAGATCCACGATACATGGCGCCTGCCCTCGGCTGCGGAGCTCGTGGCCGTGTTGACCCGCCACGGCGCCAACGCCGGCGGACGCTTGGATCCAAGGACCGGAGCCGCCAGGTATGCCACGACCCCGGACAAGGAGGCGCCCCTCTGGGATCCCGCCATGGAGGTCATCTACTACTGGACCGCCACCAGCGCCGACCCCGGCCACGCCCTGGACATCAGTTATTCGGGCCGGGTCCGCCCCGTCCTCAAGAGCAGCGCGCAAGATTACCGCGGCTTCCGGGCGGTACGGGTGGAACGCGCGCATCCCGGAGCGCAGACCTCATCCGAACCTGAAGCCGGGGAAAACCGCGGCGGCACGGCCCCGGACGAGCCGCCGGACCGGGGCTGAGCGGGGGAACGACGGACTGCCGAACCGGGCGAGGTACGGCGCCGCTCCCCACGTCGTCCAGCCGGAGAACAAACGGCGGGCCGAAGCCCGCCGTTGCGTTCATTCTCGGGGGACCACTACGGAAGCTGAACGAGCCAGCTGCCGTCCTCGAACCACTTGGCTTCCAGCATGTCCAGAACACCAACGGCCTGGAGCGTGCCCACGTAATTGGTCACCATGTTGACCATGAGAAAGTCGTTGGGCGGCAGGGCGATCCCGATGGGCTCGATGGTCAGCGGCTTCTTGGAGGCGATCAGACCCTTGTCCTTGTAGCGAAGCTCGCTGATGGCGCAGATGGGATAATCGGCGACCATGGCATCGATCTTGTGCTCGATCAGCATCTTGACGCCGGTGTCGTAATCGGGAACCTTGATGAGCTGGACCTTCGGCATGGCCTGCTCCACGAACTTCTGGCTGGTGGAGCCCTCGAGCGCCGCGATGCGCAGGCTGGACTTGTCGAGATCTTCGGTCTTGTTGATGGCTGCCAGGGCGTCCGAGGATGTCAGGACCGCCTTTCCGGAGACGATATAGGGACCCACGAAAGCGGCCTTGAGGTTCCGCTCCGGGGACATGGTGACGCCGGACATGACCATGTCGACCTTCCCCTGCTCCAGGGCCGGAAGCAGCTGGGCGAAGGGCATCTTGACGAACTGGACCTTGACGCCCATGGCATCCGCCAGGAGGTTCGCCAGATCGATGTCGTATCCCATCAACTCTCCCGACTTGTTGATCACGTTGAACGGCGGCTGGGCGCCCGACACGCCGACGCGAACCACCTTGGTGGCGACGATCCGGCTGAGGACCGGCGCGTTGTCGGCCGCCGTGGCGGGCGCCACGAAGCCGAGGACGATCAGGGCAATGGTGACCATTCCGATGACGATTCTCTTCATTTCTCCACCTTCCTTGAGTGTGTTCTTGGGGACCAATCCCCGTTGTGGGAAACCGCCTGATTCCCGGGCGTATTCCCGTCAATATTCGGCCGATTCTTCGCGGAGAATAACACGGTACCCGGTGCGTGCTTCGAACGGCACGACGGTGGGCCGCGGTACGGCTCCTCTTGACGGGGTCATCGGGCCCAAGCATCATGATCGCGTGAGTGCCTCGACAACAATATGCCCACAGGACAGCCGGCCACGGGGGTTCTCGCGCCGCGAGGCAACACGCGGTACCCGTTGGCGGACAACGGCTTCTCCGCTTCCCGCCTCCCGCAGGTGGAGCATGGCCCTCCTCGGGGCCCTGCTTCTCCTGGTGCCGTCGCCCCTCCTGGCCGGCGAAAAGACCGACACCGTCGTGTTCTCCAATGGAGACCACATCACCTGTGAGATCAAGATCCTGCAACAAGGACAGCTGACCGTCAAGACGAACTACTCCCGGACCATGGAGCTGGACTGGAGAGCCGTCGCCCGCATTTCCAGCCCGAAGTACTTCCAGATCCTGCTGGAAAACGGACGCAGGGTATACGGCACTCTCGTGGATAGCGGGGAGAACGGTGTGGTCGGCGTCAAGCTGCTCGACAAGGTGGACCGATTCGCAGCCATGGAGATAACGGGGCTCGCTCCCATCGAGCGACGGTTCTTCCAGAGGCTCAGCGGATCCGTCAACATCGGTGCTACCGCCTTGAAGTCCAACGCCGAGCGAACCTTCAATCTCGGCAGCAACACGAGTTACCGGTCCCGGGAGTGGTACGCCCGGTGGAACCTGGACTGGTACACCTCAACGCGCGAGAGCTCCCCGCGTACGAACAAGGCCAATCTCGGCGCCTCGGCCTACCGCTTTCTCGGACGACGCTGGGCCATCGTCAGCACCGCGAGCTTCGCCAAGAACGACGAGTTGGACCTCCGGCTCCGGTCCAGCCTCGCCGCCGGGGCTGGTTACCGAATCCTCGAGACAAACAACAAAATCTTCATTGCCATGGCCGGCCTGAACGCCACCATGGAGGATTATGGAGACTCCTCCGGTGACTCGACGAACCTCGAGGGCGACCTCTCACTTGTCTTCAACACCTTCACATTCCGGAAGCCCCAGGTGTCCTTCAACGTCATGCTCGATGTGTACCCCAGCTTCACAACCTCCGGCCGGTACCGCGTGGCGTTGAGCAGCAACCTCAACTACGAGATCATCTCGGACTTCTTCGTGGGTTTCAGCGCAACCTACAGCTATGACAGCACCCCCCCCTCCATCCTTGGGTCCCAATCCGACTGGACCCTGACGACGACCCTCGGCTACACCTTCTCGCCATAGGGGACAGAGCCTCGGCCCGCCATCCTGGAGGTGCTGCCGGGCATCTCATCGCCCACCGCAGGACGTGTGGGCAGAGCACCGCGTCAGCCTCGAAGACACGGGTGCCGGAACGTCACGAGCAGCCGTCGCTCCTCCCAGCCGTGCTTCCGCACCTCTCGCCACCCGGCGCGGGTCGAGGACTCAGCGCTCACGAGAAAGCGGGCGGATGCATCCCCGCGTCCGCCCGCTGCCATCAGCTCCCGCGGCCGGAGGCCGTTCAGACCGCCGCGGCGCTGGCTCCGGGAACAGCTTCCCGCTTCTTCCGGAGGAACCCATCGATACCACAGGCGGCTTTCTTCCCCGCGCCCATGGCCAGGATGACCGTCGCGGCCCCGGTGACGATGTCCCCACCGGCGAACACGCCGGGAATGGACGTCGCCATGGTCTCCTCGTCGGCGACGATGTTGCCCCAACGGTTGAGCTCGAGGCCCTCCGTCGTCTGGGTCACCAGCGGATTGGGTCCCTGCCCGATGGCCATGATGACCTCGTCCACCTCGATCTCGTACTCGCTTCCCTCGATGGGCACCGGCCGGCGCCGGCCAGAGGCATCGGGCTCGCCGAGCTCCATCTTGATGACCCGCACGCCGGTGACCATCCCGTCGTCATTCCCAAGCACCTCCACGGGGGAGGTCAACCAGCGGAAGTCGATCCCCTCCTCCTCGGCATGCTCGAGCTCCTCGAGACGAGCGGGCGACTCGGCCCTGGTGCGGCGGTAGAGGCAGATGACGTGCTCGGAGCCCAGCCGCATGGCCGTTCTCAGGCAATCCATGGCGACGTTGCCCGAGCCAACGACAGCGACACGCCGGCCCACCTGAACGGGCGTGTCATACTCGGGGAAGTTGTACCCCTTCATAAGGTTGACCCGCGTCAAGAATTCGTTGGCCGAAAGGACGCCGATGTAATTCTCACCGGGGATCCCCATGAAGTAGGGAAGACCGGCGCCGGTGCCGATGAAGACAGCGTCGTAGCCCCACTCCTCCATCAGCTCCCGGACCGTGGCGATCTTGCCGATGACGTAATTGCACCGGATCTCGACGCCCATCTTCTTGAGATTGTCGATCTCGTACTGAACGATGCTCTTGGGAAGGCGGAACTCCGGGATACCGTAAACGAGCACGCCGCCGGGCTTGTGGAGCGCTTCGAAGATCGTCACATCGTGACCCATGCGGGCCAGCTCGGCGGCACAGGCCAGCCCGGCCGGTCCGGAACCGATGATCGCCACCTTGTAACCGGTCTTCTCGGCCGCGGCCGGCATGGAAACCGTGCCTCCGGTGAGCTCGATGTCGGCAACGAACCGCTCCAGGCGGCCGATAGCCACCGGTTTGTACTTGTTGCCGACCACGCAGACCTGCTCGCACTGGTCCTCCTGGGGACAGACCCGCCCGCAGATGGCTGGCAGCGTGTTGGTCTGCTTGATGATCTCCAGGGCCTTGTCGAAGCGGCCCTCCCGCACCTCGACGATGAAGGCGGGGATATCGATCCCAACCGGGCAACCGTCGATACAGTGCGGCTTCTTGCACTCCAGGCACCGCTGTGCCTCTTCCATGGCCATCTCGGGGGTGTAGCCGAGAGCCACCTCACTGAAGTTCGACCGCCGCTCCACGGGGTCCTGGGCCGGCATGGGATGCCGGGGAATCTTCAACCGTTCCGCTGGCTTGAGCTTTTCCGCCATCAGCTCACCTCCGCTCCTTCCATGGCTCGGCAGCGGTGCTGCTCTTCAAAACGCCGCCGGGCCTCCTCCTCCTGCTCCACGAAGGTCCGTTGCCGTTTCATCAGGAGATCGAAATCGACCTTGTGGCCGTCGAACTCCGGCCCATCGACGCAGACGAACTTGGTTTCCGTACCGAGCCCGACCCGGCATCCCCCGCACATCCCCGTGCCGTCGATCATGATGGAGTTCAGCGAGACGATCGTCGGAATCTCGTGAGGACGGGTCATCTCGGCGACGAACTTCATCATGATGGCCGGCCCGATGGCGATGACCATGTCAGGCTTCCCACGTTCCTCGATCAGGTCGTTCAGCGCGTGAGTCACCAGGCCCTTTCGACCGAACGAGCCGTCATCGGTGGTGTAAATCATCTCGTCCGAGACGGCCTCCATCTCCTCGCGCATGATGACCAGCTCCTTGGTCCTCCCGCCGAGGATCGAGATGATGTGATTCTCCGCGTTCTTCATGGCCTTGGCGATGGGGTACAGCGGCGCAATGCCGGCCCCACCCCCGATACAGACGCACGTGCCCACACGCTCCACGTGGGTCGGCGTCCCCAGCGGCCCGGCCACCTGGATCTCCGCGCCCGGCTCCAGGAGCTCCATTTCCATGGTCGTCTTGCCCACGGCCTGGACGACCAGCGTGATGGTACCCGCCTCGGCATCCGAGTCAGCGATGGTCAGGGGAATCCGCTCGCCGTGATCATGGATCAGCACCATGACGAACTGCCCAGCCCGGTGCTTCCGGGCGATGGGCTCACACTCCAGGACGTACCTGGTGAATTGAGGAGCGATCGTCTCCTTGGAAATCAACGTGGCCACCCGCATCCTCCTTTCGGCGGAGCGTCAACCCTCCACCGTTTCCGGGGGACTCTAACCCGTCAATTGGAAACTTGCAACATCTCGTTTAGCTTTGAGAACTTATCTTGATTTAGTATATAAGGAGTTGGTTATAACCTAACCTTTGACAGCTCACAATGCATCCCGTACACTGCCACCAATGTTGGAGCTCAGGGGTGCGCGGTCTGCATCCCGAACTGACAGTTGAAGCACCATGACGGCGGTTATCATTGTCCTGGTTTTCGCCACCATCCTCATCGCCCTGGCGTCGAGGCGCTGGCGGCACAGCTCCGTCCCGTGGGCGACCGTCGTGTTCTTCGTCACCGCTGTCTGCGGTTTCCCCATGTGGGTCACCGTGATAACGGCGTTGATCAGCCTGGCCGTCGAAAGCTGGTACCGCCCGGAACGCCTGATCGAGTCTCTCCTCCCCATGGGCATCGCCGCCATGGGTGCGGCCCAGACCTTTCCCGGCCTGACCCAGGGTTTCCTCCGGCTGATCGCCATGTTCGCAACGGCGCTGCTCATCCTTCCCCTGGCGCGTCTTGTCCGCGCACGGGACGTGCAGAGGAACATCGGGATCTGGGCGGAGCTGGCGGCGACCCTGCTGTTATTGACGGCGGCGGTGCTGGTCATCTCGGGCCTGGCGCTCAAGATTCCCCTGCTCGCGGTGCTCGGACTCGTGGTCCCCATGGTCTTCCCAGCCTTCTTCCGGGAGGATTCCCGCCAGCAAGAGCGGTCGAGCCGCCTGGAAGCGCTCAGCGAGGTCCTCGAGGTCCTGAGCACGGGCTTCGGCGGCGAGGGCTTGTGCTCCTGCGACGAGGTGGCGTCAAGGCTTCACGCCTACCTCCACCGGACCCTTTGCCATGAGTTGACCATCGTTGCCATCAACCCCGCCTTCGCCCCCCCATCGTGCACGGTGGCGGCCATGCCGCTGGCCCCCGACGATCTTCCACGGCTCCGCGAAAGAAGCCGGTACCTCTTTCTCTCCGGCCGTGTCAATCGGGTGACCGAACCACGCCTGGTGAGGGACAACGATCCACTCCTCCTGCACGGCGGCTTCGCGTATCAGCTCATCATCCCCGTCTGGCGGGAACACCACGTCTATGCGCTCGTCGCCCTGCTCGGTCATCGCCCGGTGGTCGCGCAGTCCGAGGTCGACCAGCTCGCCGGTGCGGTCAGCCTTCTGATGCAGCGAGCTCTCAGCGTCAACGAGACAGCCCAACGCCTCGGATTCCTGGAAAAGCAGGCCGAACAGCAGGGACGGCGGCTTCGTCACCTTCTGGAGCTCAATCAACTGGTCTCCGCATCGCCCGACCTTCATGATCTCAGTCAGAACCTGGTACGCGCCGTGTCCATCGCCTTCGGGTTCAGCTGGGTCGGGTTCATGCTGCGTGATCAGCGCCGCCGGGACGTTCGCCTCCTCTCGTGGGCCGGGGAAGGCTCCGACTGGAACTGGCCCGACGATGTCTCACCGATCGTCAGCTCGGACACCCTCGACCTCGCCCTGGACATGGGATCCACCGTGGCCAGCTTTCACGTGGTACCGTTGGACCGCTGGCCCCACCCACTCCCCCAACCTCCCGGTGTGCAACACCTCCTTGCGGTACCTCTCCCCCACCTCGATCGTGTCCTGGGCTACCTGCTGATCCTCCCTCATCCAGTGCAGCCGATGCCCGACCCCGAGGATCTCCGGGCGCTCGAGGTTCTCGTGGAACAGATCGTGCCCTTCGTTCTCTCCAGCCTTCAGATCGAGTTCATCAACCGCAAGACTCTCGTCGATCCGCTGACCGGAATCGCCAATCGCCGGTCCCTGGACAGCTTCATTGAACGCGCCATCGAAAACACGGCGGAATCCGGCCAGCCGCTTTCCTTTGCCATGGTCGATGTGGACGACTTCAAGCAGGTCAACGACCGGTACGGCCACGGTGTGGGGGACCGCGTGCTCAAGGAGATCGCCGCCCACCTCGCCCGGAACATCCGGACGAAGGACTTCGTCGCCCGTTACGGTGGGGAAGAGTTCTCCATCGTCCTCCCAGGTCTCCCGGCCCACCGTGCCCTCGAGGTGCTTGACCGTATTCGCGTGTCACTGGCCGAAACTCAACTGGCCATTGATATGGTCGATCCGCCCCCACGGGTCACCGTCAGTATCGGCGTGGCGTCGTACCCGGAGCACGGTGCGACGTCCACCGTCCTTCTGGAGACCGCCGACATGGCGCTCTACCGGGCCAAGAGGACCGGCAAGAACCGGGTCATTGGCGCCTGGGAAAGCGGCTCGGAGGACGTCTTCGGGCGGGACGACCCCTTCATCCTGGGCCCGGCCTGAACCAACCTCGCGCTCGCCGGCGTCACGGCGCGGCCCTGTGACGCCACAGGAGTGAGCTCCCCGACGGCACCCGTGTACCATGGCCCCATGAGCCGTACGTCCCGTCCCGGCGTCCTGCTGGTCAATCTGGGAACTCCCGGCGCCCCGACGCCGTCTGCCGTCCGGCGCTACCTGCGGGAGTTCCTTCTCGACCGGAGGGTGGTCGAGGCCCCGCGGTTGACATGGTGGCTTCTCCTCAACCTGATCGTCCTGCCCAGACGCGCCGCCCGCTCGGCAGGCCTCTATCGCACGATCTGGACAGCCGAGGGCTCCCCCCTGCTTGCCGTCTCCCGGCGGCAGGCATCCCGCCTGGAGAAGCTCCTCCAGCAACGACTTGGGCGGCCGATTCCGGTGGTCGCCGGAATGCGCTATGGCTCGCCCTCCATCGCCGAAGCCATGGCGAAGCTCAGCGACCGGGAATGCTCGCCGATCGTCGTGCTCCCGCTGTATCCCCAGTACTCCGGCTCCACCATCGGCTCCGTCTTCGACGCTGTTGCAGCCGAGCTTGTCACCTGGAGGCACGTGCCCGGGCTCCGCTTCATCTCCGGGTACCACGACGAGCCGGGGTACATCGCCGCCCTGGCCGCGTCCATCCGGGAGGCCTGGCGTCACCACGGCCGCCCCGTACGGCTGCTGATCTCCTACCACGGCATCCCCGAGCGTTACGCCGTGGCCGGAGATCCCTATCCCTCCCAGTGTGCGGCAACCACGGAGCTGTTGGTGCGTGAGCTGGAGCTGGCCGGGGGCGAGTGGGTCCTGGCCTACCAGTCACGTTTCGGGCGTGAACCGTGGATCGGCCCGGCCACGGACCGGGTTCTCGAGCAGCTTGGCCGCGAGGGCCTCGATTCGGTCGACGTGGTGTGCCCGGGCTTCGCAGCCGATTGCCTGGAAACCCTCAACGAGATCGCAGTGGCCAACCGCCGCCTCTTCGAGAAATCCGGTGGGGGGGCCTTCCACTACATCCCCGCCCTCAACGACCGGGCCGACCACATCGAGGCACTGGCCGCCCTGGTCGAGCGGAACCTGTAGGCTCCTCCCCGGCGTCATCCCTCCCCTTCGGCAACCGCCGGCTCCCCGTGCCCCGCCGGCTCCACGGGAACCAGCGAGAAGCTGGGATCGAACTGGGCCAGGAAGGCCGGTCCGAGCATCCGGTAGGTCACCCAGACCGGCAGCAGGATCACCGTTCCAACGTAGGGAAGCGCCACCAGGATCAGGCCGATACAGCAGGTCATCAGTCCGATGAGGACCACGGCCGTCACCAGGCCGACAGCGAGCAGGAAGACCCACAGGATGAAGAGTATGAAGTGGACGAGGTACCTGCGCAGCCAGGGCAGGAAGTGGTGCCACGCCTCGAGGACGCCGAGATCGAAGCGGTACATCATGGGGACAACGAAGTTCTCGGTCCACAGTGCAACGCACACCAGGGCGATTCCGGTGACAACGACCAGGAGACCGCCGAAGGACGCCAGGATCAGGCCGACGAACGACAACCGGTCCCCGGCAGCGAAGAGAACCGCTCCCCCCACGAAGGACCCCATCAGCACAACGGCGACCAGGACCGAGACCGCACCGAAGCCCAGGCGCCAGAGGAAGAGAGAATCCCCCAGGTGACCCAGACGTTTCCACGGCTCCACGATCTCCGCCCGGTTGCGCACCACGTCGTCCAGGAAGACGAACTTGCCACGGGAGCTGACCCACAGCAGGCCGAGCAGCAGCGCCAGCGCCAGCAATCCGCCCAGCAGGATCAAGGTCCCCGCAACGGGATGCGCGAAGAACCGGTCCAGGATCGCGTTGACCGCGTGACCCGCCGCCCGCGTCACGTGCCTGAAATCGCCCACGTTTCGTTCCGGCCCAAAGGTACCCTTGTAGTTGTATCCGCCGCCGTGAAACAGGTAGGCCAGCCATGCGGCAAAGCCCAACACCAACCACTTTCCAAGATCGAATGGGTGAAACAACTCTTCCCTGGCCCATCGCCACGAGTACTGCAACGGTTCGACGAATCGGACGTTCATGCTCCCCTCCGTGCTCCCGAGGCCCCTGAGGGCCTCTCCCCTCATCAGGAAGAACGATAATACCGGGCCAAAGGTTCTTCCCGTTACCGGTTTCACCGCTCACGCCCGCCCCTGCCCGGGCTACAATCCTCGCATGACCTCCGCCGACTCCCCGGGAAACCGACGCTGGCTGGTCCTCGCCTCGTCGGTGGTCAGCTTCTTCGCCGTCGGCGTGACCTTCTTCGCCGTCCCGCCATTGATTCCCCAGCTCGTGGGCCGGTACGGACTGAGCAACTTCGAGGTCGGCGTCCTCATGGGCGCCATCGCCATTCCCGCCATCCTCCTGTCCATTCCGCTGGGTCTTGCCGTGGACCGGTGGAATCCCCGGAAGACCGGCCTCGCCGGTCTTCTCCTGATGGGAGGCGCCGGCGTCCTTTTCGCCCTCGCACCGTCTTACGCGGTCCTGTTGCTGGCCCGCCTGCTCTTCGGAATCGGCGGCCTGATCATCAACCTCCTGCTGGCCCGCCTGATCAGCACCGCCTTCACCGGCAAGGAGCTCTCCCTGGCCATGGGCGTCTTCAACGCCGTCTATCCCGCCAGCATGATCGTCATCTTCACCCTGCATCCCCGGATCCTGGCCATCCTCGGCTGGCGGGGCGAGCTCCTGGCGTTTGCGGCCCTGGCGGTGATGGCGATCCCCCTGCACCTGGCGGCCGTACCATCTGCCTCCCCGTCTGGCGGAACGGAGAAACAGGCCGGCCCCGGACGACCCAGTCCCACGTCCTCGCTGGTCGCCCTGGCCCTCTCCTGGATGTTCTTCTTCGGTGCCTTCGCCTCGGTATTCACCTTCGCCCCTCAATGGGCCGGCGGGGGCAGCAAGGGGCTCCTGGTGGTCACCGCCATCACCTGGGTTTCGCTGACGCTCAACCCCCTGGTCGGGCTGGCCATCGACCGCACGGGCCATCCCGCCCTCTGGAGTGGCGCGGGGCAGCTCGTCTTCGCCGGCGTCCTGACGGCCATGGCGCTCCTCACCCTCCCCCCGCTGGCCGCCATGCTCCTGGTCGGCATCACCGCCACGACCGTTCCCACCGCCGTCTATTCCCTGCCGGCACGGCTGGTTCCCGGCGAGTCCGTCGGCTTCGCCTTCGGATTCATCACGGCCTTCTCCAACCTGGGAACGGTTCTCGGCCCGGCCGCCGCCGGGGCCCTGCGCGACCGATTCCCCGGCTGGCTCCCGGCCTGGCTGGCCCTGGCCGCCATGGCCCTGGCCGGCGCCGCCGCCATGCTCGGCGTCCGGCCCCGGCGCCCGGGACCGGAGGAACCGTCGAGGAACGGCGAGAAGCACGCCACGGATCGAACCGAGGGGTGGCGCTGAACGCAACGGCCCGGGGGCCGCCCCCGGCTCACCCTCCCGCCTCGCCGCGGAGCCCGGCGATCGGCACGCGCTCACGGCGGTGCGAAGGTGCCCGCCCGAGGATTGCTCTCTTCAATCCGTGCGAAACCGTGGCTTCCTTCTCGTTTCCTCTGCCCTCTCCCGGTCCGTGGCAATCCGTGGCCCGCCTTCTTCCCACCACCACACCCTTCGCGGCAAGGTCTCAGAGGAAGTCGAGCCGGGGCACGCGGGGAATCAGCTTGAGATCGTGGGCCCGTTGCAGGAAGAGCTCCACGGCTCGCCGGCCACGTTCGCCGTAGGAGACGGTCAGCTCGTTGACGTACATGCCGACGAAGCGGTCCGCCTTCTCGCGCTCCAGGCCACGGCCGTACTCCATGGCGTAATCCAGGGCCTCCCCCCGGTGCGCCAGCGAGAACTCGATGGACTCCCTGAGCAGCTTCGCCACCCTGCTCATGGTCGCCTCGCCCAGGTCCCGCCGGATGACGTTACCCCCCAGTGGCAGGGGCAAGCCGCCGGTTTCTTCCGCCCACCACTCGCCCAGATCGACGATCTTGAAGAAGCCCTCCTCCTGCCATGTCAGCTGTCCTTCGTGAATGACGACGCCGGCGTCCACCTCGCCCGCAGCGATCGCCGGCATGATGGCGTCGAAGGGGCGCACCGTGGTGTCCAGCTGGGGATTCCACATCTTGAGGGCCAGGGCGGCGGAGGTCAGGGTGCCGGGAATGGCCACCGTGATCTCGCCCAGCCGATCGGCTGCCAGCGGCTCCCTGCCCACGAGCACCGGCCCGTAGCCGTCGCCCATGGACGCCCCGGAGTCCAGCAGCGCGTACCGGTCGGCCAGGTGCGGGTAGGCGTGGATCGAGATGGCGGTCACCTCGTAGCTTCCATCGAAGGCCTCTCGGTTGAGGGTCTCGATATCGGCCAGCACGTGGTCGAAGCGGAGGTCCCCGGTGTCGATGAGGTTTCTGGCGAGCGCGTAGAACATGAAGGCGTCGTCGGAATCCGGCGAATGAGCCACTCGAATCAGCGTCATGAAGATCTCCCTCCCCCGGCGGGGGACGCCGATTCTACACCGGCGGAAGGGCCGGCTTCATACCAGTGACTTCCCGGAGACGCGGATGGGGATCGCGAAGATCTCGAATCGAAAACACCTCCTGTTCCTCCAAGCTCATCGGAAACGGCTCTTTGGGGAGGCGTGATCCGGCCCGCCGCTCGTGGGGATCCTCGGCCTGATGCTGGGATGGCTCGCGAAAGCCATCCCCGGACGAGGGGGGCTACAATCCTCAACGTTGTCCTGCGGAGCCGAAGGGGGATCGAACGTGCCGCTCCCACACATTGATCCAATTGCCTTTTCCATCGGGCCGGTGCACGTGCGCTGGTACGGACTGATGTACCTGGCGGGGTTCGTTGCCGGCTGGGCGCTGGGCCGCATCCGAGCACGCCGCCCGGGCTCGCACTGGTCGGACGAGGACGTGGACCGGCTCGTAGTCTACGGTGCTTTCGGCGTCCTGCTGGGCGGCCGTATCGGGTACGTCATCTTCTACAATCTCCCCGCCTACCTCGCGCATCCTGTGGAGATACTGGAGATCTGGCACGGGGGGATGTCCTTCCATGGCGGTCTCCTCGGCGTTCTTGCCGCCGTTTGGCTGTTCGCCCGGCGAACCGGCCGCAGCTTCTTCGAGGTCACCGACTTCGTGGCGCCGCTCGTGCCTCTCGGCCTCGGCGCCGGGAGAATCGGCAATTTCATCAATGGAGAGCTCTGGGGCAAGGCGTCCGGTCTGCCATGGGCGGTGGTGTTTCGTGATCCGCGGGCGGGAGGAGTGCCCCGTCACCCCACCGAGCTGTACGAGGCGTTTCTGGAGGGATTGGTGCTCTTCTTCATTCTCTGGATCTTCTCCGGACGCCCCAGGCCCCGCATGGCTGTTTCCGGCCTCTTCCTCCTGTGTTATGGAACGTTCCGTTTCGCCGTGGAGCTCGTCCGCCTGCCCGATCCGCAGATTGGCTATCTCGCCTTCGGCTGGCTGACCATGGGACAGGCGCTCAGCGCACCGATGATCCTCGCCGGCGCCGGTCTCTTCTGGCTGGCCTACCATCGCCCGGAGCGTTCAACCGGCATGTAGATTCTGCGGAAGACCACATGTCCAGCCGGTTCGGCGAGGAGACACCGGAAACGGCCAAGCCCCGATGCGACGTGGTGGCGCACAGTCCCCGCTGCGGTACCCTAATCCCATGGGACGCCGGGATTGGCTGGCTCCCCTGGCCGCGGCGGCCGGGGCGGGCGCGTTTGGGATTGTTGGCACGATGGTGCGCCGGCCGTGGCACGACGAGCTCTACACGCTGGAGCTGGCGCGGCGTCCGGTCTCGGCCATCCTCCAGGCGCTTCACCTGGACTCCGGCCCTCCGGGCTACTACCTCGTATGCCATCTCCTCGAGCTCTTTGGCGCTGACTCGGTCCGGGCCCTGCGTCTGCTCTCCGTCGTGGCGGTGATGGCCGCCGCGGCTCTCGTGGCCTCGTGCGGGCAGGCGCGGGTGCGGTGGGCTGCCGCGGCTCTGGTCGGTTTCCACCCGCTTGTGTTGGCCGCCGCCGCCGATGCGCGGCCCTACGCCCTCCTGATGGCGGTGACCTCCGGCGTCCTTTTCGTCCTGACCCGGGAACCCTCGCGCACCACCACTGCGGTGTTGGCCCTGCTGCTGGCCTCGGCCTGCTGGATTCACTCCCTGGGGCTGATCCTGACGGCGGCGGTCTTCGCCACGGGACTCCTGCTTGGCGAGAAGCCGAGGCGCCGCGTCCTTGTGGGCACTCTTGCGGCTCTGCTCCTCCAGCTCCCCTGGCTGCCTGTCATGATGCGGCAGCCGGCCGCCTCCCTCCAGTGGATGACCAAGGGGTGGAACGCCCTCCCCGCCTGGTGGCGTCTGCTGCTTCCCCTGACCCAGCCGGGTCCCGCGGCGCTCCGGACCCCCTTCCTCGACCTCGCCTCCCCGCCCCTGGTGCTCGCGATCTTGGGAACGGCTCTCTGGCTCGTCCTGGCAGCCCTCGGCGCACTGTCCGGCGAAAAGGCCCGGACCGCTGCTGGCGTCTGGCTCGCCGCGGGTGCTCTCCTCGTCCTGGGCACCACGGTGTTGCGGCCCGTCTACGCACCGGATCAGGCGGACAAGATCCTCCTGGTGTTCGCCGTCTTCGTGGTGGCCGCCGCGGCCGCACGGAGCCGGGCCGCCCTGGCCGGGGCTCTCGCCCTGGCACTTGTCGGTGGCGGCGCCAGTGCCACCACCCTCCACTCGTGGAAGACCTCTCCACCCCGTCCCGAGGAACAAGCGGCGCGGGCGATCTCGAGCCGGGCCGGCCCCGGCGATCTCGTCATCGCAACAGGCTGGTGGTTGCTCGGGGTCCGCCACGGCCTCGGCGCCCCAGCCCGCCGGATCCATTGGATCACCTTCCCGCGGGAAACCGCCACGCATCCCGGGTGGTATGACGATCGCCCCGCCCGGGCGGCCGCCATGGAGATCCCGGCGCTCGAACGGCAAATCGCCATCGCCCTGCGCGGAGGCCACCGCGTCTTCCTTATCCGTTCGCCGTCGCTGCCCTCGGACCGCCTCCTGGACGATCTCGCCGGACGCACGGGGCTCGTTCCGGTGGCGGCCGAGCCACCCTACTGGCAGCTCTGGGAGGGCAGGCCGCCCACGAGACGCGACGAACAGCGGCTCCGACCCGGCGCGGTGCGCGAGAGCAATACCACCGCTCCGGAAGGTCACACGCCAGAAACCCGAGGAGCGACCACCAGCTCCAATTCAGGAACCTGAACGGGAACGCCCTAGCGGTTTCGTATCCAGACCTTCCAGCCGCCACCGGTGGCCGGCTCGGCGTGGAGGTCGAAACCCTGGCGCCCCATGACCTCCATCAGGGGCTCGGGCTTGAAGGAAACCTCCAGCAACAGCACCTGCCCAGGCGCCATCTCGCCGAGACTGTGCCGGACGGC
>JAADFK010000162.1 GCA_013152925.1 Acidobacteriota bacterium | reverse complement strand
AACCGTGATACGGAGAGCCAGCGGCAGCTTCTTCGGATCGGTCGCATTGGCATGCGATGGAGGGTTGGGGTTCGCGGCGCTGAAGAACCACTCGTTGGCCTGGAGGATTCCATCCTCACTGACATCGAGACCCAACGCCACCTGGAGCGAGCCGATGTTGATGGCCACCGGCTCCACGGTCCCGCTCCCGCCGTTGGCCGCCGACGCCCGCCAGCGCCGCAGCTGGAGATTGGGATCGACGAAGTAGTTGTAGGAGTCCAGAACGCCCACCCGGTAGATCGGAAACGTTGGCTGTACCCAGGTGCCGTTGGGGTTGAGACTCTGCCAGAGCCCTCCATCACCCGTTGAAAAGGTGATGGTCATGGTCCGGTGAGGTGAGGGGCTCGTCGTATCGATTGACACGGCGGTGACCTTCCCGATGGCGTACTGACCCCTTCCCGTGAGCACCAGGCCCTTGCCGATAGCCGGCGGGTGGCTGAAATCCTGGACCTTGCCACCGGTGGTAGTTTCTGGAATCGTGACCGTTCCGGAGCTGAGGTTGACGGCGTTAGGTACAGTCGGATTCAGAAAATAGGGCGCGCTCTCGAAGAAACCTCGGATCCTGAGAACGTCACTCCCGTTGAGAACGTTGTGGCTCATCCCGGCGTCATCTGTGAACGAGCCGGTGACGTTATCGAGAATCTCGAGCGAAACCCATTGAAACGTGCCACCGCCGCGCGCAAGGGGCAAGTTACTTCCCCCCGTCATCCGCGCGATGCGCGCCAGATGGTATATGGTATACGGCGTACCGGACATTCTCCTGGGTGTCGGCCAGGGCCGATTCCACCTTGGAGATCTTGGTGGAGCTGTCCAGCATCTTGAGGACGCCGAGAAAAACCAGGGCGAAGATCAAGGTCGCCACAAGGAGCTCGATCAGGCTGAAGCCGCTCTCGCGGCTACGGCGCATCATGGCCCACCTCCACCCTGCCCAGCACCTCCCAGACCACTCCCTCCCGAGTTCCTTCCGCTCGGCGTCTTCAGGGCTGTCACGACGAACTCCCGTCGCCCCTTGAGAAAGTCATGCTTGGACCGGACCCGGATCGTGATCTTCTTCAAGTTCGCCTTGATCACACCGGTGGGAGTCGGCCATGGGGGCGGATTCGGACCGGTGCCCCGGACCTGACTGAAATCGGTGATGGCGTAATCCTGGATGGAATAGATCACCTCCATCCCGTCTGGCACACTGTTCTGCCACTGGGCCGATGCTGTGGCGGCAAGGGCCGGGTCGTTGAAATTGCGGGACTGGATGTTCTCCAGCACCTGCCGGCCTACCGAGGCCAGCTTGGCGTAGTCGAAGCCGGAGGCGTTGACCGCCATGGAGTGGGTGAAGAGGCCGACGATCCCGAGAACGATGATGGCCAGGATCCCCAGGGCCACCAGCACCTCGATGAGAGAGAAGCCGTTTTCACGGATACCCCGGGAGCTGCCCGTCGCTGCGCCGTGGCACGATCCCTGCTGATGGTTGTTCCGCGTTCTCCTCACACCCATCGCCTAGTACCTCCAGTACCTCAGATCGGTCGTCCAGTTACCCGACGGATCCTTCATCTCGACGACGACCGTGCCCGTTCCACCGGCGAAGGAGATCCGCAGCTCGTTGCCGCGGGTATCCTTCAGGATGACGGCGCCCCAGCCGGTATCGTCTTTGGTGCTGCTCGCTTCCACGACGCCGTCCCGCCGGAAGACGATGCCCTTGCCGTCCCCGTTCAACGGGCGCAGGGCGCGGGACGTGTCCGCCATGACCTTGATATCCCGCGGTAATACCCAGTCGTGGAGGATCCGCTCACCGGCGTCATAGGCTTCATTGTTGTTGGAGCTGGTGTTCGCCCACAGCCGGATGGTGACGCCGTCCCCCGTCGGCATGCCGAGGATCACGGTGCTGCCGAAGCGGATGGCGTTGATCCGCCCCAGGGCCGCCGCCTGCTTCAAGGTCCGGACCTGCTCGAGCATGTTGGCGCGGATCCTGGCGCGCCGCAGGTTGGGAATCCCGATGGCCACGACAATGCCAATCAGGGCGAGAACGATCAACAGCTCGATGAGGGTGAAGCCTCGGCTCGTCCGCCAGCCCGAAGGGCGATCATCCGACACGCGTGGCAAAGTCCTGTCCATCGTTTCGATCATCCGTCCCCCCGTTTCAGGCGTCAAGGCCAATTGCATGCCTTTGAAACAGCTTTGACAATGCGCACGGGCCCCACCCAAAGGGCCCCCACACGCCGTGGGGGCCCCCGAGTCATCCGCCGGCCGTCAACAATTCCATGTGATGCGGCCGGACCCTACTGACCCTCGAGCGGGCTGAGCACACCGTCCTGGACGACAAAACCTACGGTCCTGAACAGGCCTGCCAGGGTTCCGGGATCGTCGTAGTAGCTCGTCGTCACCTCGCTGCTGTCGATCAGCCTGTAGACAACCTTCAAGGTCTCAGCATCGACATCGACCACGGCGAAACCGTTGCTCTTTGTCTCGGCGTAGGCCAGGTCGGCCTGGGGGAAGTGGGTGTCGTCCGCAGCCGAGATCTGGAGCAGCGGCGCCAGCTGGGCGAGGAGCTCGTCGAGGCCGGGGAGCTGCCCGAGGATGGGATCGCTCTTGACGGCGTCGAGCACCATCCCTTCCAGGCTCTCGGAGGAAATGGCCGGTGGTGTGAACTCGTAGACCCCCTGGTGGTCCGCCACGAAGGAGGCGTGGATGTCCCCCGAGATGACCGCCGTCTTGCCGGCGGCACGAAGCATCCCGAGCACGATCTCCCGCATGTTGGGGAAACCTTCCCACTGATCCACGTTGATGGTGACCCGCGTCTTCAGGGCATCCGGGAACCCCTCCGGCAACATGGGCGCGATGGCCGGGTTGGTGAAGTCCAGGATCATGGGCGCCATGGAAACCGAGCTGCACAGGATCTTCCATTGGGCCGGGCTGATGGCCAGCCTCCCCGTGATCCAGCCCATCTGCTCGTCGCCGTAGGCGTTCTCGCTGGCGCCGCCGCTGGCGACGAAGAGGGCACCCGCCAGGAGCTGGTAGGGATCGTACATGACCATGTAGCGGGACCCCATGGACGAGTACAGGCTGGTCTTGCCAAGGAAGAGGTACGAAACGCCGCGCGGCATGGTGGCCATGGCCGTGGCATCAAAGGGGGCGGGAAGCCCCGCCGCCTCGAAGAGCAGGTTGACGTAGGTCGCGCTGACCTTGCCGCTGAGGGCCTGCTGGCCCTTGGCGATGGCGGCGGCCTGGTCCAGCTCCGGATCCGCCTGCAGATAGGCCTGGGCAGCGATCAAGCTGGCCGTCTCCCGGAGAACGTCGAGACCGAGAGTCCTCGTGTCCACGTAGGGATCCAGCTTGGTCCGTACGGCATCCCAGGCCTCGTCACCGAGGAGTTGACGGGCCGTGGGCTCGTCGACGGCGATGGCTCCGGGGAAGGCGCCCTCGGGAATCAGATGATCGGGCCGGAAGGCCCTGTAGTCCGTCATCAGGAGATCGAGGTTGGCACCGTAGCGGATGTTGCGATAGATATGGGAGCTCGGATAGAGATCGTCCGGACCGATATCCAGGATGCCGTCGGAGCTCAGGCCGGCGACGACGGGAACCCACTCCATGAACGCCTGCTCGGAATTCCTCCTCCGCACGGGGTCCGCCTCGTCCTTCCTGCCGTTGAAGTAGGTGGCCACGTCACCCCAGCAGTCGTTGGAGTACTCGTGGTCGTCCCAGATCACCACCATGGGGTACTTGGCGTGGACCTCCTGGAGCATGGGATCACTGCGGAATGTCCGGTAGAGAGTCCGGTAGTTGGCGAGACTGGCGGCCGCATAGTAGGGGTTGTCCGGGTCGCCCAGGGCGATGGCGCCGCCGGTGTCCTCGAACTCCACCTTGCGCTGGTCCGTCGGGTCCTGGAAGGAAGGATCACCGGTTGTCTCGTAGACGTAGTCACCGATGTGGACGACAAAATCCAGGTCGTCGGGATGGTCCGCCAGCAGCTGCGCGTAGCTGTTGTAGTAATGTCCCACGTAGTCCTGGCCGTAAACCACGGCGAAACGGACCGGGACGTCGGCGCCGGGCGGCGGCGCGGTCCTGGTTCGCCCCGTCCGTGAATAGGCGACGCCATCCCCGGGGTCGTAGCCGAACCGGTAGTAGTAGGTTGTCGCCGGCCCCAACCCGTAGGTCCAGTACTTGACACAGTGGTCGAAGCGGGCCTCGGCGGTGAGCTCCTTGGTGACCACGATATCCGTAAACCCGGGATCGGTCGCCACCTCCAGGGTGACGGCGAGATCGGCATCGGCCCGCGCCGGATCGACGACGCGCGTCCAGACAATGACGCTTTCGGGCGTCGGATCACCCGACGCAACGCCCTGTGGGAAAAACCCGCCCCCTGCGGCGGCCTGGGCCGGAACCACCATGGCGAGGACCGCGGCGGCAACCGCGACACGAACGATCAAACGCATCTTCCACATGAAGCACCTCCAAGGAGCCCCCGGTCCACCAGGACCGAATCCAAACTGTTCCCCCACGGAAACCACGCTCTTGATGATACCACCGACCCGACCCGGTTGCAGGGGTGGGGACCGTCGTGACGGCAACACCCTCGTTGCCGTTGCAACCAGGGCGGACCTGGAGGTTATCGGGCCGCAGCATCACGTGCAGGATTGCGACACGCCTCGTGGCCATCCGCCGGGAGGGGGGAACGGCCATCCCGGCGACTCCCTGCTGGTACACTGGTCCCATGGGGACCGTCGTGCAACACCTCCCTCCGGATCTGGCCGGGCTTCTGCTGGCCCTGGCCATCTCACTGCTGATCGGCTTCGAGCGGGAGGAGTACCGCGATGACCGGCCGGGATCCTTCTTCGGGGGGGTCCGTACCTACCCGCTGATCGGCCTGTCCGGTTTCCTGCTCGCCATCGCCTTTCCAGCTTCTGCCGTACCCTTTGCCACGGGGCTCCTCGTGCTCGGCGCGCTCCTGGCCATCTCCCACTTCACGGCCATGAAGACACCTCACATGGGGATCACCTCGGAGATCTCCGCCCTGCTGACCTACGGTCTCGGAGGCGCCGCGGCGGCCGGATTCCACTGGCTGGCCGTCGCCACGGGCATCATCGCCGTCCTGCTCCTCCACGAGAAGGAGCGGCTGGAGGGCCTCGTCGACCGCGTTCCACGCCAGGAGCTGGGCACCCTGCTCCGCTTCCTGCTGATGACCGGCGTCATCCTGCCCGTGGTCCCCAACCACGAGTTCACAGCCTTCGCCATCAACCCCTTCAAGATCTGGCTCGTGGTCGTGGCCGTCAGCGCCGTCTCCTACCTCAGCTACCTGCTCCAGCTCCGCTTCGGCGGCCGCGGCCTGATTCCCGCCGCCGTCCTCGGGGGGGCCTACTCGTCCACGGCCACCACCGTCGTCCTGGCACGCCAGTCCAGGGAAAGCACCCGACGTCCCATCCGGTTCGCCGGCGCCATCCTGACCGCCACCGGCGTCATGTACCTCCGCCTGTGGATCCTCGTCGTGCTCTTCGCCCGGCACCTGGCCGAACGCCTGACGGTCCTGTTCTGGGCGGCCGGCCTGTCCGCCATTCTCGTGGGAATCTTCCTGGACCGGTACCATCGCCGCGATTACCCGGCCAGCGAGCCCGGCGACGAGGAGCGCCGCGCCTCGGGAAACCCCTTGGAGCTGACCTCGGCCTTCGCCTTCGCCGCCATCTTCCTCGTCGTCCTGGTGGTCACCCGCCTGGTGGCGCAACGCTTCGGCGATACCGGCGTTCTCCTCCTGTCGGCCATCATGGGGACCACGGACGTCGATCCCTTCATCCTCGGCCTGACACAATCTGCGGGCCAGGCTCTCACCATCTCGACCGCCGCCGCCGCCGTGGTCGTCGCCGCCGCCTCCAACAACGTCATGAAGGGGGTCTACGCCCTGATCTTCGGGGATCGCACCACGGGCAAGCTGGCCCTGGCGCTGTTGACCCTGTGGGGGGCGGCCACCGTGGCGGTGTACTTCCTGATGTGAGGCGGGAAACCGGGGAGCCCATCACGGCGGGCGGAGCGCGGTCACGGCAGGGGTACCGGACGTTGGCTCCGGCAGCGGGTACGGTCGCGGCTCACGGTCACGGGCGACAGACGTGGCCGCGGCTCCCTGACGCTGCCGCTGCCGTCGTCCCCGTCCACCGGCCCCACCCGGGCCGTCCGGGCGTCAGCCGTCCAGGCCGAGCTCGTCGAAGCTGGAGGAGCGGCCCATGAAGCCTATGGAGACGCGCTCGTGGTCCACCACCACCGGCAGGCGATGCTCCCAGCAGTGCTCCCTGAGCTCCACCAGGCGGTGGGGCTCGCGGCTGAGGTTGATCTCCAGGAAACGAACGCCACGGCGGCGGAAGTCCTCGCACAGGGCCTTGCTGTGGGGGCAACCGTCGGCGGTGAACACGCGAACGGTGTAGATGGGGCTCACGTGCCGTCTCCCTCTCCGGGCTCCGGAAGCAAGCCCTCGAGCTCTCCTTCGAGAGCCGCCACCCCCGGCGCCATGGAGGCGAGGATCCGAGCGTCGTCCCGCCACCGCGGCGAGACCTTGACCCTGAGGCCCAGCCAGACCTTCGTCCCCAGCCTGGCCTCGAGCTCCTTGCGGGCGGCCGTGCCGATCTCCCGGATCATCCGGCCCCTCTTGCCGATGACGATGGCCTTCTGGCTGTTGCGCTCCACGTGGATGATGGCCTCCAGCCGGAGCAGGCCGGGTTCCTCCTCGAAGGTCTCGACGACGACGCCCGTTGTGTAGGGGAGCTCGTTCCGGGTGGCGTGCAGGAGCTTCTCGCGAACGACCTCCGCCACCCAGAACCGCTCGGTCTGGGTTGTCGTCACCCCTGGCGGATAGAGGCGCGGCCCCTCCGGCAACGCCTCGAAGAGCGCCGATCGCAGCTCGTCGAGCCCTTCTTCCCGAAGGGCCGAGACGGGCAGCACCGTGGCGCCGGGCCGCCGCTCGGCGTACCGGGCCATCAGGGGCAGCAGCTCCGAGCGGGGCTGCACCAGGTCGATCTTGGTCAACAGGCCGAGCACGGCAGGCTGCACCGCGTCGAGCATGTGGAAGAGGAACTCTTCCCCGCGGCCCCAGGACACCGAGGCGTCCACCAGGTGGAGCACGAGGTCCACCTCCTCCAGGGCCGAGCGCACTTCCTGCATCATCCTGGAGTTGAGCTTGTGCAGGGGACGGTGGACGCCGGGCAGGTCAAAAAAGACCGCCTGCCCCCGCGGCTCGTCGAGGATGCCAACGATCCGGTTGCGCGTGGTCTGGGGTTTGTCCGATACGATGGCCACCTTCTCTCCGACCAGGGCGTTGAGCAGCGTGCTCTTGCCGGCGTTTGGACGTCCGACCAGTGCCACCAGCCCCGAGCGCGACACTTCAACCATCGGCCTTCTCCTCATCCCCGCCCTGGCGCTCCACCACCAGCGAGGTGATCCGGCGTCCTTCCACGTCCTCGACGACGAAGCGCAGGCCCAGGGTCTCCTCGGTCACCACGGCCCCCGGCTCGGGTACCGTGCCGTACCGGGAGAACACGAGGCCGCCGACCGTGTCCACCTCGTCGTCGTCCACCGTCACGCCGAACAGCTCCTCCAGTGTTTCCAGAGGGGCCTTCCCCTGGAGACGGTACCGGCCATCCCCGATCGCCCGCCACTCGGGTGGCTCTCCGGCCTCGTGCTCGTCCCGGATCTCCCCGACGATCTCCTCCAGCACGTCTTCCAGTGTGACGAGACCCGCCGTGCCCCCGTACTCGTCGATGATAATGGCCATCTGCTGGTGCTTGCTCTGGAACTCACGCAGGAGATCACCCAGCTCCTTGCTCTCCGGCACCACCAGGCAGTCCCACGCCAGCTCTCCCGCCGAAGGGCGGGTCCCGGCGCGGATGTGCGCGACCATGGACTTCACATGGACGACGCCCTTGACGTCATCGATGGTGTCCCGGTACACGGGGATCCGGCTCCGGTGGCTCTCGGCGAACAGGGCCAGAAGCTCGTCGAAGGGTGTCGTCTCCTCCACGGCCACCATGTCCGTCCGTGGGGTCATCACCTCGCGGACCGTGGTGTCGAAGAACTCCACCAGGGACTCCAAGAGCTCGCCCTCGTCCTCCTCGAAGAGCCCGGCCGCCTCGCCGACATCGAGGAAGGCCTGGATCTCGCGCTCACTGGCCTCCTCATCCTCGTCCTCGCCGGCCACTGCCACCTCGCCGGCCCCTCCCCGAGCCACCACCGCCAGGATCGGCACGAGGAGCGGCCGCCAGGTCCGCAGGAGGAGCGCCAGCCCTTCTTCGGTGATGCTGCGCCGGGTCAGCCGGGACAGGACGGCGGCCAGGAGCGGCACGGCGAGGCCCCACCACAGGTTCCACGCCGAGGTCTCGCCGGCGAGGCCGATGGCGAGGGCCCAGATCACCGACAGCACCAGGATCTCCGCCCAGCGGATGGCGTCGAGCAGGCGTGAGAGTTGCGGCGGTTGGCCGTCACGGCCGGCGGACAACAGCCCGGGATGGTCCTCCAGAAGCCCCTGGAACCGGACGTTGCCGAGCTCTCCGAGACCACCTGCCAGGATCTCGAGCACGAGGAACATCAGCCCCGCCAGGGCCAGGGCCAGTGCCAGGGTCACCGGGTTCGCCAGCCACAGCACCAGGTCCGAGCTCATGGCAGCAGCTCCCTCCGCATCCCGAGCTCCAGGGCCTCCATCTCGCCGCCGTCCTTTTCGTGATCGTAGCCGGCCAGGTGCAACACCCCGTGGAGGACCAGCTCTTCCACCTCGCGCTCCACACTGTGGCCGAGCTCCACGGCCTGGCGGCGGGCCGCATCCATCGAGACGACCACCTCTCCGAGGAGACGCCAGCCGTCGGGCAGCTCTCCGCCGTCCGGGAACGACAGAACGTCCGTCGGGCGGTCCACCCCCCGCCAGGACCGGTTGAGCTCCCGGAGGCGGTCGTCTCCCGTGATCAGGATGGAGACCTCCGCCCCGTCAACGCCCAGAGAGTCGAGGGCCGCACGCACGAGGCGCCGAAGCCGCTCAGCCAGCGGGCGCCGGCTTTTTCGTTCCCACGCGATGGATACCCGAATCACGCTGCTCCTTCTTCCTGTTGAAATCAAAACCGGGATAGTCGATGCGGCTGTGGAACATGTTGCTGAGCACCAGCAGGAAGGCCGAGCTGACCTGCTCGAGCTCCTTGAAGGTCAGCTCCGTGTCCTCCAGCTGGCCATCCTCCCTGGCGTCCTCGACGATCCGCTCCACCATGGCCCGGATCTTGTTGGGTCCCGGGTTCTCCAGCGTCCGCGAGGCTGCCTCCACGGCATCGGCCAGGAGCAGGATGCCCAGCTCCTTGGTGAACGGTTTCGGTCCGGGGTACCGGAAATCGCTCTCCCGGACCTCCTCGCCCTCGCGCGCCTCTTCCCGGGCCTTGGCGTAGAAGAATCGGATCAACTTCGTCCCATGGTGGGTGGCGATGGCCTGGCGGACCGGGAGTGGGAGCTTGGCCTCGCGGGCCAGCTCCAGCCCTTCCCGGATGTGGTTCTTGATGATACTGACCGACATGGAGGGCTTGAGCTGATCATGGGGGTTGGTTCCCCGCTGATTCTCCACGAAATACCCGGGCATGGCCAGCTTCCCCACGTCATGGTAGTAGGCGCAGACGCGGAGCAGCAGGCCGTTCGCGCCAACGGCGGCGGCCCCGGCCTCGGCCAGGTTCCCCACGGCCAGGGAATGCTGGTAGGTCCCCGGCGCCTCCAGGGAGAGCCTCTTGAGGAGCGGCAGGTTCTGGTTCGAGAGCTCCAGCAGGCGAAGGTCCGTGGTCACCCCGAAAATCCCTTCGAAGATCGGCAGGACGAAGGTGGCGATCCCCATGGCCACCGGTCCCGCCAGCAGGGCGGTCACGCTCGCCACCGCCGTCTCCACCGGCGAATCGGGCAATCCCCGGTACAGCTGGAGGATCCCCACCAGAATGGCGCCGGCGACGCCCACACCGAGGCCTGCCCGGGTCAGCATGGCGCGGTCCCGGTACCGTTCCGTGAGCAGGACCGCCACCAGGCCGGTGGCCATGGCGAAGATCACCATCACCAGGCTTCCACCGAGCATCAGGCCCACCAACAGGGCCTGGGAGACCGCGAAGAGAACCGCCAGGGGCAGGCCGAGAAGCATCAGCGCCGCCGCCGGTCCCGCTGCGTGGGGCAGGCCCCAGAGGAGAACCTGGGCCGAGGAGATCAACGGACTCTGACTGTTGAGCGCCGCCGCCTCGGCCACGAAGAGGCCCAGGCGATCCACAGCCGTGAAGACGATGGTCAGCATCATGATGGTGGAAAGCCGGACCTTCCAGTCGCCGCCCTGCACGAAACGCCGGACCACCTGGCTCCATCCCAGGACGATCAGCAGCACGATCGCCACCGTTCCGCCCATGGAGGCGTAGCTGGTCACCTCCAGCCGTTGGGCCTGAAGCTCCTCCAACACGGCCGCCACTTCCGGGCTGACGGTATCGCCCCGGCGGACCAGCACCTGGCCTCGCTTGAGCTTCTGGAACCTCGGGGCCACCGCGGCCGCCGCCTTTTCCACGCGGCGGGCCGTCTCCGCCCGGTCGTATACCAGGTCGGCCGTCAGGTTGGCCACCAGGAAGCCCGTGAGCGGTTTGATCCAGCGGCGGCGTACGGCATCCTCCTCGAGAACCGCTGACCGGATGGTCGGATCCAGCTCCGTCCTCAGGTCGATGGTGGCGGCCAGGTCGGAGGCATCGGCGGGCCGTTCCGCGCCCCCCTGAAGGTTCCGAATAGTGATGCCGCTGCTGCCCCGCCGTTCGATGCGCCGCTTGTCGTCGATGATGTGCCGGTCATAGACCTGGGCAACGATGCGGAGCAGAGCCCCCTCCAGCTCCTGGGAGCAGCCCGAGCTTTCCAGGATGTTGGCCATGGACTTCCCGAGGTCCAGCTGCGAAGTGGCCGCCAGCTCGTCCCTGGAGAACGCCCCGACCTTCAGCTCGTCGGCACACAGGGCGAAGAGCGCCCGGATGCCATCCTTCGTTTCTTCCTGGACCCGTGGATCGAGGTCGTAGACCGGCGGCACGGCGCTCCGGGCCTCCTTCCGCAGCCGTTTGGTGGCCTTTTCGTCCGGTACGGCCACGTCCCGCTGCACCACCACGTCGAAGGCTGCAACCTCGCCGGGTTTCCAGTTTGGAAGCCGGCCCACCGTCCGGGGCATGACCAGCCAGCCGCACAGGAGAATCGTCAGCCCGGCCCAGATCACCGCCTGGTCCATGATGCGGTCCCACCAGCCGGCGCGAACCTGGAGCGCCCGCTCGATGCCGCCCGAAGACCGGTGTTTCCTCCGGCTCCTCACGCGAAAGCTCCCTCTCGCGGCCGCGGGCCAGGCCACTTGGACCTACTCATGGCCCGCGTTCCCGGACAGGTGTTGTGCCTCCCACCGCTCGTAGCGATCGACGATTCGCTGGACCAGCCGGTGCCGGACCACGTCCCGCTGGGTGAACTCGATGATGGCGATTCCTTCCTCCCCACGGAGAATCTCGATAGCCTCCACCAGGCCGGACCTTCTCCCCGTCGGCAGATCGATCTGGGTGATGTCGCCGGTGATCACCGTCTTCGAGTGAAAGCCCATGCGCGTCAGGAACATCTTCATCTGCTCGCGCGTCGTGTTCTGCGCCTCGTCGAGAATGATGAACGCGTCGTTCAAGGTCCTCCCCCGCATGAAGGCCAGCGGAGCGATCTCGATCATCTGCCGCTCCATCAGCTTGGAGACCTTGTCGAAGCCCAGGATGTCGTAGAGCGCGTCGTGGATGGGGCGAAGATAGGGGTTGATCTTCTCGGCCAGATCCCCGGGAAGGAAGCCCAGGCGCTCCCCGGCTTCCACGGCCGGCCTGGTGACCACCAGACGGCGGACCCTGTTGTCCAGCAGGTGGGCGGCCGCCATGGCCACCGCCAGGTAGGTCTTGCCGGTACCGGCCGGTCCCGTGGAGAAGACGTAATCCTGCTGGACGATCGCCCTCATGAACCGCCGCTGGTTCATGTTCCGGGGAACGACGAAGCGTTTGAGCGCCGCCGGGATGCTGGCATCGAGGAAGAAATCGGCCAGGTCGATCTCCGGATCCTCTTCGAGAACGCGGACGCCGGTCCGGAACTCCTCACGGCTGACGGGAACCCCGGCCTCCAGGAGCCGGTCGAAGCACTCCAGGAGCCGTACCGCGATCTCCTCGTTCTCCGGCTCGCCCTCGATGCTGACCCGGCCCCCACGGGCCGTGACCGACACGTGGAGCCGGTCCTCCAGGTAACGGAGGTTGACGTCACGGACGCCGAAGATCCGCTCCGTGTGCTGTTCGCGGAGGTCTACGGTGCGCATGGCTCGACGGCCAGGCCGCCCGGCCCGGCGCCGGCAGCGGCGTGGGGCTTAAGAGGCGTCACACCGCCGGGGGCGGCGCCACGGCGCGGCTCTGGTGTATCACTCACGGTTCGTGGGATGGGGAGGGGGCGGTTGGACGTCCGCGTCCCCGCCCTTGGATGTCTCCGGTATGCCTAGGTCCGTCATACGCGGCCATTGTACCAGGAAAGCCCGTGGGAGGCCGTCCAACACCCCGGCGCCAGCGATCGGACCGGGTTCACGAGCGCTGCCCGCCGGGCTTCCAGAGGACATCGGGAACACCCGCCTGCCGGTTGACCCGGCGGGCGAGGACGAAGAGCAGGTCCGAGAGACGGTTGAGGTAGGCCACGGCGCCGTCCGGAACACCCCGCCCCGAGGATGCCAGGGCCAGCACCCTGCGCTCGGCCCGCCGGCAGACCGTCCGCGCCAGGTGGGCCAGTGCCGCAGCCCGGGTCCCTCCGGGGAGGATGAAGGCCTTCAGGGGCTCGAGTGCCTTCTCCATGTCATCGATCCACGCTTCCAGCCCGACCGTATCCCAGCGCGAGGCGTCCGTTTCCAACCGGCCTTCCGGGTCCGCCAGGGAGCTGCCCAGATGAAAGAGGGTTACCTGAACCCGGCCGAGCCTTGCAGCCGTTCCCTCGGGAAGCGGCTCCGCCAGGAGAACGCCCAGCACCGCGTTGAGCTCGTCGACGGTCCCGTAGGCCTCCACGCGGGGATCGTCCTTCGCCACGCGCCCCCCCGAGGCCAACCCGGTTTCGCCACCGTCACCCGTTCGGGTGTAGATCTTCACACGGCCATTCTACCGTGCCGGCCATCCCGGGCCCGGCCCGGCCAATCGAGCCGTGACCGTTGCCGTGCCGCAGGAGCCCAGAAAGCAGTATCATTCCTCCATGGGATGCTCGTGTCTCCAGGCGAAGCACCTCGGCTTTCCTGTTCTCGTGGCCGTCGCGCTCACACTCGGTGGACCGGCGGCGGCCACGGAGATCTGGGAAATCCAGGGGAACGGGACCGAGTCTCCGTTGGTGGGCCAGGTGGTGACCACCGGCCCCAATGTGGTCACTGCCCTGACCACCCGGGGCTTTTTCATGCAGACGCCGCCGGAGCGTTCGGACGGGGACCCCGCCACCTCGGACGGGATCTACGTTTACCTCGGCGAGCGGCCCGACCTCAGCGAGGGCGACACCGTGGAGGTCAGCGCCACCGTTGCCGAGTACTTCGGCATGACCGAGCTCTCGGGCACCACGGGGGTGACCGTCACGGACCACGGCGCCCGGATCCCCGATCCCGTGAACCTGGGGCCGGACCTTCCCTCCCCCGACGATCCTCCCCCCGAGCATTCGCTGGAGAGGCTGGAGGGCATGCTGGTCAGGATTCCCAGCGGCACCATCACGGGTCCGCTGCAGGGCTTTTTCCGGTTCCGCGTGGTGGCCCGCGCCACCCGGGCTTTCCGCGAGCCGGGCATTCCCTACCCCGGGCGGGCGGGCCTGCCCGTCTGGGACGGCAACCCGGAGATCCTGGACATCGACATGAGCCATCGCGGTGACACGATCGAGTCTCCAGATGGGAGGCTCGCCGGGGGAGCCCCCATCCATGACCTCAGGGGTCCGCTGGCGTACACCTGGGGCCGTTATCAGGTGTGGATCCACGGTGGCGGCTACGTGATCGATGATCCGTTCGCGGCGCGGCCCGTCCGGCCCCGGCACAGCGGGGAGATCGCCGTGGCCACGCAGAACGTCCAGCGCCTCCTGGACAGCGTCGACGATCCGGGAGTGGAGGACGTTGCCGTGCCCCAGGAGATCGTGGACGAACGCCTGGCAAAGCTCTCCCTGTGGATCCGTCAGGTGCTCCGTTCCCCCACCATCGTGGCCTTGCAGGAGGTGGAGAACATCGGCATCCTCCAGGCCCTGGCGGACACCATCCACGCCGATGGCGGCCCCCGGTACGTCCCGTACCTGCTGGAGGGCAACGACATCTCCGGCATCGACGTGGGCTACCTCGTGGACGAGGCCTTCGCCGTCGATGAGCTGGAACAGCTCCAGGCGGACGAGCGCTTCAGTTACGAAGCCAGCGATTTCACACTGTGGGACCGTCCTCCCCTCCTGCTCCGCGGCCGCTTCACGGGAAACGGCGCCCCGTTCCCACTCGTCCTGCTCGACGTCCACCTGCGATCCATGAACGGCATCGACGGGGACAACGCCGGCTTCGTCCGCGAGAAGCGCCACCGGCAGGCAGTGCGGCTGTCCCAGGCGATCCAGGAGCTTCAGGAAACCGAGCCCGGTCTCCACCTGGTGGTGCTGGGCGACTTCAACGCCTTCCAGTTCACCGACGGCTGGGTGGACGTTATGGGCCAGATCACGGGCCGTCCCGACCCCCTGGGCGCCCTGATCCCCGCCTCCGACGAGGTCGATCCGGACCTGGACGACCAGGTGCTGACGGTACCGGGAACACAACGTTACTCCTTCATCCACGAAGGCTCTGCCCAGGTCCTCGACCACATACTTACGACGGACAATCTGAAGCCATGGGTCCGCGGCACCCAGCTCGCCCACGGCAACGCCGACGCCCCGGATGTCTTCATGGACGTCCCCGACCGCCCGGAGCGGTGCTCGGACCACGACGGCCTCGTCCTCTACCTTATGACCGACGGCAACGGCAACGGCGTCCCAGACGACCGCGAGCCACGGACCCCCCGGCGGATCCGGGTGCGGGCTCGCGCCACCGGCCCGGCGGGGACCACAACACGCGCTCGATCCCGCCCATGAACATCCATCCACCGGCGCAGCGATGCCGGCGCCCTCCCCTCCGGGCTCCACCCCCCGGCCACAGCCGCGGGCCCGCTCCCCGGCGGGTTCAAGGAACATTTCTCCCCTCCGGCGAGAATGCCCCGGACGCCTTCCGCCCCTGCCACGGAATACCCTGTGCGTTCTCCCGGGCGGCGTCCGCGCAAGGCCGCGAGGCGGACGGGCCCCATCCCGCCCGCCAAGACCGTCCAGCACCACCATCCGGTCCCCCCCGTTCTTCCCCGTTTCCGGGTTGCCAGGGGGAATCCCGGACACGAAAAGGTGTGGCTGCGGGTCCGAGGGAGGGGACTCCGCAGCCACGAGTTAAGAGGATGGAGGGTCCTCAGATCACTCGGCCAGGTCCACCGCCCATGTTCTGGGCTCGTCGCCGCCGCCCACTCTTGATTGATGAACCTGGGCGAGGTCATGATCCAACGTTCCGTACAACGCGGGAACCATCTGCTCAAACCGGTCGACGCATTCCCGGATCTCCTGCGGGCCGCCGGGCCACAACGAGGCGTCCATATCGCTCAGCGGCAACAGCGTCACCAGCTGCACACCGAGGTACACCGCCTTCCGGCGTCCGTTGAGGGATCTGAAGCTCGGCAACAGCGCGAGAATCTCCTCCTCGGGCGCCGCACCGAAGCACTTTGAAAACGACTGCAACACCACCCGGCGTCCGCCGCTCAAGGCGGCGCCGCCGGAGCTTCTGAGAATGGTCACGATCCGGCGCTGGAGCTCCTGGTTGTCGTCGCCCATGTAGGCAAAGACCGGCACGGGGATCCCGAGGACGAGGAGCCGGAACCCGCCGGCTGGAAGGAGCGTCGCCGGCACACCCGAAGGCGTCTCGGTCATGGGGACATCGAATCGATGAAGGAGCCGCCGCCCGACGGAGAAAACCCGGGTGCAGAGCTCCTCTGGGGACGGCTCGCCGATCAGCCGAATCGGCTCCATTCCCCCTTCGTCCAGTCTACCGTCCATCCGCTCCATGGTGAATGTGACTAGCAAGACCTGTTCCAGGTACGGGAAGTCCCACGAAGTCCATTGGAACACGTGGTTTCGTCAGTTTCAGGGAGGTTGAGACGTCCGACAGCTGTAAACGCCGGTTGACACCGGCTGTCAACCGGCGGAAGCAACTGCGCTCAAAGGTCGAGACGACGCATCTTCTTGAACAGGCCGGCACGGCTGATTCCAAGGCGTCCGGCCGCCCGGCTCTGGTTGCCACCGCACTCCTCGAGCGCCCGCAGGATCAGCCGGCGTTCCAGCTCGTCGCGGGCCTCGCTCAGGGGCAGTCCAAGGAGCCTCTCGAGATCCCCGTCCCCCGCGCCCCCGCCGTTCTCGGCGAAATCCGGCGATATCTGGTCGAGGTCGATAACGGCGCCCGAGGTCACGAGCGCCACCATGCGGATGATCTCGCTGCGCAGCTCCCGGACGTTTCCCGGCCAGCTCCAGCCCTTGAGGACGTCCAGCGCACGAACGGTGATCCCGGCCACACGCTTGTCCATCTGCCGCGCGGTTTCCTCGAGGAACGCATTGACCAGGATCGGAATATCGTTACGACGTTCTCTCAGTGGTGGCACATGGAGATGGAGCACGTGCAGGCGGTAGAAGAGGTCGGCGCGGAACTCACCCCGCTGAACCGCCTCCTCGATCCTGCGGTTGGTCGCGGAGATGATCCGCACGTCGTAGGTTGTCGGCCGATCGTCGCCGACCCGGTAGACCTCGCCGAACTCCAGCACCCGGAGCAACTTGGCCTGAAGGGCGTCGGGCAGCTCGCCGATCTCGTCGAGGAAGAGCGTTCCACCCCGCGCCGCGTGGAAGCGTCCGGGACGCTCGCTGACGCCCGTGGCCGCCCCTGGGGCGACGCCGAAGAGCTCCGCCTCCGTCAGGTCAGCAGGAATGGCGGCACAGTTGACGGGAACGAAGGGCCCGCCGGAACGCCTGGAGAGCTCGTGGATGGCCCTGGCGAACAGCTCCTTCCCCGTACCGCTCTCACCGGTGATCAGCACTGGCTCATCCTGCTTCGCGAACTCCGAAGCCAGTTTCCGGCAGGCGTCGATGGCCTTGGAATCGCCGAGAATCGTACCGAGAGGATCCCTCTCCGCCCCCCTGACGCGGATGGCGCCCGGAGCCCTGACGGCGCCCCCTTCATGAACCGCCGTCACCACGCGGAAGGTGGCAACGATGGCGCGAAGGTCATTGGCCGCCGGGATGTGGTCGTCACAGCCCAGGGCGACACAGTACCCCTGTCGCAGCCCGGCAACCAGGAAGACGGCATCACCAAGGTTCAACCGGTCGATTCGACCGGCCGCGTCATCGCCGGGCTGGGTCAGCAACAGCAGCGCCTCCTTGAACGCCTCGTGAAAGGTGCCCGCATCCGGCAGCTCCCCGGAGCTCGAAACCAGGGCCAACCTGCCAGCGGGATCCCTGAAGAACAGCATGATGGACTTGAGCCCAAAGCGTGTCACGACTCCGTGCAGGAGGGTGGAGAGCTCCCGGCGCTGCACGTAGTCGGCCAGATCCTCGATCAACATGGCCAGATCCTCGGGACCCGAGGCCTTTTGAAACTGAACGGTCTGCGATTCGTCGCTGGATTCGCGCTCGGCCTGCCCGGCCGGGCGGATCTCCTCGGCCAGAGCGAAGGTGCCGGAGGATACTTCGAGAACCGTCAATTCCGCCGATGAGATCTGGAGCCGGTCTCCCGGGAAGAACTCCGCCGCGCCAACCCGCTGGCCGTTGACGAAGGTACCGTTCTTGCTCTTCAGATCGGTAATGTGGAGGGCGTGTTTGTCCACCCTGAGCAGCGCATGATTCCGCGAGACGTCCCGCTGTGGAATGACAATGTCCGCCGAGCTTCTCGAGCCCAGCCGGTAGGTGGCGCCCTCGTGAAGCTCGAAACGCTGCTCGCCGAGATCGGGATGGAGATAGACCAACATGTAGCGTGTCACCCCGTCATCCTCCCGTCTTGTGTTCAACCCACATGGCTCGACCTGGTCACCAGGTACCCGGACAGGGCCCCGGGGACAAAACGAAACTGGTACCGGCGGCCGTGGCTCCGCGCTTCCACGACCGCGGCGTCCCCTTCGACCGTATGGAAGCTCCGGCTGGCCCGGCGAAGAAGTGAGGAGCGCAGCAGCCGGGACACCTCTTCGAGCGTTTCAAACTCCCTGAGCAGGAGGGTCAACCGCACGCCGTCTTGCAGAGCGCCGACCGCCTCGAAGATCGCCTCGTCGATGGCGACGGCCATCTCTGCGAGGTCCAGGCCCGAACGCCGCCACAGGCCCAGGGGCTCCGTTCCCAGGCTCCTCAGGCCCCTTTCCGACGCATCGACGAGAATCGAGGCCAGGCAGCGCCGGACGTTGCCGGGGCGGCATGTGGGACTCATCTCCAGGTCGTGGACCACCGCCCTGTAGATCCACGTGGGCGCCTCCGCTCGCGGACCTGCGAGGATGAACCGGCCCAGGTGCTGTGGCTCGAAGCCCCGGGCAGCTTCGGCGGCAGCGGCCGCATCCTCCTCGGGCTCGAGCACCCGGGGGCCACCCATGATCAGGTTCCGGTCCTCTTGGATCACCATGGCCTGGGGTTCGAATCGTCGCCCCAGAGAATCGAAAAGATCCAGATCGAAACGAAGGACTGGTTGCGCCACGCACCAAGTCTACACCGGAACGAACGACTGGCCGGGAATCCCCGCAGCTGTCTGGAATCGGAAACGGCTCGAACACCGCGCTTTTGGAGCGGAACAGCTCAGAGCCCCAGCTTGCTCCGAACCAGGCCGGCGGTGACAACGAGGCGGTGTTTGCCTTCTTCAAGCTCCTCCAGGGCGTCCGACCTCCAGGGATCGTACTCCAGCCGGTTGATGATCTTGCCGAAGATGGTCCGCAGGGCCCGGGCGCCCGTCCGGGTGTGTTTTTGGGCCTGCTCCGCGATGAGCGCCGCCGCCAGGTCCTCGATCTCGAGCTCGATGTCGAGCACCTCGAAGTACCGGCGCGACCGCTGGTACGGCGAGTCGAAGGCCTTGAGGAGGATCTCCTTCAACACGTCGACCGAGAGCTCGTCGAGCAGGACGATGTTGTCGAAACGCGCGAGGAACTGGGGCACCATGCCGTAGGTGAACAGGTCTTCGTCCTTGAGAAAATCCCCCAGCGTGAAGCGCTCCTCGATCCGTACGTCGCCGTCGGCCGTGCGGATCGCGTGAGACTTGAGCTTCTCGCCGCTGCCCGGCTTGGCCACCCGCAGGTAGACCTGATCGTAGAGGCCCTCGAAGGCACCGCCGCAGATGAACATCATGCCACCGGTATCGATGTCCAAGGTGACCTCGCGCTCCTCGCCGTCCACGAAGGCGTAGGTCTTGTACGCGACCGTCTCCCCTTCCATCAACGTCAGCAGTCCCTGCTGGAGGACGACGCCGATGGCGTTGGGCTTGCCCGCCACCACGGAGGACATCTTGTCGATCTCGTCGATACAAACGGTCGCCCGCTCCATGGCCGCCTTGAGATCCTCCACGGTCGGGTCCCGGCCCAGCACCGAGCGAGCCCGCTGCTCGGCCGCGGTCAACAGGCGGTCCGGCCGAAACTCCATCCGGTCCGAGTCCACCAGGAGGTTGGCGTTGATGATCGTCATCGACCGGAAGGGACGGTACTCGGGGAAGGTCTGGTAGAGACGCTGGATGTTGTTCATGATCGTCGTCTTACCGGTACCGGAGTTTCCGATCAGGAGGATGTTCCCCGGCACCTTCCCCGTGACGTGCTTGAAGATGGCCACCGCCACGTAGCGCAGCGCGGTGTCCTGACCGAGCACGCCGCGCTGCAGCTCGGCGAAGATCTCCTTGGGAGCGATGGACGCCAGGGGACGAAGCTCGCCCGCAGACGGTGCCGTGTCACCGGTTTCGGCCATTCTCATGTCTCCACGACCCAGACGCCGTTCCGGGGACGAAGCGGCACACCATCGATGGTGACGGAGCGGCCGCAGCCCCCGGGACGGAAATCCGTCACGATGTCCACGTGCTGCGCCGAGCGGTTGAGGACCCCCCGGCTCTCGAGCGCCTCGAGCCGGCTCTTCCCCTCGGGGGACGCCGGGTCGTCCACGTAGCAATCCTCGTAACTGGCCCCGATGGCGATGTGCAGGGTCCCACCAACTTTCTCAACGAACAGCGGGTGCTTGAGAACCCGGTCCAGGCCGGGGTTCATGCCCAGTGCAACCTCGCCCAGGCGGTGGGAGCCCTCGTCGCTTTCGATGATAGCAGTGAGACGATCCTCGCCCACCTCGGCCGAGTGCTCGACGATCCGGCCGCCGGCAAAGCGCAGGTGGATCCCCTGAATGTCGTGGCCACCGTAGTTGACCGGAAGATCGACGAAGATCTCGCCCTCCACCGTCTGCGCATCCGGGCTCGTGAACACTTCGCCATCAGGGAAGTTCCTGAGCCCGTATGACATCCGGCCCCGTCCCGCCTCGATCCCCATGCGCAGGACAAGCCGGCGCCCGTCGCGGGGATGCTCGGTGACGATCTCCACCCGGCGCCCGGCGTCGAACAGCGGGGCGATGGCCTCCTCGGCCTCCCGCAAGGGGGCGGGATCCGTGGTGGAGGCCCGCACGATGAAGCGCGTGTACTCCTCGAGCTCCAGGCCCTCCATCTCGGCGGCCGCCGGTGTGGGAAAGAGGGTGATCACCCACGGACGGGCGAGGCGGAGATCCGCGAAGGGATGATCCGCCGCCGCCAGCGCCTGGAGCTGGCCGGGTTCGAGAGCCATGAACGACGACGGATCTTCGGCGCCCAGGACCTCCACGTACTTGGTCATGGATTCGTAGCGGGCTCGGTGCCACTGGGGTACCCGCTCCAGTTGCTCCCGGGCCCCAAGCCGCGCCATGGCGGAGGACCACACGCGGCCGCGATCGTTGTTGGGTGGGATGAGCACGACGTCCGGGACGGCGCCGGCCTCGATGACGCGGCGTTCGAGCACCTCCATCAGCGGCCAGCAGATCCGCTCGCCCTTGATCATGACACGATCCTCAGGGACGATGCCTCCGAGCGAATGATCGAGAAGGAAGCCCGCCCAGGTTTCCAGATCCTCCCGGGCGATTGTGGGCTCGAGCATCAACAACCTCCCCTCTCAGTGCGGCAACGGCGTCGGAGCCGGCGCCGGCTTCTCCACCGGGGTCGGCCGGCCGGGCCTCGCATGAAGGATGATGCCGCCCGGTGGGGTCGGGGCGACTCCGCGGCGGATCACGCGGCTCTGCCCCGGCGGCACGGGCCGCCGTTGCGGCATCCTCCAGAGCACGACGGGCACCCGGATCTCGCGGGCCCCGGGGTCATCGGTGGTGACGAGGAGCTTGCCGAACACCCTGGTCCTGAGCTCCTTCTCGGCCGCCTGGTCGGTCACGCGGACGGTAATGACCTGGTCGGACGAAGGTTGCTTGGACACGAGCTCTGCGGTGAAGTCCTCCGGGTGATCGCTGGCGATGGCGAGGACCTTGATCTTGCCGCCCATGTTGTTCCGGATGTGAAGCACACGGTGGGCGCCCTTGCCACCCTCCGGCGGAAGCGATAGCTGCACCTGCGGCGGGATCGCCTCGACCCGTGCCCGGATCCGGATGGAGACCGGTATATTGACGAGCTTTGCTTCGGGATCGTCGGTGGTCACGTTCACCCGCGTCGACCGTGAGATGGCCGCCATCTGGGGCTTGAGCCTCACATGGATCCACACGTCTCCGGACCGGGCGTTCAGGCCGCCGTGTTGCACCGCCTTCGTGACCTCCTCGAAGGTGGCCTCGATCAGCTCCGGGTTGTTGACATCCAGGGACGTCACGTGGAGCGGTTTGCCGTCGTGCCGGCGCAACAGGAGCTCCTTCTCCGAGGCCTGGCCCTCGAAGGCCGTCAGCCAGAGCCTCCGTTGCGGGAGGATCTCCACCGGCGCCACGATGGTGCCCTCAAGCCGTAGGATCAGCCGGGAAGCCGCGGGATCATCTGTCATCACACGGATGGTCTTGGAGATCTTCCCGACCTGCGTCGGATGCGTCTTGACTTTCGCGATAAGCTTTCCCGACCCACCTGCCGGGATGACCGAGTCGAACTCGGCGACGGTGCAGCCTCAGGAGGGGGCCGCCTTGAGAATCTTGACGGGCCGGTCACCGCTGTTGGTGAAGATGAACTTCCCCTCGAGGATCGTCCCCGGCCGCACCTCGCCGGCATCGACCGTCGCGCTCTTCACGTGGAGGATCGGCGCCGGCTTCGCCGTGGGCGCCGGTGGTGTGCTTTGGGCCGCCGCGCCGCCAGCGGCGGCGAGGGCGACGGCCAGGGCCATGGAGAACACTTCGACTCGCATTGGACACCTCCAAGCTTGTGGCGGCTCCCGGCCGCACGGGCCCGGCGTTCCGCCAATCGACGGCCGATTGTAGCGCAACACGTCCAGTCAGCGGGGCCGGACCCCCCCCTCCGGCTCACCGGACTCCCCGGGACCCGCCCTGCGGCGCAGCATCGCCTTGCGGGTGTACCGGCCGGCCAGCTCCGGGTGGCCGCCCTCCTCGGCCAGGCGGGCCAGGGCCTCCCAGACCTCGGGGTTCGTCCGGTACAGGCGGCACGCCCGGAGCAGGTACCGCCGTGCATCCTCCATCCGGCCCCGGCGTGGCTCCGGGTGCAGCAACGAGCGGTTTGTCTGCACGATCAACGAAGACGGGGAATCCCGCGACGGCATATCGCACGAACCCTCAGACTGCCGCAGGGCTCGCGAACCGGCGTTCCTGAAGGGAAAAGCCTCAGGAGGGCTCGAGGGATGGGGGCGTGTCGTGGAGCCATTCCAGGTACCGTACCAGGAGGTCCATCTCCACGGAGTCCAGGCGTTCCCCGTACGGGGGCATGTTCAGGAGGGGTGGAGGGACCCCGGGGATGAGGCTCTTCCGCTGCCTCCCACCGTCTTGGAGCAACGTCTCCAGGCCGCCCTCCTTCCGCTGCAACGCCGCGAAGCTCCGTCCGTACCATCCGGGCACGGCACCGGTCAGCGATCCAGGGTTGGCGACGCCGCCACCGCCCAGCGCCCCGTGGCACGATCCGCATCCCATCTGAGCGACGATGTCCCGGCCGGCCGCCAGCTCCTGGTCCTCCGGGACGCCGAGGATTCCCGTCAGCACCCCGGTGGCCACAACGAGCCCTTGCCATTGCCGGGCTTGCAAACGCCCGGCGTACGCCGGCATGGCGGCGGGGAACCCCTCGGCGGCCGAACGCCCGTTGAGCACCGCATCCCGGATGGCGTCGGTGGAAGCCGGCCGGCGCCCATCGGCCCGCCAGCGCCAACACCCGCTGCCGTCCCGATGGCAGCTGACGCATCCCTGCCGCTCCAGCAGCTTCAGGCCCTCGCCGAGCTCCGAAACCTCTCCCTTCTGCCACCACCAGCGGTAGACGGGGATGGCCGCGATCAGGGTAATGACGCCCAGAACCGCCAGCGCCATCAACCAGCGGGATCTGTCCCACCCGCCCCTGCTGGAGGGGCGCCGCCGGCCCGATCGTTTCGTGCCAGTCTTGCTCTTGGTGCGCGCCATCTGACCTCCTGCCGGCGGCCGGTCGGCCGCGGGACCGAGTTTACCAGTACAATGCAGGACCATGGTCAGCCACCCTCCCCCACCGCCCGGCGCTGCGAGACCGCGAGGACGCCGCTCCGTGGTGCGCCGCCGGGCAAGGACCGCCGACGGCCGCCGGCGCACTGCCACGGCCTCCGCGGAAGCGGTGCTCACCACTCGGACCGGCGCCCCCCCCACCGTGACGGGGAGACGCTAGACCATGGGGGCCAGGATCGATTCCGGGAACCGGTGGATCGAGCTGAGCGTCGGCGATCTTGTGGAGGGCCCCGGTCACCGCGCCATCGGGCTTGGCGGCACCGGGCTGTCGCGCCTCTGGCTCGGCCAGGAGCTCCACCGCCGCGTCCAGGAGGCCTGTACCGCCGCCGAACCTGGGTACCGGGCCGAGGTGGAGGTCCGGGAAGTCGTGGAGGTCGACGGCTGGACCGTGGAGCTCTCGGGCCGCGCCGACGGTGTCGTGTTCGACGGGCCACGCGTCCTCCGCGTGGACGAGATCAAGACCCTCCACTTCGCCGTGGACCTCCACAACCTCTACGCCGAGGAACGCCTGGAGCTGTACCGCCAGCAGGCCCGGCTCTACGCCTTCATGCTCTCACCCCCGGAGGAGCCGTGCCGGCTGCAGCTGGTCCTCGTGGACATCGCGACGGGGGAAGAACGGCGGGAGGAGGTCCCATGGCGCCCAAGCTCCGTGTTCGCCTGGGTCCGGACCAGGGTCCACCGGATCCTCGCCGCCGAGCGCCGGCGCCTGGAGTCACTGGCCGCGGCGCGGCGGGCTGCGGCCTCGCTTCCTTTCCCCCATGACGAGCTCCGTCCCGTCCAGGAACGCATCGGCCGCGCCGTGGAGGAGGCCCTGAGGAGTGATCAGAAGCTGCTGATCAACGCGCCGACCGGCTGCGGCAAGACGGCGGCCGTCCTCCATCCCGTCCTTCGTGTGGCGCTGGAGAGCGGCCGGCGGGTCCTCTTCCTGACCGCCAAGACGCTCCAGCAGCGCATCGCCGTCTCCACCTCCCGCGCCATGCAGGCGGGACGCTACACCAGCCTTCAACTGCGGGCCAAGGGCCAGATGTGCGCCCACACCGAGATGGTCTGCCACGAGGAGTTCTGTCCCTACGCCCGGGAGTACGGCGTCAAGCTGGCACGCTCAGGAATCGTCCGGGAGCTGCTCGCCGGGAGCGATCACCTGGACCCCGATGTCATCTCGGAGCGGGCACGGTCCCACGAGATCTGCCCCTTCGAGGTCAGCCTGGAGCTCCTGGACCCGGCGCACCTGGTGATCTGCGACTACAACTACGTTTTCGACCCTTCCATCGGTCTCGGCGCCCTGATGGGACGGAACGCCCTTCGCGACACGATCCTCGTCATCGACGAGGCCCACAACCTGGCCGACCGCAGCCGCGGCTACTACTCCCCCGAGCTCGGTACCGGCCTGACCACGCGCGCGGGTGCTTTCCTGGAAGGCCGAACGGCAAGGGTCTTCTCCCGACTGTCCGAGATCACCGCAGCGGTCGCGGCTCACATCGAGGCTACGGCGGTCGGCCCGCTGGAGGAGGTGCAGGGTGCCGAGGCGCTGGCACAGTTCGACGAGCGCGCCGTGGGCGAGCTGCGCGTCGAGCTGGACGGCGCCATGCTCGACTACTGGATGTACAAGCGCGAGAACGAGCTGTGGATCGCCGATGATCCCGTCATGGACCTCTTCCTGGCCCTGACGCGCTTCCACCAGGTCCTGCGGCTGGGCGGCGACGAGCTCGTCCACCTCGTCCGGCGGGACCCGGGCGGTGAGCTCTCCCTTCGCATCCTCTGCCGGGACGCCTCGCGCTTCATCGGCCGCATCCTTCGGGAGGCCGCCGGCACCGTTGCCATGTCGGCCACCCTGGAGCCCTTCGAGTTCTACAGAAACGTCCTGGGCTTCCCCGAGGAGGAAACGGCGACGCTCCACGTGCCCTCGCCATTCCCCCAGGAAAACCGCCTGGTCCTGGCCCTCACCTCCGTAGATACCACCTGGAAACGCCGGCCCGAGAACTACGATCCCATCGCCTCCTGGATCGCCCGGCTGGCCCACCCGGAACACAACGTGCTGGTGCTCTTTCCCAGTTACCGCTTCCTCGCCCATGTCCACGACCGGCTGCCCGCCGTTGCTCACACCGTCCTTCGCCAGCGCCCCGGCGCCGACGGCCGCACCCAGCGCGAGGTTCTCGAGGCCCTGGGCTCCGGCCACCCGACCCTCCTGATGGCGGTCCTCGGCGGCATGTTCGCCGAGGGCGTCGACTACCCCGGCCGCATGCTCTCCCAGGTGCTCGTGGTCTCACCGGGCCTTCCCCAGTTCGGCACCGAACGCCAGCTCCTGCGGGACTGGTACCGGGACCGGTACGGCCAGGGATTCGCCTACGCCTACCTGATCCCCGGCATGACCCGCGTCATCCAGGCTGCGGGCCGCCTGATCCGCTCCGCGGATGACCGCGGCGTCATCGTGCTCCTGGGCCGCCGCTTCGCCCAGCGCCAGTACCTGGAGCTCCTTCCCGAAGACTGGGTCGGCGAGGATCCCTCCGACCTCTTCCCCGAGAACCCGGAAGAGGCCATCCGGAGGTTCTTCGAGCAGGAATGAGGGCCGTCATCGTGGTATCCGTCAAGCTTGTATCGCTGACGGAGAGTCCACGGCCGGTTACCCGCGTTCCACAGAAGTGGTAACAGGAGATTCAGGTGTTGCTTCGCGCTGGATGAGACTTCACACCTTGATGGATCTACGAGGGAGCATCCTCACATTCAACCATATTTCCGATGGCACGTTACACGATGTCAATGTCTTGGACGTGGCACCTCCCGAAGCCGCGGCCCACCATGTCATGGACCGTGGCCATTTGGTTTTCGAACGACCGAGGAAACCGTTGGTGCTCCTGACCAGACGCCGAAGACCCTCCTCGTCGATGTGTTCGGGACGGGCAAGATCGTGGAGAATCAGGGGCCTGGGCCGCTCGGTGACGGGGCCACGGCAGTTGTGTGCCAGTTGGACGGAAAACCAGCGCCCCCTCTGCACCTTCCATCCCAAGCTGACATCCCTCCAGCAGCACGTCCTCCGTCTCCACCAAGCCCCTCAGGATCAACTCTCCCGCCAGAAGATGCCACGCTCACAATTGACGAGGAATCATGCCCACGATGTGCGGAAAGGGGGGCTGGATTGATGGTGTAGAGATCAAGGTTCATGGCGGGTAACTGCTGTGGGCGAAAGGCCAGGAGCTCGCTGTGGCCGGTACGGATTCTGTCCTGGAAAGCCGGGGGCAGGGTGCTCTGGGCGTTCCCTGTGATCAGCAGGACTGACGGGGTTTCAGCCGCTGCAAGGCGGGAAAGGAGTATCAGATAATCTTCCGCAGAATACACTCTGAAAATCTTTCGATCGAAGAAAACAGGCGCGAGCTCTTCTGGAACCCAAAAGACGTCTGTGACGATCGTCGCGGTTGGGTCCCGACGTACGGCGTCGAGAAGCCTGGCGCTGACATTCTTCTTGAGCGCGAGAAGACGAAGAGCATGGACCTGCTGAACGAGACCACAGAGCAGGAGGATTGTGGCGAACCCCGCCAGGATCTTCCTTTGGCATTGCCCCCTCATGGTTCCTTGAAGCTCGTGGTATCCCAACCAGGAGAGCGCGAGCACAACGGGCAAAATGCTCAAGAAATGCCGAGGTCCCCAGATGATCCCTATGTCCCGGCGGTTGAGCAACAAGGCTGTTCCGAGAATGCCAGCACCTCCAACCAACGTCGCCGTTCGGACGATACCCCTCGGATGACTGGCCAACAGCCGGCCGGCCAACGCAAACAGAATCAGGATTGGTGCCCCTGGGAAGAGCCCCTGCGTGAAACGAGTTGCCAGCAGGGGATGCTTTTCAACTACAAGTGAAGTGGTCCCCAGCATCACCGCCGAAACGGCCACCCCAAGGACAATGAGGGTCAGAGTTGGTCGTGGTCGTCGGGGTACGAGGCCAACCACAACCACCAGCACGAGAGGAATGCCGATGATGCCCGCTAACATGGGGTTCTCGCAGTAACGAAAAAGGTAATGCCAGAGATCCCCGGCTTTGGTCATCAGGAAGATGAGCGGACCTTTCGAAACGTGGTTCTCGTACACCATCGCATGGATTCCAAGTGGGTTTCCAAAGACATGCCATTGAAACAGCCAGAGAGCCGTCATGACGGGCAACCAGCCCGCGACGAAGGAAACCGCATGCCGACGATGTGAGATCAAGAAGGCGACGAAGATGGCCGCCGCGAGAACGTACCCCTCTTCCCTCAGTATCGTGGACAGACCCACCAGCGCTCCAGCGACCAGGCCAAGGAGCAACTGATTGCGACGATCCTTTGCAAGAAAGAGCATGAACAACCCCGCTCCAGAGAGAGCCGCCGCCAGAGTGTGCTCCCAAAACACGACGCCATAGAAGAAGATCGGCGTTCCGAAAACCCCCATCGCCAGCGCTATCGTCCCGGGCGCCCTGCATCCGAGCACACGGCCAAGGAGTATGAACAACACGAGGCACGCTGCCAGACCTGCCAAGGGAAGAACATACAGTCCCCAGCTTCCCAGAACGTCATAGAAGGGAACCACTAACAGGGGGAAGTATGGCGGGTAGAACGAGTAGACCACGCCGTTATGGACGAGCAAGTGATGCCCCCCCCTTGGGAAGAAACGGAGCTCAGGATCAATGCGTCGCCCGGGGTATGGGATGGCCAGAGTCCCGGGGTTGTTCACGAAGTTCTCGACTTGCAAGAACTTGTTGGCACAGTCGGTGGCCCAAAAACTCGTCTTTGGCAAGATGGCGACGAGGACGAACGCCATCATCAGGGCGATGAGCGTCGCAGCGATTTCCCCTCTGGACAGCTTTGCAGGCCGCATCATGAACCAGAGAATAGAGCCATCCTCGGATGTGCCCACGCCGGCGACAGAGACAGTCGGAGCTTCAACGTGGCTCATCTTAGGGCTGGCAAACGTGCGGTCCCGGCGTTTGAGCCCGAAGTCCGTTTGCGTGCCGGGCCGACCTGACATCGAAGTCAAGGTGAAGCCGGACCCGGGCCTCCGCAAAGCAGCCGCTGCCCGCGACGTTCAACTTCCAGGTTGGAAAGAAACACATGCGGATGCATCTTCCACAGCTCCGTACACCAACGACACCTTTCCGCCGGCGCGTCCGGTGAGCTGTCGGCCAACTCCGGGAAACCGTCCACTGCTCCGAATCACCCCTTGCATGTGCCAATCCGCCGCAATCGCCCGGCGTGGCCACCGGACGCCTCAAGCTGTTACTCTGTCCCGAGATCCCGAGGCATACCATGCTCCGATTAAACCACAGCTCCGCAATCTGGTCGTCACATGCCCTGTCAGGAACCACAGTACCCTGAGGGTCACATGCATGACCAGGTTTTCACGTGGGAGGATGCCGCATCCGTCATCCCAGCGTCGCGATCAAACCCAGGGAGGGCGGATGGCCGGGTTCTCCCAAGGAGTATCCAGGCGATGATGTCAAGGTACAAGCGAGGGAGAGCATCCAGGAGATTGGTGGGCATGCAGCCAAGCGTGACGAAAGCGCGGTATGGCCCTGAGCGGCAGACGGGGGTGCGGAGGGAACGGGTATCCGGCGGTTCGGCCCTTGGGTCAGGCGCCCTCAGTTCAGGTAGCCTTCGAGGGCCTTGGTCTTGTGGCTCCGGCGGAGCTTCATCAGGGCGCGGTTCTCGATCTGCCGGACGCGTTCCCGGGAAAGGGCGAGAAGCTCCCCGATCTCCCGGAGCGTCCTGGGCTGGTCGTCCTCGAGCCCGAAGCGCAGCTCGAGAACCCGGCGCTCCCGTTCCGGCAGCTCGTCGAGGGCGTCCCGGAGCGCCTGGAGAAAGGACTCCCGGAGGATGCGCTCGTCGGCGTCGGGCAGCACGGTTTGCTCCACCAGGTCACCGAGCTCGGAGTCCCGGTCCTCGTCCACCGGCTCGTTGAGGGAGAGGGAGCTCTGGGCCGCACGTGACAGCACCCGGACGTCCTCCAGGCTGATCCCCAGCTCCTCGGCCAGCTCCAACTCCGACGGCGGCCGGCCCAGTTGCTCGGTCAGGGCGGAACGTACCCGCTCCAGCCTGTAGAGCGTATTGGCCTGCTTCTGGGGCAGGCGAAAGGCGCCCCCGTGCTCGGCCAGGGCGTGCAGGATGGCCTGGCGGATCCACCAGACGGCGTAGGTGATGAACTTGACGTCCTGGCCGTCCTTGAAAGGGTTGTACTTGCGAGCGGCCTGGATCAGGCCCAGGTTCCCCTCATGGATCAGGTCGAGGAAGGGCACGTTGGGATTCCGGTACCGTTTGGCGTAGGCCACAACGAAACGGAGGTTGGACTCCACGAGCCGGCGCAACGCGTCCTCGTCGCCCTCCGAGATCCGGCGCGCCAGCTCGAGCTCCTCCTCGTGGCTCAGTTGAGGGTACCGGGAGATCTCCCGGAGGTATCTCCGGAGCGTGGCGAGCTCGGTGTCGGTTCTTTCCTCGGAACGGTTCATTCGCCATCCACGGGCTGGATGGTCCCCGGACGAACCGAGACAATGGCGTGGTAGCGGGGAACGCTCTCCTCTTCCTCGAGCTTCTGCTTCAGCACCTCCGTCAGAACGTCCACTTCCTTCTGGAGCCGCTTGACCTGCTCCCGGAGGTTGAGGATGATCTCCACCCCGGCCAGGTTGACCCCAAGGTCCCGGGTCAGGGTCAGGATGGTCTCCAGCCGCTCGCAGGTTTCTTCATCATAAAGCCGCGTGTTCCCCTTCGACCGGTGGGGGCGGAGCAACCCTTCACGCTCCCAAAGCCGCAGGGTCTGGGGGTGAACGCCGTACCGTTCGGCCACCCACGAGATCATGCGGTACCGTTGCCTCGCCGCCATCATCCCTCCTCGACGATCGTTACCCGCTGGCGCCGGAGCTCCGAGGCCTTGGGAAGCCGGACGGTCAGCACTCCACGTTCGAGCTCCGCCATGGGCGAGCCGCTGAACCGGTCCACCGGCAGCTCGAAATCCCGGTAGAAGACCCCTGCGGGCCGCTCCATGCGAACAAACTGACCGCCCTGGGTACCGCCGGCGCGGACGATCTCTCCAGCGACCCGCAGCTTGTTGCCGTGCAGCTGGAGGTCGATGGTCTCCGAGTAGACGCCCGGTATCTCCAGGATGATGATGACCTCGTCGTCGGTTTCGAAGAGATCGGCCGTCGGACAGTACGGCCCACTGGATGGCGCACCGACGCCCAGCGTCCGATCGACCAGGACCTCATCGAACAGCTGGTTGAGCTTCTCCCGAAGCATCAACAGCTCCTTGATAGCCGGCCACGCCAGAGACATTGCACCTCCCAGTGGTGGAACGGCTACAAGCCGTTCCACCAACACTCTATCACGCGACCTGCCCGGGGCATTCCCGCCCGGCCCGGGCCAGGCGGGGAATACCCCTGCCTAATTGGCGCTCTCGGCGTCGACATCCACGTACTCGGCATCGATCACCTCGTCATCCTGGGCTCCGGAGGCCCCGGCCGAGCCCTGGGGCTCCGCCGGCCCCTGGGCCCCGGCGCCTCCGCCCGGTTGCTGCCCCGTCGCCTGGTAGAGCACGGCCGCCAGCTGGTGGCTGGCCTGGGTCAGCCGTTCATAGGCGGACTCCAGCCGCTCCTTGCCGCCCTCCTCCAGGGCCCGTTTGGCGTCGGCAAGCACCTCGTTGACGGAGCTCACCTCGGCCTCCGGGAGCTTCTCCTTGTTGTCGTTGATGAGCTTCTCCGTGGAGTAGACCAGGGCATCCAGCTTGTTCCGGGCCTCGATCTCCTGGCGCTTGGCCTCGTCCTCGCTCTGGTGGATCTTGGCCTCCTGGACCATCCGCTCGATCTCCTCTTCGTTGAGACCCGACGAGCTGGTAATCTCGATCTTCTGCTCCTGCCCCGTGGCACGGTCCTTGGCCGAGACGTGGAGGATGCCGTTGGCGTCGATGTCGAAGGTCACCTCGATCTGGGGGACGCCCCGCGGCGCCGGTGGAATCCCCATCAGGTGGAACCGGCCGAGCGTCCGGTTGTCCTTGGCCATGGGCCGTTCACCCTGCAGCACGTGAATCTCCACCTGGGTCTGGTTGTCATCCGCCGTCGAGTAGGTCTTCGACTTCTTGGTCGGAATCGTCGTGTTCCTGGGAATGACCACATCCATCACGCCCCCAAGAGTTTCCACACCGAGGGAGAGGGGCGTCACGTCGAGGAGCAGCACATCCTTGACCTCGCCGCCGAGGACGCCGGCCTGGACCGCCGCACCGATGGCCACCACCTCGTCCGGGTTGACGCCCTTGTGGGGTTCCTTGCCGAAGAAATCCGTCACCTGCTTCTGGACCAGTGGAATCCGCGTCGAGCCACCCACCAGGACCACCTCGTCCACGTCCTTGGCCTCGAGACCGGCGTCCTTGAGGGCCTTCCGGCAGGGCTCGATGGTCCGCTGGACGATCGGCTCGATCATCTGTTCGAACTTCGCCCGGGTCAGGCGCAGGTTGAGATGCTTGGGCCCGGAGGCGTCCGCCGTGATGAAGGGGAGGTTGATCTCGGTTTCCATGGTCGAGGAGAGCTCGATCTTCGCCTTTTCCGCTGCCTCCTTCAGGCGCTGCAACGCCATCCGGTCCTTGGAGAGATCGACACCCTGGTCCTTGCGGAACTCGTCGACGATCCAGTCGATCAGCAGCTGGTCGATGTCGTCGCCGCCAAGATGGGTGTCGCCGTTGGTCGACTTGACCTCAACGACACCCTGTCCGACCTCGAGGATCGAGATGTCGAAGGTGCCGCCGCCGAAGTCGTAGACGGCGATGGTCTCGTCGCTCTTCTTGTCCAAGCCGTAGGCGAGCGCCGCGGCGGTCGGTTCGTTGACCAGGCGCGCCACCTCGAGGCCCGCGATCTGCCCGGCATCCTTGGTCGCCTTGCGCTGGGCATCGTTGAAGTAGGCCGGCACGGTGATGACGGCCTTCTCGACCTTCTCGCCGAGGTAATCCTCCGCCGCCTGCTTGAGCTTCTGCAGGATCATGGCGGAGATCTCCGGCGGCGAGTACAGCTTGCCGGCGATCTCCACCCGGGCGGTGTTGTTCTCTCCCCGGACCACCTTGTAGGGGACCGTACGCTCCTCCTCGGTCACCTCGTCGTAGAAGCGGCCCATGAAGCGCTTGATGGAAAAGACCGTGTTCTCCGGGTTGGTCACGGCCTGCCGCTTCGCCACCTGGCCAACGAGCCGTTCGTTGTTCTTGGTGAACGCTACCACGGACGGCGTCGTGCGACTTCCCTCCTGGTTGGGAATGACGGTGGGCTTGCCGCCTTCCATCACTGCAACCACCGAGTTGGTCGTGCCGAGATCGATTCCGATAATTCTGGACATGATGAAGTCCTCCTCAACTTTCATTGTCAGCCCATAATATAGAACCTGAGTCTGACATTGTCAAGTATGGGGAGCGGTCCAGGAGCTCGCCGGGCCGCCGGGAATCGTGAACGGTTTCGTCGGTCGTCACCGGACCAAGAATGTGCCCGGGAATACCTCCGGGGAACGGACCTCAGTCGAGCAGGATGACGCCCGGTCCGGCGCCGGCGCCCGTGGCCGGCCCATCCCAGGGGAAGGCCCGGCCCCGCATCAACTGTGGCTCCGGCTGACCGAGGGCATCGGTACCGGCCACCTCCGCCCCATGGCCCCGGACGATCAGCCGGTACGCCCGCCCCCAAGGATCTACGATCCCGCTCCTGGAGACAATCCCCGCCTCCACGAGCTGCTTCAGCGACTGCGGAGGGACGCCGCGCACCAGCACGTACGTGTCGATCCCATCGAGGATTCTCTCGATCCTGAACACCGAAACGCCCCGCAGGACGTACCGGTCCCAGAGGTTCTGGTCCTTCTGGCTGACGGCGTTGAGCGGGTTGCGGGGGATGATGCTGATCGAGATACCGAGAAGCGCCAGGAAGATCGCTGCCAGCCAGGGAATGCCGGAGAGCCGAAACACGCTGGCCTGGGACGGAGCATCCTGAGCGCTGAGCTCCCGGACCAGCTCCTCGGGAGTGGATTCACGGATAAGGCCGTTGTCCAGCAGCTCCGCGAGGGCCTTGCATGTCTCGAATTCCAGGTACGGACTTTGCAGGACCAGCTCGTTGACCGAGTCCCGGCCGGAGACCAGCTCGTAGACCTCCTTCTGCCGCGTGGAGACCTGGGTCTTGCCACGGGTCATCTCTGCGGCCGGCTCTTCCGGAACCTCCGAGAACGTGAAGCCCAGCATGTCCAGGTCGTCCTCGTCGCTGTCTTCGACGACCTCCAGCTTGAGACCTGGATCGACCTTCCGAAACACAACCTCACGATCGGGAATCCGCTTTTCGACGAAGGGCCACTCGTCGGTCATCCTGGCCCCCTCCATGATGATGGAGTCCACCACCATGGGAACCAGCAGATCCCGGTCGTAATCCACATCGGTTTCCTGGGAGAACTGATACTCCCCATCGGTCCACCGGAACACCTGGTAGACGATCTGGAGAATCTGTTGTTCCAGGGCGGCCCGAACCTCGTCCTGCGAAACCAGCCCGTAATCGATCAGGATCCGCCCGAGGCGTTGCAGGGTTTCCTCCTGGCGCCGCAGCGCCGTCTCCAGGGTTGCCTCGTCCAGGGCGCCGCGTTTGAGGAGGATCAGGCCGAGCCGGTCCTGGGGATGCTGATTCAGGGAGCTGGCCGCGACGATCTTCCCCTCGAGGAAGGACAGCGTCACCACGTCGCCCTCGTTCTTGAGGGTGAGAACCCCGGTCTTTCTCTGCAGAGAGATCAACTGGAGGATGTCGGCAAAGCTGAAGTCGCGGAGGGTTCCCTCGAGGGCCATTTCACCTCCTCTTCCACGAGACCATGACGGAGCGCAGCCAGAGGAGGGCCGCCACGCCGAAAAAGACGATCTGGACGGGGATCGTGGAGATCTCCGGCTCCAGGGCGGCCACGAAGGCGGGCAGCCACAGTGCGGCCCCCAGGACGAAGAGCGCGGTGAAGAAGGCGCTCAGCATGCCGCTCTTCCAGCGCCCCAGGAGCACCTCCCCCGAGCCCGGCATGACGAGCGCCGCCACCCGGCGACCCAGGTTTTCCCAGGCTTCACGCCGGCGGATCTGCTCGACCTTGATCGCTTGCTGTTCGATAGCCACGGCATCACGTTTCAGGAAAACCGAGATGCACTGGCTGCAGTAGGCGTCGCTCTCGGTGGCCGTCTTGCACTGAGGGCAGAACACCTTGCCGCAGCGGGCGCAGGCGGTGGACGTCCACATCCACCGGCGCCGTGCCAAGGCCAGGACGATACCGAACAGGCCCGTGAAGAAAAACGCCATGGGAATCGGTTGCACGGCCAGCTCCGCGGGATCGAGTGCGGCAGGCCCGAGGCCGGCGCTCTTCCACGTCTGGGGGCCGACCTCCGCTCGCATCCGCTTGAGATCGCTCCACCCGAGGACCGGGTCGAGGACCCTGGTGCTCCCCTCGTGCTGCCCGGATGTGATCGGCCGGCCGTCGGAAAGCACCTCAGCCTTCCGGCGCATCTGGTCCGCCTCCTCGAAACGGTAGGTGCGGTCGTAGGCCCGGCTGAGGTTGTAGTACGCCATGGCGTTGCGCGGATCCCGCTGCAGCGCCTGGCGGTAGAACTGGATGGCCCCCGAAGGGTTCCCATCATCGAGGGCCACGTTGCCAAGGAAGATCAAGGGGCGCGGATCGTTCTCGTCGCTGAGCGCCGCCTTCTGGAACTCGACCCTGGCACTGAGATCGTCGCCGTGCAACCGGAAGAGGGCCCCTGCCACGAGGCGGTAGGACTCGGAGGAGCCGAGGACCTCTCCGAGGTCCGCCAGCTCCTGGAGAACGCTGGGGTCAGCGCGGTCCTCGAGCAGCATGGCCACGGCCTGTGCCGGCGCCCCCGCCGGACGCAGGGCTCTCCCGATCCACACCGCGTTGAGCGGGATCAGTGCCAGGACGAGCAGCCACACCACGGCCGCCGTGATTCGGCCACCCACATCGAGGTAGCTCCAGCTGAGCGCAAAGAGCCACCCCAGGAGCCACACGGGACCGAGACCCGCAAAGATCGGAAGCAACACCAACACCGCGGCGAAGACCACCGCATTGCTGCGGCTGAACAGCAGGCGGCCCAGCTCCCAGCCATCGTGAAAGAGCTCGGGAAGGAAACGAGCCGTCTGCCACACGACCCCGACGGCCAGAGCGCCCGCCAGGGCCAGGAGCCACCACGGCGCCAGGCTCAACAGGATCTCTCTTCGCGCGCTCCAATCGCCAAGCAACAGGAACCAGCCGCGGGCGTAGTCCCTGATGCCGCGAAGGTACGAACCGTGGCTCCACCTGACGCGCGCATGGTGGAACGCCACCTCGGGAGAACGCGGATCGAAACGCTCCGCCAGGCGAACCGCCGTCTCGGCGACGGGCCCGCTATTTGTCTCGCCCCAGGAAAGCAGCGCACGGGCGTAGGGCGTCAGGCGCTTCACGCCGAGATCGCCAGCCACCGTGAGCAACTCCCTCCCGGTGTCATTGAGCGCACCGGCGTCTCCGTTCTCCAGAGCCTCCTGTACGTGGGCCCACCCTTCGCTGAGCGTCGCGCTTCCGGCGGCCGGCGCCACCAGCAGGAGGCCCAGGACCAGGGGAATCAGCCAACGCTTCACGGGCCGCTCTCGACGAATGCCAGCTGAAGCTGGGCCAGAACATCCCGAAGATACGCCGCTTCCTCGGGCGCCAGCCGCCCCTCGGTCTTTTCCTGGAGAATGTCCAGAAGGTCGATGAACAGCCTGGCCTGGGACCGGTTCTTCTCGATACCCTGGGCCCCCGTCAGCAGGACCGCCGCTTGCTGGGCCAGGAGGTCGACGATCAGCGGAAACTCGGCGCCCGACGGCCTTCGCACCTTGCCTGGACCACCCTCCTGCGGCCCGGCGCCCGGCGTCTGCGGCGTCGCCCCCCGCGGACGCGCCTCGGAACCGGATGACCCGGCGGGCCGCGCCGTTTCCTCAGGCCGTTCTTCCTTGGTCTCGCCGCCCCCGGCTCCGGTGGCAGGAGGCCTCGGCGCTCGAAGCTCTCCCGATTCGTTGAACCAACGACGGTCTACAACCTTGATCTTTTTCGAGGAAGTCGGCTCGTCGCTCACGATCGCCTCCACTCCGTTCGCGCTTCATACACTCTCGTCACACGCCATCTTGACTATCCTACTACCTTACGACGCCATCTTATCTTACGTTTCCCGGCAAGAGCGGACAAGGTGCCGCACCGGACGACGACCGGCCACCGTTCCGGGGTCAACCCGTCAGGCGGGCCACCGGGGCCTCCACGAGAAGCTCCTCGAGGCGGCGGCGCACGGTCCCCCCCATCCCCGCCACGGCGTAGACCACGAGCCAGACCTCGGCAGTGTCCACGTCCACGCGCACCCTCTCCGCGTCGGTGATCGGTGTCCCAAACGGCCCCATTGCATCCTCGAAAACGGGCTTGCCCTCGAGGTTGAACGGACCCCGCAGGCTCGCCATGCTCTCACCGGCCCGCCCTCTTCGAAGCACGAAGGGAGGCCGGAGGGCGTTGGGATCGACCACGCAACAGGGGAGCATCAGCCGCAGGGAGAGGAGATTGTTGAGGTCCACCACGGGGTGGATGCCCGGCAGCTCGCCCCCCTTGAGAAGCCGTCGCGCCAGGGCCTCGGACGAGGGACGGTACCGCGTCGGATCGGTGCCGGCCGACCGGAACAGCTTTCGCACGGCCCCAACGACCTGGTCTTCCGCCACGTTCCCGTTGGGAAAACGCTCCCGAAGCCGTCGCGCCGCGTCGCGCCGCAACCTCGCCAGCTCTTCCTCGCCGCAGCCGGTGGGTTCGAGACCAAACCAGAGCGGCTCCCAGCCGTCCAGGCGGCAGGTGGTGGCCGGCGGAAACTCTCCCTCGCGCATGGCGTCCTCCGGCTAGCCGAAAACCGCCCGCAGCAGGTAGAACAACCCGATGCTCAGAAGACCCGCCGCGGGCAAGGTGACGATCCATGTGATGAAGATCTCCCGGATCACCCGGAGGTCCAGCGCCGCCATGCCGCGGGCCAGGCCCACGCCGATGACCGAGCCGACGATGACGTGCGTGGTGGAGACCGGGAGCCCCATCCGCGAGGCCACGAGCACGGTGATGGCTCCCCCGAACTCTGCCGAGAAGCCGCGCGAGGGGTTCATCTCGGTGATCTTCTTGCCGACGGTCTCGATGACGCGGTATCCGAAGGTGGCGAGCCCGATGACGATCCCCGCACCCCCGAGGGCCAGCACCCAGATGGGCACCTCGACGTTGGGCAGGATCTTCCCCGTCGTGGTGATGGATACGACGGCCGCCAGGGGACCGACCGCGTTGGCCACGTCGTTGGCGCCATGGGCGAAGGCCACGGTGCAGGCCGTGATGATCTGGAGGTGACGGAACAGCTCCTCCACGCCGCCCAGCCGTTCGGAGTACTCGCCGCTGGCGCCGTTGCCCTTGAGCAGGGCCCAGCCGACCAACCCGGCTACGAAAGCGACCGCCGCCGAAATCCCCATGGCGTGCAACGGCGAAAAGTCCAGGTGGAGCTGCTTGAGCCCCTTGTAGAGAAAAGACAGGCTCAACACGAAAAAGACCGCGAAGATCAGGTACGGCGCCACCAGCCGCGAACGGACCAAGGGGTCGGGCCGGTTGAAGATCAGCGCCTTGAGGGCCATGAAGATCACCCAGCCCAGAAGAGCCCCGACAATCGGTGAGATCACCCAGGACGCCACCACCTTGCCGACCTTGCCCCACTCGATCGTGTTGGACGGCAGGACCACGATGGCGAAGCCCAGGATGGCGCCGACGATGGAGTGCGTCGTCGAGATCGGGTAACCGAAGTATGTGGCAACCTGAAGCCAGAGGGCGGCGGCCAGGAGCGCTGCGAGCATTCCGAGAGCCAGGGTCGTCTCTCTCCCGACCAGGAGGGTCGGATCGAAGAGGCCGGACCGGATGGTTCCCGTCACATGGGCACCGACCAGGATGGCGCCGGCGAACTCGAAGATGGCGGCGACGACAACGGCCTGCCGGAAGGTCAGGGCCCTGGAACCGACACTGGTGCCGAAGGCGTTGGCCACATCGTTGGCCCCGATGTTCCACGCCATGTAGAACCCGCCCACAAGCGCCACGATGAAGATGGCCTGGAGCATGGCGTCCTCCTAGCGGGCGAGCATCAGACGCAGGTAGTTGGCGACCTGCTCGGCGGCGTTGGCGATGTTGCCCAGGGCCTCGCACAACTTCATCCACACGAGGACATCCACGCAGCTCGCGGTGCCGCCCTCCCGGAGAATCTCCTTGAGGAGCTTGAACGCCGCCTTGTCGGCCTCCCACTCCTGCTGGCCCACCTGGGCGATCAGCTTCATGACCTCGTCGGCCTCCGGGCCGGTGAAGCCCGTCTCCAACAGGTCGTCCAGCTTGCCGACCACGTCCTCGGCCGTCTCGGCGGCTGTCACGCAGAGCCTGGAAAACTCGATGATCCGCGGCCCCAGCTCTCCGGGAATGTCCAGGGGCTTGATGTCGGCCAGGATGGCGGCATCCTCGGCCCCATCGGCGATGTCGTCCTGGTGGTGGAGGAGCTCGAGAAGGTCGGCACGGGAAACCGGCATGAACAGGGTGCGCGGCAGGTTGTCCCTGAGCTCGTTCTTGACCAGGTCGGCCTCGTGTTCCGTCCGGGTGATCTCCTTGCGAACCCTCTTGACCTCAATTTCGTCCCCGGCGACCACCGCCTTCATCAGATCCGGCACCAGCCGGACGCAGCTCATGACCATCTCCATGTGGGCCTGGAGGGGCTTGAAGGGGTTCTTGGCGAACAGACCGACCAGCGCTCGAACCACGGGTCACCTCCGGAAGTTGGGCTTACGTTTCTCCAGAAAGGCCGACGTACCCTCACGCATCTCGGGGTCGGCGGCACAGAGGCCGAACAGCGTCGCCTCCAAAAGGCAGCCGTCGTCGAAGGACATGTCGAGCCCGTAGGTGACGGCTTCCAGACACCGGCCCACCGCATGGGGTCCATTGCGGAGAATCCCGGTCAGGAGACCGTTGACCGCCTGGGTCAGCTCCACCGGCTCCACGACCCGGTTGACCAGACCGATCCTCTCGGCCTCCTCGGCGGTCACGTTACGGCCGGAGAGCAGGATCTCCAGGGCCCGGCCCTTGCCAACCAGGCGGGGAAGGCGCTGGGTCCCGGCGTAGCCCGGGATCAACCCGAGCTTGACCTCGGGTTGGCCGAACACGGCATTGGTCGTCGCGATCCTCATGTGGCACGACATGGCCAGCTCGCACCCGCCACCCAGGGCGAACCCATTGACCGCCGCGACCGTTGGCTTGTCCATCCGCTCCAGGCGGTTGAACACCGACTGCCCGCGGAGGGAAAGCTCCTTGGCGGCATCGGGCCCCAGCGTGTTGAGCTCGGCGATGTCCGCCCCGGCCACGAAGGCCTTGTCCCCGGAGCCGGTGATGACCACCGCGTGCACCTCGTCGTCGCCCGCGGCCTCCGCCAGGACGGAGCCCAGCTCGCTCATCACCGTGGCGTTGAGGGCGTTGAGCTTGTCGGGACGATCGATGGTGATCCAGAGGATGCCGTCCCGGTTGGCCAGCTTCAGCATGGTGTGCTGCATCGCCCGCTCCTCACCCACCGTACTCGTAGAAACCGCGTCCCGTCTTCCGGCCCAGGCGGCCGGCCAGCACCATGCGCTTCAGCAGGCCGGGGGGAGCGAATCGCGGCTCACGGTACTCTTCGAACATGATCTCGGCCACGTGGTACATGGTATCGAGGCCGATGAAATCGCACAGCTCCAGGGGACCCATGGGATGGCCGCAACCGAGCTTCATTCCGGTGTCGATATCCTCCCGGGAGGCCAGGCCATGCTCGTAGCAGGCGATGGCGTCCAGCAGGTAGGGAATCAGGAGGCGATTGACGATGAACCCGGAGTTGTCCACCGCGGCGACCGGTGTCTTGCCGACGCTCTTGGCGAATTCGAAGATGGTTTCGAAGGTTTCATCCGAGGTCAGGATCGTCCGCACCACCTCCACCAGCTTCATCACGGGAACCGGATTGAAGAAGTGCAGACAGGCGAAGCGGTCCTGACGCCGGGTCGCCATGGCCAGCTCTGTCACAACCAGCGACGAGGTATTGGTGCAGAAAATCGTCCCGGGCTTCGCGATCCCATCGAGCTCCCGGAAGATCTCCATCTTGAGCTCTTTCTGCTCGACCACGGCCTCGATGATCAGATCACAGTCACCGAGATCCTCGAGCGAGGTGGTCATGGAGATCCGTGCCAGGATCGCCTCGCGATCCTCCTCGGAGAGCTTTCCCTTGGAGACCGCCCGTTCCAGGCTCTTCTGGATCCGGGCCAACCCCTTGTCCGCCAACTCCTGATTGACTTCGCGGGCCACCACCGTGTACCCGGCCCGGGCCGAGATCTCCACGATGCCGGCGCCCATCTGTCCGCAACCGACCAGACCCACCTTCTCGATCTTCATCAGCTCGTCTCCTCCCTGATACGACGATTGACCCGCCCATGGCGCGGGCGAGCGTAGTCTAACCTGAACGCGCACTCGGCGCCACACGGTGTAAGCTCTCAACACATCGAGGAGGGAGCCATGGAGATCACTGAGAACATCCAGATCGAAGACCTGATCCAGGAGCTGCCGGAAGCCGTCCGCATCCTGGCCCGGTACGACATCGTCTGTATCCGCTGTGGCGAGCCTTACTGGGGAGCTCTCCGTGAGCTGGCCGAGGAAAAGGGAATCACGGACCTCAGACCTGTCGTCGCCGAGCTCCGGGCTGCCGCCGCCAGGGACGAATGACAACCGCCGGGGCAGGCCCCGGCGGTGGAAGACGCGAGCGGTGAATTCAGGTTGGCTACTGAAAATTCGAGGGGCTGATGGCCCGGTCGACACCGGGGTCCGCCCCGAGAGCTTCCGAGAAGCCATGTTTCACCATCATGGTGCGTTTGGCCGCGATCCTCTGCCGGTACCGGTGGAGGATGGCGATGGCAAAGCTGCGGGTCACCGCAATATCGTCCCCAGGCGGAACGTAGGTGACCCCGAAGATGTTGGCGACGGCTGCCAGGTCACCGTGGGTCATGATGGAGTCCGGACCCCAGGTCGCGGGCAGGAGCTCCATCCTCTGTGCCTCCGCCAGAGCCCGCGCCGGCGAGAGCTTGGTCTCGCCGTTGGTGCTCATCAACTGGAACAGCAGTTGCGCGAACTCCCCGTGGGTGATGCCCTGGGGCGCCTGGTCGGCGGCCATGCCGCTGGCTGCAATACCCACAAGTGAAACAAACGCCAACGCGATTCCGAGAGTCAGCAACCGCTTCATGATGCCTCCTAGCTGATCACCAAGATACATCCAATGCCGGGCGTGCGTCAAGCTCCGGCGCCAAAAAACCGGCCCCCGCGTTCTACGGGGGCCGGAAGAACACGGCTCGGGACGGCGCCATGCACCGCCCGATCAGGTTGCCGGCAGCAGCTTCACCTTCTCCAGCTTGCCCCCGCCCACCGGTTTCCCGGGGAGGAAGGCCCGCCGGTAGTCGGCGTTCATCCTGGCGATGGCCGAGATGGAGATCTCCTTGGGACAGGCGGCCTCGCAGGACGTGTAGTTGGTGCACGAGCCGAAGGCCTCCTTCTCCATGGCCTCGGCCATGGCCCGCACTCGGCGGTCCGCTTCGATCTTGCCCTGTGGAAGCATGCCCAGGTGGGCGATCTTGGCGCTCATGAAGAGCATGGCCGCACCGTTGGGACAGGCCGCCACGCAGGCGCCGCAGCCGATGCACTCGGCATAGTCCATGGCCAGCTCGGCATCGTCCTTCGGAACGAGCAGCGTGCTGGCATCCGGCGGGGCGCCGGTGTGCACGGAGATGAATCCTCCGGCCTGGATGATCCGGTCGAAGGAGCTCCGGTCCACGACCAGGTCCCTCAGAACCGGGAAGGCGGCGGAACGCCACGGCTCCAGGGTCAACTCATCGCCGTCGCTGAAGTGCCGCATGTGGAGCTGGCAGGTGGTTGTCCCCTTGCGGCCGCCGTGGGGCAGACCGTTGATGACGAAGCCGCACATGCCGCACACGCCCTCGCGGCAGTCGTGCTCGAAGGCCACGGGCTCCTCGCCCCTCTCGATCAGCTCCTGGTTGAGGACGTCCAGCATCTCCAGGAAGGACATGTGCTCGTTGACCTTGTCGTGCGTGTAGGTAACGAAACGGCCCTTGGCGTTGGGGCCATTCTGACGCCAGATGTGGAGTGTCAGCTTCATTTGTAACTCCTCTGCGTGGGTGTCACCGCCTCGAACACCAGGGGCTCCGTGTGCCGCACCGGCTCCTTGCCCTCACCGGTGAACTCCCAAACGGCCACGTGCTGGAAGTGCTCGTCGTCGCGAAGCGCCTCGCCCTCCTCCGTCTGGTGCTCCTCGCGGAAATGCCCGCCGGCCGACTCCTCGCGGGCCAGCGCGTCGCGGGCGATCAGCTCACCGAGCTCCAGGAAATCGGCCACACGGGCCGCCTTCTCCAGCTCCTGGTTGAGCTCGTTGTTGTCACCCGGCACCCGGACGTCGCTCCAGAACTGCTCGCGGAGCTGGCCGATCCGCTGGATGGCGTCCTCGAGCCCCTTGGCATTCCGGGACATGCCAACGTCGTCCCACATGATCCTGCCGAGCTCGCGGTGGAAATGATCGACGGTCTTCGTGCCATTGACGGCCAGCAGCTTCTTCAGCCGCTGGTCCACATCCGCCATGGCGTCCTTGAACTCCGCGGCGGCCGTGGACACCTCCTGGAGCCGCTCGTTGACGAAGTATTCGCCGATGGTGTTGGGAATGATGAAATAGCCGTCGGCGAGCCCCTGCATCAGCGCGCTGGCCCCCAGCCGGTTGGCGCCATGATCGGAGAAGTTGGCCTCGCCGAGGACGAACAGGCCGGGGATGTTACTCATCAGGTGGTAGTCCACCCAGAGCCCGCCCATGGTGTAGTGGGGCGCCGGGTAGATCCGCATGGGTACCTCGTAGGCGTTCTCCCCGGTGATCCGCTCGTACATGTCGAAAAGGTTCCCGTATCGCTGGCGGATGGTCTCGACGCCCAGCCGCTCGATGGCATCCTTGAGATCGAGGTAGACGCCGCGCCCCGACGGGCCGACGCCATAGCCGCGGTCGCACCAGTACTTGGCGTTCCGGGAGGCCACGTCGCGCGGCACCATGTTCCCGTAGGCCGGGTACTTCTCCTCGAGGTAGTAGTTGCGCTCCTCCTCGGGGATATCGTTGGGGTTGCGGGTGTCACCCTTCTTCCTCGGGACCCACACCCTGCCGTCGTTCCGGAGCGACTCGGACATCAGGGTCAGCTTGGACTGGTAGTCCCCGGACTGGGGGATGCAGGTGGGGTGGATCTGCATGTAGCAGGGGTTGGCAAACCCCGCGCCACGGCGGTGGGCCCGCCAGGTGGCGGTGGTGTTGCAGCCCTTGGCGTTGGTGGAGAGGTAAAAGACGTTGGCGTAGCCGCCGGTGGCCAGGATGACGGCATCGGCCGCGTACGCCGAGAGCTCGCCGGTCAGCATGTCCCGGACGATGATGCCCCGGGCCTTGCCGTCGACGACGACGATGTCCTGGACGTCGGAGCGGGGGTGCATCTCGACAGCGCCCGCAGCGACCTGCCGGCTGAGGGCCGAGTAGGCGCCCAGCAGGAGCTGTTGGCCCGTGGCGCCCCGGGCGTAGAAGGTCCGGGAAACCAGGGCGCCGCCGAAGGAACGGTTGGCCAGGTATCCCGCGTAGTCGCGTGCGAAGGGAACACCCTGCGCCACGCACTGATCGATGATGTTGGAGCTCAGCTCGGCAAGACGGTAGGTGTTGGCCTCACGGCCCCGGAAGTCGCCGCCCTTGATGGTGTCGTAAAACAGGCGCCAGACCGAGTCGCCGTCGTAGGGGTAGTTCTTGGTGGCGTTGATCCCGCCCTGGGCGGCGATGGAGTGTGCTCGCCGGGCGCTGTCCTGGTAGCAGAACGTCTTGATCGTAAAGCCCAGCTCGGCGAGGGTCGCCGCCGCCGAGGCGCCGGCGAGGCCCGTGCCGACGACGATGATCGTATGCTTGCGCTTGTTGGCGGGACTCAACAGCTTGACGTGATCGCGGAAGCTGCTCCACTTGTCGGGCAGCTGACCGGATGGAATGCGTGCATCGAGTTTCATGTGGTCTCCCCTCCCCTCAGCTGACCCATCCGGCGAGGACGGAAACCGGAATGGCGATGTTGGCGGCCGCGATGCCGATACCGATCACAGCCGCTGCCACACGCCGGAAGCTGTCGAAACGCGGGTGCGTCCAGCCGAGCGTCTGTGTCAGACTCCAGAGACCGTGGTACAGGTGGAACCCGAGCCCCAGGTTGGCGATGATGTAGACGATGGCGATGGGCCACAGCTGGAAGCTCGCGATCAGGTTGTGGTAGACCTGCCCCTCCTCAAAGAGGCTGGGGTAGATGGCGCCGTAGGTCAGGTGCAGCAAATGGTAGATGACGAACAGCAGGATGATCGGTCCCGTCCAGACCATCGTGCGGGCCGCCACGTCCGTGGCGAGGTTCGCGCGGACCTTGTACTTGATCGGGCGTGCCCGGCGGCTTTGAAGCCAGACCTGGACCGCCGCGATGATGTGGACGAGGAAACTGAAGATGACGGCGATCCGCACGAGCCACAGGATCTCGGGAACGCTGTGAAGGAAACGCGAGTACCGGTCCAACTCCACCTGGCCGATGAAGATCTGGAGGTTCCCCGCCATGTGGAACAGCACGAAGAAGAAGAGGATCATGCCGGTGACGGCCATGAGGATCTTCTTCCCCACGCTTGAGCTGTAGAAGCTTGATGACTCACTCATGGTGATTCAATTGACCTCCTCCCGAAGGATTCGACGGCATCAGAGCCGCCCGCCGGGATCTCGATGTCCTGCCGCCGAGGCGACACGAACGAAGGGTGGGGAGGGCCCGGACTCTCCCCACCCGATGCCTCATTTCAGGTCGTCCGGGAACTTCTCGAAGAGCCCCCTGACGGCGTCGGCGCTCTTGTACAGGGCCGCCTTTTCCTCCTCGGTCAGCTCGATCTCGATGATCTTCTCGATCCCCTTGCGGCCCAGCTGTACGGGAACGCCCATGTAGATCCCGTCGAGGCCGTACTCGCCCTCAAGGTAGGCGGCGCAGGGAAGGATCTTGTGCTTGTCACGGAGGATGGCGTCGGCCATCTGGGCCGCCGCGATGCCGGGGGCATAGTAGGCCGAGCCGGTCTTGAGCAGGCTGACGATCTCGCCGCCGCCCTTGCGGGTGCGCTCGACGATGGCGTCGATGCGCTCCTGGGGCAGCAGGTGGGTGATGGGAATTCCGGCAACCGTCGAGTAGCGCGGCAGGGGCACCATGGAGTCGCCATGTCCGCCGAGCACGAAGGCGTGCGTGTTCTCGATGGAGACGCCCAGCTCCATGGCGATAAAGGCCCGCATCCGCGCGGAGTCCAGGATGCCCGCCATGCCCATGACACGCTCCTTGGGGAAGCCGGACACGCGCCGCGCCACTTCGACCATGGCGTCCAGCGGGTTGCTGATGACGATGAGGATGGCGTCCGGCGAGCCCTTGGCGACCCGGCCGATGCACTCCTTGACGATGGCCATGTTCTTGAAGAGAAGATCGTCACGGCTCATGCCGGGCTTCCGCGGCAACCCGGCCGTCATGACGATGACATCGGACCCCGCCGTGTCGGCATAGTCATTGGTTCCCTTGATGTTGGCATCGAAGGGGAAGATGGGCGACGCCTCGAACATGTCGAGGGCCTTGCCCTGGGGCATCCCGTCGATGATGTCGATCAGGACCACGTCGCCCAGCTCGAGCTTCGCAATATTGAACGCCGCTGTCTCACCGACGTGGCCGGCGCCGATGACCGTGATCTTGTTCCTCATGACAACCTCCCTTGTTGAATGTTCACGATACGCAGACGCCGGCGGAAGACCCGTCGCCGCCGCAGCTTTCACAAGGTTTCGAGCCCCAGCAACTCCTCCAGCTTCCGGCGCGATTCCGCCTCCACCACCCTGTGCAGGGACTGCCCGTGGGAGTCCATGGTCACCATGACGGGAAAGCGCTCCACGTGGATGACCCACAGTGCTTCGGGAACGCCGAACTCCTCCAGCATGAAAACCCGCTCCACCTTCGTGACGGAGTTGGCCAACACCTGCGCGGCGCCACCGACGGCGTGGAGGTAGACCGCGCCGCAGCGGCCGAGCCCATCGAGAGTCTTCTGGCCCATCCCCCCCTTGCCGATGACGCCCCTGAGGCCGTACTGACAGATGACATCGGCCTCGTAGGGCTCCTCACGGATCGAGGTCGTCGGTCCCGCGGCCACGAAGACGTACGAGCCATCGGGATTCTTACGAACCACCGGTCCGCACTGGTAGATCATGGTGCCCTTCATGTACGGCGCCACGTCCTCCCGGGGCTCCTCCAGCAACCACTTGTGCGCGGCGTCACGGCCGGTGATCATGCGGCCGGTCAGCTCCACGAAGTCGCCAACCTTGAGCTCGCGGATCACGGCCTCGTCGTCGACGGGGATCTTCAGCTCAGCCATGTCACGTCCCCTCCTTCCCCGATCCGAACGCCAGCCCGCCGGCCGGCCCAACAGAGGTAACTGATGGTGACGAAGTAGCACGCCGGAAGGCGGTCCAACACCCCGACCTTCACACCCAGCAAGGTCGTTCGCCCGCCGAACCCCATGGGCCCGACGCCCAATTCGTTGCCCTCCTTGAGCACCCTGGCCTCCAGCTCGGCCAGCTCGGGAACCGGGTTGACGTCCGGCAGCGGCCTGAGGAGCTGGCGCTTCGATTCCTCATAACCCGAAACGCGGTCTCCGCCGATACAGACGCCCAGCGTGCCCGGCGAGCAACCCTTGCCCTGTGCCTGGAAGACCGCATCGAGGAGCACCCGGCGCACACCCTCGAGGTCACGGCCGGCTCCCAGAGCGTTGTCCGGCAACTTGTACTGGGCGCCCACGTTCTCGCTGCCCCCACCCTTGAGGATCATCCGCACCTCGATGTCGGGGCTGTCCCACTCTTCGAAATGCAGAAAGGGGATCCCGCGTCCAGTCCCGACCCCGGTGTTCTTTCCCGTCAGGGTGTCGACGGCGTTGGGTCTCAGGAACTGCCTGGCAGTGGCCTGCCGGACGGCGTCCACCATGGCCTTCTCCAACACCCGCGTGCTCACCCCGATGGGGTGATGAATCCACATGACGGGAGTTCCCGTGTCCTGGCAGATCGGCGCCACCTTCTGACGCGCCAGGTCCACGTTGTCGAGGATGGTAACCAGCGCCTTCTCGGCGAGGCTGTCCCGCCGTTCCGCCTCACGGCCCTTGTCCAGGGCCTCAACGACATCCGCCGGGAGCTCTGTGGACGCCCGGCGGATCATCTCCAGGAAGGTCTCTGTCAACCGATCCGGATCGACCATTCCCACCTCCTTTTCGCCGGCACCTGCATGGCTGTAGATGCCTTTGTGATTATAGGCGCAAGTTCCAGGAAATGCCAGCCGCACAAGCCTCGTCCCTCGTTTCACAAGGTTGAGAGTGTGTGGAAATGAAACGTATTCCCCGCCTCGGGCCCTTCCCCCGCTCTCAGATCTTCCGCGTCAGGATCAAGATCTCCAGCGCAAGACCGGCCCGTGTCGCCGCCTCGGCAATCACCTCCACGGGTACGCCGCCCAGCCCGCCGTCCGGCTGGTCGCCGATGAGGACGGCGACGGCCTTCCTTCCGATTCTCACCGGCACGGCCAGGACCTCCCTCGGCGGTGGTGGCCCGAGAACGACCTTCACGGCCCGGGTGCCGGCGTCGTCTCCGAGCCGGCCGGTGAACGGGCGGACCTGGCTGAGCATGTTCGCCAGCGCCGGGCTTTCCCCCACGGGCACGTTGAGGGCCTGGACGTCTTCCAGCGAAACCTCCCGGCCACCACCCAGCCAGCCGGCAAGGTTGTCCCGTTGCAACGCGAGGAGTATCGCCCGGGCGAGGTACTGGCGCGCGAAGGACAGCAGGAGCTGACCCACCTCATCTCGTTGCCGGCTGAAGCGAAGCTTCGAGCGGAGCTCCTCCATGGTCATGGGCGGTACCTCGTCGCCCCGAATCTCCATCAGGCCGGGAAAGGTGGCGATGGCCACGTGCGGCGTATCGGCCTTGATGGAGCTCAGCGCTGCCTTCAGAGCCCCCGGCTGCACACCGGATGGCCTCCACAGCGACTCCCACGCAGAGCCAAGGTCCCGCACCTCCAACAGGCCGGTCGGTTCCTGGGCGTCGTCGGCGTTGACCTCCGTCCAACTTCCGGACGCGTCCAGCGCGGTCCGGATGGCTCGTTCAGTCACGACGAAGGGCTCCACGTGCAGCCCGCTCAACCGTTCGAGCTCTTCCCGGGCCGCCAGGTCACGAGGATTGACCATGGCAACGGAAAGTACTCGGCCGTGTTGCTCGAAGGGAACGGCCTTGAGACGCCGTTGAACATCCATCGGGATCGAAGATTCGAACTTCGCCGCCTCGGCCACCAGATGGTCCGAGGTCACCGGCTGCACCCCGAACTGACGGCCAAGCGCCTTGAGGAGCTGCGGCTCCGGAACGTAGCCCAGCCGGAGGAGGTGCGTTCCGAGCCGGCCACCGCTCCTCTTGCAGGCCTCCAGCGCCGTGTGGAGCTCGCTGACGGTCACCACACCATCTTCGAGCAACAACTCCCCCAGACGCCGAAAGACCGTACCCATATCACGATTGTACCGCCGACCAGCCGGGCCGGCCACGGGTGGTCTCGACCCCTTCGAGGGCTTCCCGGCCGCGGGCGCCGTCCCGGGGAGGGGACAGAACCGGGGAGAGGCTGTCAGCCCGGAGTCTTCATGAGCCTTCTGCTGGGGCGTGCGATGCGCCACGCCTGGCGCTGCCTTCTCGACTCGGTCACTGGAGGTGCTCGAAGCACGCCTTCGCTCCTTCATCTTGCGAGAACGCGACCAGCCGTGGCATCTCGCGCCCTTCGTCGCGAACCCTCACGAAGAATCCGGGTTAGTCTTGCCGCCATGGATGTGGCATGGCTCCGTGGCGGGGGTTGGGGACGGTGGAGAGGCTGGTGGAGCTCCAAGCGGACCCTCGTCTCCCGGGGCGGCTGGTGGAGCTTGCTGGAGGCCGGCGAGGAGCTCTGGCGGCTCCCGAGCTTTCACCGTGCCATGCGCCGGGTCTGGGACGAACGTGCCACTCGTGGAGAAGAGCCTCTGCTCGTGGGTTGGATGGGATTCGAGGAGGCGTTGCGAGCCGCCGGGATGCCCGGAAGACCCGTGGTGGAGCGAGGTGGAATCACCGCCGCCTGGCTCGTGGAGCCCGGCCCAAACACACCGGAGAGCCTGGGTCCCGCCTCGGGAGGGCCGGCCCCCGGGGCCAACTGGCTGCCAAGTCTCAGCGACGAGCGTTTCCGGAATGGTGTCGAGGCGATTCTCCGATCCATCGCAGCGGGCGAGGTCTACCAGGTCAACCTGACCCGCAGGTTCACCATTGAGCCATGGCACGGGGGGCTTGGAGATCTACTGGAGCTGGCCACCACCGGTGGCACGCCACCCTACCTGGCCTGGATGTCCCTGGGTGGCATGGAGCTCGCCTGTGCCTCCATGGAGCTCCTGCTCCGCCGGAGGGGAGATCTCCTGGAAACCCGTCCCATCAAGGGAACACGGCCCAGGGGGTCCGGGAGGGAGGAGGACCGGCTGTTTGCCCTGGAGCTGGACGCCGATCCCAAGGAACGGTCCGAGCTTTCCATGGTGGTGGATCTCGAGCGCAACGACCTGGGGCGGGTGGCAGTCCCCGCCTCGGTCCGTGTGGTGGACGACGGCTCCGTTCACCGCTTTGCGACGGTGCTCCACAGGGTGGCCCGTGTGGTGGCGCGGCTTCGCCCGGAGCTGCGCTGGTGGGATGCCATGACTGCCATGATTCCAGGGGGATCGGTCACCGGTTGCCCCAAGCCAGCGGCCATCTCTCTCCTCGCCGCCCTGGAACCCGTGGACCGCGGACCCTACACCGGCGTCCTGGGAGTCGTGGACGGCCGCGGCAACCTCGAGCTGGCCCTCCCGATCCGGACGGCTTGGAGGAAGCACACGACGGTGGCCTGCGCCTCCGGTTGTGGCATCGTATGGGGATCCGATCCGCGACGCGAGGAGCTGGAATCCCGCCTCAAGTTGGCGCCGTGGCTGGAGGCTTCGTGGAGCATCTGATCTGGGACGATGGGAACATCAGACCGCGCAGGCCGCCTGTGGCCGACGAGGTCGCGTGGGGCGCCTTCACCACCGTCGGCTGCGAGCGGGGCCGACTCCTGCTGTGGGAGCGGCACCGGGAGCGGCTGCACCGCACGCTGGGCCGGCTGTCGCCCGGCGCCTCGTTCCGCCTTCCCCCGGAGCCCGATCTGGTGGCGCTCCTGGAGGCGAATCGTTTGCTGGGATCGGCGAAGATCCGGGTCGCGGCAACCCTGCATCCAGGAGGAGCGACGTGGAGCATCCGTGCGCACGCTGGCGCCCTTCCCTTCTGCGGCCCCCGGGTGCCTCCCTCCCGGCTGTCAGTGGCTCGATGGCCGGGGATCCCGGCCCTGGCGGATCTCAAGATGCTCTCCCGGGGCGCCTGGGACCGTGCCAGGAGAGATGCCATGGATCGAGGGGCCGACGACGCAATCCTCGTCACCCGCGACGGCCAGGTGTTGGAAACTTCCGTTGCCAACGTATTCGCCCTCTTCGGCACCGACCTCACGACGCCGCCAGCCGATGGGCGTTGCCTGCCTGGTACGCTGCGGGAGTGGCTTTTCGGCACGGCGGGCGAGCTGGGGCTCAGCCCCTCGGAACAGCCTCTGAGCCTCGACGATCTGCTGGCCGCCGACGAGGTCTGGACCACAAACGCTCTCATCGGCGTGCGCCCGGTCGGCGCCATCGGCTCACGGACCTTTGCCTCGTGGCCCCTCTGGCAACGCCTTGTCCCACTGGGCGTCCCGGCGCCTGGGTGGCCCGGTCACTGAGACCGGGGGACGCGCCATGTCATGATCAGGGCGTCCTCGCCGTCCCCGTAGTAGTGCGGGCGGCGGCCCTTGAGCTCGTAGCCCAGGGTCCGGTAGAGCTGGATGGCCGCCTGGTTGGACTCGCGCACCTCGAGCGTGACGCTCTCGCCCCCGGCCTCCATGACGTGCTCACCCGCCAGGACGAGCAGGTGCCGCGCCAGCCCCTGGCGGCGCCAGGGCGGCCGCGTGGCGATCTTGAGGATGTGGAGATCGAGGTACTGCCAGACCCCCAGGAGATAGGCCATGAGCTGACCGTCTGGGGCCAGGGCCAGCCGGTGGAAGCGTCCCGGCGCCCTCACCTCGGCGAGAAAGAGGTGTCCCGGCCATGGATCTGGGAAACACTCCCGCTCCGCTTCCTCCAGGGCACGGGCGTCGCCCGGGCCCGGGGGGCGAATCGTCGGCCGCAAGGCGCGGACCGCCATCAGAAACCACCCCCGGCGATGGGGGGTCCCTCCACGTAGAGGGGCTCCACGGGCTCGCCGGGTACGCCCCGGGCGGCCAGCAGGAGGGCCGCCTCCGCCGGCGAACGGGAGGCGGGAGCCCGGCTCGCCCCACCGAGGTCGACGCCCCCGGCGGTCAGCCACGGGCCCCGGTCAGCAGCCCCTTCCACGTCCATGACCTCGATACCGGTGAGAGCCTCCGGGATGCTCCCGGGCGCCGTCCGGTACCACTGAACGTAGAGCTCACCCCGCCGCGCCGGCTGGGCCGTCCAGACCTCCCCTGGAGTCTCGACCCGTGCCGCCTGCACCAGCAGGCTGTTGTAGGCGATCACAGGGATCGCCAGAGCCACCGCCAGCCCGTGGGCCGTGGCGAGCCCGGAGCGAATCCCCGTGAACGACCCGGGGCCGCGCGTTACGACCACCCTGGACAGGCTGGAACGTCCACCACCGGCGTCCTCCACCAGAAGGTCCACCGCGGCCAGGAGCAGCCTCGATCTCGGGGCACCCCCCGCCAGCCGGACCAGGGACATCCCGGCAAGACCCTCTCCCGCCAGCCCCACCTCGAGCTGCGAACCACAGGTCACCAGGGCAAGATCCCAACCATCCACGGCAACACTCTAGCCCAGCCA
>JAADFK010000161.1 GCA_013152925.1 Acidobacteriota bacterium | reverse complement strand
GATCGCGCGCGAGCCGCCTGCCCGGTAGTACAATGTGGCTCCGGCGCCTCGAGAGATCCGTGCTCGGGATCATGGCGTCCGGTGGGAGGAACGATCATGAGCTCGATTCCGACGTGGGACACCATCATCCTTGGAGGCACCGTTCTCACTCTGGAGCCGGACGGCCGCCCGATCCCCAACGGGGCGGTGGCCATCAGCGGTGGCATCATCTCGGCGGTCGGCCCTGCGGAGGATCTGCTGGAGCAGGCGCCCACCGGGGAGGTCATCGAGGCCTCCGGCTGCCTGATCCTGCCCGGTTTCGTCAACACCCACTCCCACCTCCCCATGACCTTGCTGCGCGGCCTGGCCGACGACCTTCCCCTCAAGGAATGGCTCGAGAGCCACATCTGGCCGGCGGAACGCGAGCACATGAACGCCGACACCGTTCGTATCGGCACCCAGCTCGCCGCCGCCGAGCAGCTCCTGGCCGGCGTGACCACCACCACGGACATGTACTTCTTCGACGATGTAATTGGTGAGACGCTGGCCGAGATCGGCATGCGGGCCGTCCTGGCCGAGTCGCTGATCGACTTCGCCACCCCCCGCTGCGCCACGCCCGACGAGATGATCGTCAAGCAACGGGAGATGATCGAGCAGTTCAAGGATCACCCCCTGATCACGCCTGCCGTCGCCCCGCACGCCCCCTACACCGTTTCCGCCGCCAACCTGGCGCGGGAGGCCGAGCTGGCCGACGAGATGGAAGTGCCGCTGCACATCCACCTCTCGGAGACACGATGGGAGGTGGAGAAGCTCCTCGAGGAGAAGGGAGTTTCCCCGGTCGCCTACCTGGCCGACCTCGGCGTGCTGTCCGAACGAACCGTCGCCGCCCACTGCGTCCACGTCTCCCCGCAGGACATCGAGATCCTCGCCGAGCTCGAGGTGGCCGTCTCGCACAACCCGGCCAGCAACCTCAAGCTGGGCTCGGGCGTGGCCCCGGTGCCCGCCATGCTCGCCGCCGGCGTCAAGGTCGGGATCGGCACTGACGGGCCGGCCTCCAACAACACCCTCGACGTGCTCAGGGACATGCAGCTGGCCACCCTGCTCCACAAGGGAACCACCGGCCAGCCGACGGTCCTCCCCGCCGGCGAGGCGGTGGCCATGGCCACCCTTGGGGGCGCCAGGGTCCTGGGTCTCGACGACCGGATCGGCACCCTATGCGAGGGCAAGGAGGCGGATATCGTCTGCATCGACCTCAGAACGCCCCACGCCACGCCCATGTACGATCCCTTCTCCCACCTCGCCTACGCCGCCCGCGCGGCGGACGTCCGGCACGTGCTGGTCCGCGGCAGGGTGCTCGTTCGCAACGGAAAGCTGGAAACCATCGATCTCGAGACCGTCACCGCGAAGGCCGCCGAGATCACCGCCCGCATCGCCAGCGGAGACGCCGGGTAACGCCGCCACACGAAAACCGCTGCAACGGCAGGCCCCGGCAGGGGGCCGGCGTGGGTCCGGTCAGGTAATACCCAGCGAGCGGATGTGGTAGAGGAGCGTCTGCCGCGAGATGCCCAGCTTCCGTGCCGTCGCGCTGCGGTTGCCCCCGTTGCGCTCGAGGGCGCGAACGATCAACCGCCTACGGAAGGCCTGGATGGCCGCCTCGTAATCCAGCTCGGTGGGCTCGGAGTCATCGGCCTGCTCGAGCCCGGCCAGGGGCAGGTGCCTCCGGCGAACGGTCCCCCCGCCGGCGCGCAGCAACGCGACCTCGACGACGTTCCGGAGCTCCCGGACGTTCCCGGGCCACTCGTAGCGCTGCATCTCCTCCACGGCATCGAGACCCCAGACTGCCGGCGCGCCGCCTTCCCGGAGGGTCACCCGGCGGCTGAAGTGCTCGATCAGCGCGGGAATGTCCTCACGGCGTTGCCGCAGCGGCGGGACATGCACCTGCGCCGAGGCGATGCGGTAGAACAGGTCGGGCCGGAAGCTCCCCTCCCGCTGTGCCGTCTCCAGGTTGCGGTTGCTGGCGGAGACGATCCGGACATCCACGGCCCGCACCGATTCCGAACCCACCGGACGCACCTCCGACGACTCCAGGAAGCGGAGGAGCTTCGCCTGGAGGCGCAGCTCGAGCTCGCCGATCTCGTCCAAAAAGAGCGTCCCGCCGTCGGCGGCGGCGATCAGACCCCGCCGTGTCCGGTCGGCGCCGGTGAAGGCGCCCTTGACGGCGCCGAAGAGCTCCGCCTCGGCCAACTCCTGGGGCAGCGCCGCCATGTTGATGGCGACGAAGGGCCCCGGCCGCCCCGAGAGCCGGTGGATGGCCCGGGCGGCCAGCTCCTTGCCGACGCCCGTTTCGCCCAGCAGCACCACCGGTACCACCGAGGGGGCCATCCGGCGGATCTCGGTCCGCAGCTCCTCCATCAGCGGAGCGCACCCGATCATGCCCAGGTCATCGTCCAAACTGTCCCTCGGCGCCTCGGCCACGGCGACCGTCGCCAGCACCGAGGCCAGCAGCTCCCACCGCTCATCCACGACACCGTCGCCGCCAAGGGCGACGAGGCCGACCAGCCCCCGCTGAATCTCCTCGCCAGGCGTGCCCTCCCCGAGGTGCCAGAGGAGTGGCCCGCCGGCACGGGACCGGAGCTCCAGCCCGCTGGCGCCGAGTGATTGCAGCAGCTTGAGCCATTCCGCCTTCGGAACCGCATCGATCTCGCCTCTCTCCAGAACGCGGGACGAGAGCTCGATGAGGAGCCTCTCCCCCCCACCCTTCCCGGCGATCATCGTCTCCCAGCCGGTCAACCCCTGTGAGTGGAGGATCCGGGCTGCCTGCCGGCGCAACTCGTGGCCCAGCCAGCCCTGCCGGCCCGCCAGGCGCTCGCACAGGGCCAGCGCCAGGGCCTCCCGGGCCGATGTGCAACCGCGCGGCAACAGCTCCTCCATGCGGGGCGCATCACCCTTTCGAATCGTGGCGAGAACAGTGGCACAGAGGCCGAGCCCCCAGCCGTCGCCGTCCACCGCAGCGGGCCGGGGACCTCCATCGAGGACGGCAACGATCGGCATCCACGCCCGCCCCTCCTCGCCTCCCCGGCCCAGGAGCTCTCTCGCCCCGGGCAGGTCGTGGCGCAACAGGGCGGCAACGCCGTCAAGGAGGGCCACGGCCTCCACAAGACCGGTCTCCCGGGCCTCTTCCCCCCTGGGAAGCCCCGCCCGCAGCCGTTCGAGCTCCGCCTCGTCCCCGGCCGCCAACGCCAGGCGCGCCAGCTCGGCCCGGGCGACGGGATCCCCCTCGCCGTCGCCGGCTTCCTGGAAGCGCCGGCGGGCTCCGGTCACCCGCAGCCGGTCGAGCTCGCCGACTCCGAGATCGAAGGAGACGACGCGGGTCCTGTGGATGAAGCCGGCGGCCCGCAAGAGCCGCAGCGAACGGAGCAGCCGCCGGTCGGCCTCCTCGCGCAGGCCCGCCATCTGTGTCAACGCGCCCAGGTCCAGCTCCAGGAGCCCCGCGCGGCCGGGCAGCTCTTCGTCCTCCGCCAGCGGTGCCAGGAGCCGCATGGCCTCCCGGTAGCGGCCCTGGGACATGCGAACCAGTCCTGCACGCCGCCTGAGGGCCCGCCGGAGCTTCTGTGAATCCGCGGTCATCTCTCGCCGCCAGCGGCGGTCGTCGAGAAGGGCGGGCTCGGCCAGCATCCGGGCCTCCATCTCGAGCCGCCGGCCGAGCAGCCCGCCAAGGCGGGCAGCGGCCGCCACGACCAGGCCGGCCAGCTCCTGGAGGTCCCCTCCGCCCCGGTGCCTCCTGAGCTCCAACAGGCGAAGGGCGACCTCCGAGCAGGCCCGGGGATGTTCGTGGACGTCCCGCACAGTCGGCGGCGGAAGGGCCCGCACCGCTTCACCGTCCACGGCCTCGAGGCATGCCAGCCACACCGGCCGAATCGTCTCGGGCAGAGCTTGGACCACGGAGCGGAGCAGGGCCACGTCGAGCGTGTCCAGAGCGGCCTCGGCGAGCACCTCGAGGAGCACGGTATCCAACGCCCCGGTGTCCACCATGCCGAGGAGCCGGAGAACCGCCAGGCCATCCAGCTCTTCGAGCCGCTGCCTCGCCCAGCGGAGGAGCTCGTCCCCGGCGCCTCCGCCCAGCCATTGTGCCAGCAGGCGCCTGGGATCGTCCGGGCCCAGCAGGCCGGCCGCCTTGAGGTGGAGGGGATCAGGACGAAGCGGCTCGGGCACCGGCAGGGCGAGGAGGCCCTCCCTGCTCACAGCCCCGAGGCTTCGCGCCGTGGCCCGCACCTGGGCCTCGTCCAAGCCGGAGCACACGGCGGCAAAGGGAACCGGCACACCCTCGGGCAACAACCCGAGACACCGGCGAACAATCGTCGCCGCGGGATCGAGCACCGGCGTGGAACTGGATCCCCCGTGAAACCGCCGGGTCGCCAGGAGGGTCAGGGCCTCCTCATCCGCCAGGAACTCCGCCTGAAACCGGCCCTGCCACCTTCGACGAACCATGCGAACGGTCTCGCCGTCGACGCCAGCGATCCACAGGGAGCGGTCCATGGCGTCGCCGTTCACCGGCACGGGCATCTCGGGATCCCAGCCCGCCGGGAAACGCCCGATCACCACGGCCCGCCGCCCCGCTCCTCCACCCAACCAGCGCTCCACAGCCCGGAGCTCCGATGGCTCGAACACACCGGTCAACACCAGGGCGCCCCCACCCTCGCCGGCGGATATCATCGGCGCTGTCGCCGCCTCGTCCTTGCCGGAAGCCAGCCAGAGGACCCTTTCGCCCATGCCTCGCAGAGTGGCGTGGACCGCCGCGGCGAGGCGGGCTGCCACGCCCGGCCACGGTACGGCCCAGTACCCAACCTCCCCACGGCCCGGCACTGGAAGGGGCTCGAGCGAGAGCGCCCACAGCGACCTGGCGGTCCAGTGGTCCAGCGGCGTTCCCAGCCGGTCGAGGAGGCGTTCCAGCCACGGCTCGAAGTCCAGCCAGTCCGGTCCCTCGACGGCGCCGAACAGGTTCGACGGCAGACCGGCGCGGCGTCCAATCGCCCGCAGCACGCCGTCCCGGAGGCGCCGGATGGCGGCGTCCCCGCCGCCCAGTCTGCGCACCATGACGTCGATGGTGCGCGGCACGGAGCTCACCATCAGACGAACACCCCGCTCGTCGCGGAGGATCCGGGCGTTGGAAAAGCCGGAACAGCCGGGCCAGTAGCCCATCTCCCAGAGAAGCGCCGCCGTGGCCACGGCCTGGACGGCCAGGGCCAGACGCTCACGGCGCCCCAGGCGACCGGCCCGATCGATCTCGGTCTCTCCATCCGCCCACCCAAGGCCGATTCCATGTTCCGTCGGCCCGGGGATCCCGAGACATGGGTGGTCGATCAGGAAGGCCGCAGCGGTGGGTTCGGTCACGGGCCGGTGACCCCCTCCCAGACCCTCCAAAAGTCCGGGAACGACTTCTCCACGCAGTGACCGTCATCCAGGTCGAGCCCGCCGGCCGCCAGCGCGGCGACGGCCATGGCCATGGCGATCCTGTGGTCTCCCGCCGAGGTGACCTTGACCGGCACGTCGAGCTGCCGGAGCCCCCTGAGAACACGCAACACCCCGTCCTCCACATGGAAGACCGCGCCCAGCCGCCCGAGGTTGTCCACCATGACGCCGAGGCGGTCGCTCTCCTTGTGGCGGAGGTTCTGAAGCCCCCTGAGACAGGATCCCGCCGGTGCCACGGCGGCGACGACGGCCAGGGCTGGAAAGAGATCCGGCGTGTCGGCCAGATCGGCCTCCACCGGCCGGCTCACCGGCCCGGACACGGCGATCGCATCGGCCAGCAACGACATCCTGCACCCGGCGGCCTCGAGAATCTCCAGAATCCGGCGGTCGCCCTGGACACTCCCGGGCGAGACGCCGCCGATCTCGAGCGAGCCCCCGGCCACTGCTGCGGCTGCCGCAAAGAACGCCGCGGCCGACCAGTCCCCCTCGACATCCAGCCGGCATCCGGCGCGAAGGCCGGGCCCAACCCGCCACCGCCGCAGCTCACCGTCGGCTTCGACCGCCGCTCCGAAGGCCTCGAGAGCCTCGCGGGTCAGCTCCAGGTAGGGCCGTGACGGCACCGGTCCCACGAGCTCGAGCTCGAGCCCCCGCTCCATGCGGGGCGCCGCCAGGAGCAGGGCGCTCACGAACTGCGACGAGGGCCCGGGCGCCAGGCGCACTCGGCCGCCGGTGACGGATCCGCCGTCGATCGCCGCCGGCAGACATGCCTCCCCGGAGGCTTCGACGGCAACGCCGAGCTCCCGGAGGGCCGCGATCAGCGGCCACATGGGACGTTCCCGCAGGCGTGGCACGCCGTCGACGATCCACCGGCCCGGCACCGTGGAGAGCAGAGCCAGCAGCAGGCGGGCGCCAGTCCCCGAGTTGCCCAGATGGAGCGTGACCGGCGTGGCCACCTGGAGCCGTGTTCCGACGGTTGCGACCTCGCCCTTCCAGTCGACCGGCCACCCGCAACGCCGGAGGGCCGTGGCCAGCAGCACCGTGTCCTCGCACTCCAGCGGTTGCAGAATCCGGCCGCCCCCCGCCGCGGCCGCCACGATCAGCCCGCGGTTGGTCTGGCTCTTGGATCCGGGAAGCCGGACGCGCCCCTCGAGCCGGTGACGGGGGCCGGGCAGCCTCACGGCCATGCCACGTCGGGGAGGACGAGGCCTCCCGGAGGGTGGCCGGTTGCACGGAGGATGGTCCTCAGGGACACCGTTCCATTGTGGGAAGACGGGTGGGGGGTGTCAAGGTTTTCTCCACCAGACCCCAGCGGCCGTCGTCCCACACGCGGATCCCCAGGTCGAATTCCAGCCACGCCGGAACGATCAGGGCCGTGCGCTCCCGGCGGGTGCAGATCCAGGGCGTGTGGAAATGACCCCAAAAGAGCACGTCCACCCCCTCGTCCCAGGCGCCGCGGGCCTTCCGCACGAGATCCTCCACCGGCTTCCTGTACCGGAAACGCCGGTTGGTCCTGGCCAGCCGGGCCTCCATGGACTCGACGATCCGGACTGCCAGCGGCCGTGGCAGGAGCCGCGCGCCCACCCGCGCCGGATAGCACTTCGAGATCCCTGCCCAGAACCGGTACTGGTAGTCCCTGCGGTTGATCCTGTCCCCGTGCTCCAGCCGGAACCGAACACCGCCGGAGGTGAACTCGTAACGCCGGGCGGCCTCGTCCAGAAAGGGAGCCATCTCCGGCTCATCCAGGAAGAAGTCACGGTTCCCCTCCACGACCACGATGCGGACACCGCGATCCCGGAGCCGCGCCCATGCGGAGAGAAGCTTCGGAATCTCCGCCGTCCACAGCTTGGACATGCCGATCAGGTACTGGCAGACGTCGCCGAGGAAGACGATCTCTCCGACTCCGGCCTCACGTGCCCGCTCCAGGAGGGCCACCATCTCCCGGACATCGCCCGAACGTTGGCCCAGGTGGGAATCGGCGAGGATCAACCGTTGCACCGGCGCATGGTACCGGTTCCGGCGCGGTGTTTCATCCTGCCACGGCACCGGAGGCACACGGTTCCGGCCTCCAGACACATCCCGGAGCCCTGGTACATTGGCTCACCGGAGCTCGAAGGGAGACGCCATGCGCCGACGATGCCACTGGGTGCGAGAGTCCGACGCGCTGATGCGCACCTACCACGACGAGGAATGGGGCGTGCCACTGCACAACGACCGCAAGCTGTTCGAGCTCCTGGTTCTCGAGTCGGCCCAGGCGGGCCTCTCGTGGCGAACGATCCTGGCCCGGCGCGAGGCCTACCGGAGGGCCTTTTCGGACTTCGATCCCGAGGTGGTGGCACGCTTCACGGACGCCGATGTCGAGCGGCTCGTGGGCGACGCCTCGATCATCCGCAACCGGCAGAAGATCCGTGCGGCGGTCGCCAACGCCCGGGCCTTTCTCGGAATTGTGGATCTGCACGGCTCCTTCGACGCCTGGATCTGGTCCTTCGTGGACGGCCGTCCCCTGCAGAACCGGTGGTGGACCGACGAGGAGCTTCCGGCCTCGACGCCCCTCTCCGCCAGCATCGCCCGGGAGATGAAGACGGCCGGCTTCTCGTTCCTGGGGCCGACCACGGTCTACGCCCACATGCAGGCCACCGGCATGGTCAACGACCACGTGGTCGGCTGCTTCCGTCACGCCGAGGTGGCCGCCATGGCCTGACAGCGGCCCGGCGGTCTCGGCCTCGGCCGGGGCAATCCTTCAGCGTTCGTCGGAGCGGGCGACGTGGCGCCACCGGAACAGGCCGCCGGAGGCGGACGGATTCCCCACCTCCTCCCGGTAACCGTCCGGAGGCCACGGCACAACCAGGGCTGAAGTGTGACACCGGTCAACGCCCGGAACCCCGGGTTTTCAGGCTGGTGGCACACGGGTTTATACTGTCTCCCCATGAAACCGGAGGGATGCATGAGCCGTCATCTGTTCAGAACGTCCGCTGTTCTGTTTCTCTCACTGGCACTTTCGGCCGGGGCCGCCATGGGCCGCCCCGCGGCTTGCCGAGCCGCTCCGGAAGAAGATCGCGCCGGCGACACTCCAGGCCTACGATGCCGGCCAGGCGAGCTTCCGCGTCATCGTGCACATAAAGGCGCCCCCGGCAGCCCACCTCCCCATGACGCCGCGGGGCGTCGAGCTGCCGCGCGCCCGGCTGAAGGCCGTCCGGGACACACTGGAACGGGAGCTCGGCGACATCCGCCAGGCAATCTCCGCGGGTCGGGTGAAGATCCATCAGCGGTTCCGTCTCCAGACCGCCTTCTCGGCCACGGTCGACCGGAAGGCCCTGGAACAGCTCGCCGCCCAGCCCACCGTTCGCTGGATCGAGCACGAGGATGTGTGGCACGCCCTCACCGCCCAGGGACTTCCACTGATCCACGCCGACGTGCTCCACTCCGAGGGCTACGACGGAACGGGGACCTCCGTGGCCATCATCGACACCGGTGTCGATGCGAGCCATCCAACGCTCGGGGGTGGACCCATCCCCAACGGCAAGGTGGTCTACGGCAAGGACACGGCCGATCATGACGACGATCCTTCTGACTGCGGCACCCACGGCACGGCCGTCACCTCCATCGCGGCAGGCCTGCCCTATCAGTGGGACAGCGGCCAGAGCTTCGCCGGCGGCGTCGCTCCGGGGGCCTCCATCCTGGCCTACAAGGCCAGCGCCTCCGACCAGTGCGGCTCCTTCTACTCGGGTGACGTGACGGCCGCCATCGAGGACGCCATCCTCCACCGGGATCAGTACAACGTGGCTGCCATCAACCTTTCCATCGGAGGGGGTTCGTACGACGGGCCGTGCGATTCGCGCACGACGGATACAAAGGCCTACGCCACGGCCATCGACGACGCCACCCAGGCCGGCATCGCCGTCTTCGTCGCCGCCGGGAACGAGAACAACAAGAGCGCCCTGGACGCCCCCGCCTGCGTCAGCAACGCCATCAGCGTGGGTTCCGTGTACGACAGCTCGTTCACCGTATTCCCGCCCGGTATCCAGTACTGCGGCAACGACAGCTGTACCGAGATTCTCTGTACCGACGAGAACCCGATCACGGTCAAGACGGTCACCTGTTACAGCAACTCCAACGAGTACCTGGACCTCCTGGCGCCCTCTGAGCTCCTGACGGCGGCACGCGCCCACGGGACGGTGGGAGATTTCGGCGGCACCTCGGGCGCCACCCCCTACGCCACAGGATCGGCGGCGCTGATCCACCAGGCCCTCCCCGACCTCGACCCGACCCAGATCCGGCTCCTGCTCGGCATGAGCGGGGAGATGATCACGGATGGCGCGAACGGCGTCACCCGGCCGCTTCTCGACCTGACGGCGGCCCTCAACGGCGCCGGAGCCAACGTGGGCCTCGGGACGCCATCCAACGTCGCCATTCCCAACGCCACCGGAGCGCCGGCGGTCTCCACGGCGATCGTCACGGCCGGCGGCACGATCCAGGGCGTGCGCGTCGCGGTCAAGATCAAGCATCCCGACCCCGAGCAGCTCCTTGTGACGCTAATCTCCCCGACGGGCACCCGCGTGGTGCTGCACGACCACGGCCCGGGCCAGACACCCCCGGGCTCCAACGACGACATCTTCGGTGTCAACGGCATCTACGCCTACTACCCGCAGGACGTCCAACCCGTCCAGAGCCTGGACGCCTTCGTCGGCGAGGTCGCCAACGGCACCTGGCGCCTCGAGGTCCTCGACGACGATCCCTCGGCCAACTCGGGATCGACGCAAGTGCTCGTCGGGTGGGCCCTGGAGGTGGACACGGGTCAGCAGGGCGGGCCGCCGACGCTGACCTCCTACTCCATCCCCGTCGCGGCGCACCTGGGAGGCTTCAACGGTACGTTCTGGGTCAGCGATGTCCGGATCTTCAACCCGGACACCAGCCAGCCGGCCAGCTTCGATCTCTACGCGGTTCCCGAGGGCGAGGACGGTACGCAGACCTACTACCAGAAGAGGCTCACCGTCCAACCCAACGCCATTCTCTCCCTCCCCGACGTGCTGAAGAACGACTTCGGCCTGACCAGCGACAAGGGCCAGCTCGTTGTCCAGTCGGACGGAACGTCCCTGGTGCTGACGTCGAGAACCTACAACACGGGCGGCGCCGCCGGCACCTACGGCCAGTTCGTCGGAGCGGTCCGCGGCATCGAGGGCATCGGGCGGGGCGACACACCGCTGACCATGCTCCAGCTCTCCTCCGGGACGGACTCCCGCACCAATGTGGGAATCTCGGAGGTGGCCGGCACCAGCGCCCAGGTTGAGGTGACGCTCCACAACGGCGACACCGGTCAGATCGTCGGCAGCACCGGCACCTATACCATCGAGCCCTTCTCCAACCTCCAGATCGACAAGGTCTTCCAGCAACTCGGAGCCGGCGTTGTGGCCAACGGATACGCGACCGTCCAGGTGGTCGGCGGGGACGGCCGCATCGTGGCCTATGCCACGGCGGTGGATGCCACGAGCGGCGATGCTACCTACGTGCCCGGCACCCGGCCCCAGGTCGTTTCCGGGCTGACCGTGCCCGTGGTCGCCGGACTGACGGGATCCCACGGGACCCACTGGGTCAGCGACCTCCGGCTCTTCAACGGCGGCGGCTCGACGGTCCAGGTTGACCTGACCTTCCGCCCCGAGATCACTTCCGCCGGCTCGACGGTCACCGCCACGAAAAGCGTGGCGCCGGGACGGGTCCTGGCCCTTGACGGGATCGTGACGGCCACATTCGGCCAGACGGAGACCAAGGGTTCTTTGACCATCACGCCCGAGAGCGGTTCGGCGACGATCCTGGCAACCTCCCGAACCTACAACACCGGCAGTGGCGCCGGGACCTACGGCCAGCTCGTCCCCGCCGTCGCCTCGGGTTTTGGCAGCGGTAGCCACGCCACCGTTCTCCACATGGACCAGGACGCCACCTTCCGCTCGAATATCGGCATCTGCGAGGTTTCCGGCGGGACAGTGACGGTCCGCTACGCCCTCAAGAATGCAAGCGGGACGACCCTGGGGACCAAGACGATCCAGCTGGGACCCCACGAGCTCTTGCAGGTCAACAAGATCTTCACAGACCTTGGGGTCGCACCCCAGGATAACACGAGGGTCGACTTCTTCCTCGATGCGGGCACCGGGAGCTTCACCGCCTACGGGACCCTGGTGGACAACACCTCGGGAGACGGCATCTACATTCCCGCCGCTGCGTACTGAGCCAGCTCCCGGCGGCGGTGCCGGCATCCCGGCCCACCGTCCCCGTGGCAGCGGCCGGCGGCCATGTATACTCTCCCGGACGACGCAGCGCGGCATGACCGTGCGTCGCTGTGGAGGTCGAGCATGGATCCGAACCGTATCGTCATCCTGGGAGCCGTTCGCACACCCATCGGCAGCATCGGCGGCGGACTGGCGCCGCTTCAGGCCGAGGCGCTGGCAGCCCGCGCCATCGAGGCCGTCTTGGAGCAGTCGGGCGTCGATCCCGCCAAGATCGAGTACACCTGCATGGGCTGGGTCATGCAGGACCCGCGCTCCCCCAACGTGGCCCGCAACGCAGCCCTGGCTGCCGGCATCCCCTCGTCCTCCCCGGCGACGACCTTCCACGAGAACTGCGCCTCGGGCGGCGCCGCGATCCACAGCATCTTCCGCCGGATCCGCCTCGGTGAGATCGGCCTCGGCATCGCGGGCGGCGTCGAGTCCATGAGCAACGTGGCCCGCTACCTCTTCACCGGCCGCATCAAGGGACAGCTCTACGGGGACATGACCCTCGTCGACGGCCTGTTCGGGGCACTGACGGATACCAAGGTCGGCAAGGGTGAGCTGATGGGGCTGATGACCGAGCGCATCGTCGAGCGGTACGGCCTGACCCGCGAGGAGCAGGACGAGGTGGCCTACCGCAGCCACCACAACGCCTTGGAAGCCTGGGAGAAGGACCTCTTCGACGGCTACGTCGTCCCCGTTGAAGTTCCCCGTCGCCGGGGAGAACCGGTTGTCGTTGCGCGCGACGAGGGTCCCCGCCCGGTGACGCGGGAGGAGCTCGCCGCCGCACGCCCCTACTTCAAACCCGAAGGCGGCACCATCACGACCCTCAACTCCTCCAGCGTCAACGATGCGGCAGCGGCCCTGATCCTCGCCAGCGAGGATCTGGCCGCCTCGCTGGGGATCGAGCCCCTGGCGGAGCTGCGCGGCTTCTGGAACATCGGTGTCGAGCGCGCCTACATGGGCGAGGGTGCCTTCAAGGTCATTCCACCGCTCCTCGAGCGAACGGGGCTCGGCCTGGAGGACATCGATCTCTTCGAGCTCAACGAGGCCTTCGCCGCGGTGCTGGCGGCCGCCTTCAAGTTCCTGCCCGCCCTGCCGCGCGAGAAGACCAACCTCTGGGGTAGCGGCATCTCCCTGGGGCACCCGGTTGGCTGTACCGGCGCCCGCCAGGTTGTGGACATGGTTCACCAGCTCCACCGCCGCGGCGGCCGCCTCGGCGTCACCACCCGCTGCGTGGGCGGCGGCATCGGCAGCGGCGAAGTCGTCGCGCTGTTGGAGTGATCCGGGGAACGGCTTCCGGACCCGGTCGTTTCTGCCTCGGAAGCCGCGCCGTTCCTATCCAGGTTTCCGAATGGGAGCTCGCTCGCTCCTGTGGAGGCGCCACCTCTGTTTGGGCCCGTTCCATGGCTTCACCGGCTCGCACCGCCGCGGCGGGAGGATCCCCTCCGGTGTTCCGGGCGCATCAGGTCCCGCCGGCCACGAGCCGCACCCTCCAGGTTTTCTCACGACACCACGCATTCCAGCCGCATCGGTTAGAATCGTTCCTGAGAGGAGCCTTTGGACCGCAGAACGGAGCTGAAGCTACTTGCCCTGGCCCTGGACGAAGGTCTCCTGAACGAGGAGGATCTTCGCAGGATCGAGGAGGATGCGTCCAGCGCCGACCATACACTCCGGCCGGGTCGGTGGGGCTGGCGGGTCAACCTCCTGGTGGAGCGGGGTGTTCTGTCCGATGAGGATGTCCGCCGGCTGGGGCGGGCTGTCTCCGCCCGGCCGGCCAGCCAAGGCCCTCAGAGGCGTCTCTCCCGTCCACCCTCCCCCGTTTCCCCCTCCGCCCTGACCACACCTTCTCCGGCGCCCCGGCCGAGCTTTTCGGAAATCCCCGATGGATGGGATCGCTACCGCGTTGTCGGCCTGCTCGGAGAGGGTGGCATGGGACGCGTCTACAGGGCGGTGGACCCGCGGCTCCGCCGCTGGGTGGCCCTCAAGTTCCTTCACGGAGATGACCCGGCTCTGGCCGAACGTTTCCTGGCCGAGGCCCGTACACAGGCCAGCATCGAACATGACAACGTCTGCCCGATCTACGAGGTGGGCGAGGTGGAGGGCCGGCCCTACATTGCCATGCAGCTGATCCGGGGCAAGAGCCTGGCGGAATGCGCCGCGGAGCTTCCGGTGGAACAGCGCCTCCGCATCGTCCGGAACGTCGCCATGGCGCTTCATGCCGCCCACGAACACGGTCTCGTCCACCGGGATGTCAAGCCGGCGAACATACTGGTCGAAGACCAGTCCGGCGGACAGCCCAAACCCTACGTCGTGGACTTCGGCCTGGCCAGGGAGATCACGGCCCCCAGTGTCACGGCCACCGGCGCCATCCTCGGCACGGTGGCGTACATGGCACCCGAACAGGCCGGCGCCGAAACGTACGACGTGGACCACCGGGCCGACATCTACTCACTGGGCGCCACCCTCTACGACGCCCTGGCCGGCCACCCGCCCTTCACAGGCACATCCCTCGAGATCATCGTCCGACTGGCGGGAGAGGATCCCCCTCCACTGTCCCGGGCCCTCCCCGGTGTCGCGCGCGACCTCGAGGCTGTCGTCATGAAGTGCCTTCGCAGGGATCCGGCGCAGCGCTACGCCACGGCACGAGAGCTGGCGGAGGACCTGGACCGTTTCCTGGCGGGTGAGCCGGTCCACGCCCGGCCCATCACGGTCGTCGATCGCGGCCGGTCGTGGGTCCGGCGCAACCGTCTGGCGGCGGCCGCCATGGCGGCTCTGCTGGCGACGTTCATGGCGTCAGCCGGCTGGGTCGGATGGACCGGCTGGAGATCCGCCCGCCAGGCGTTCTTCGCGCGGAAGTTCACCCAGGAGACCTCCCGGATCGAGAATCGTGCCCGCATGATCACCGCCCGGCCGCTTCACGACATCACCGCAGAGCTCGGGGAGCTGCGACGGCATCTCCAGGAGCTCGAGAAAGAGGTGGAGGCGGCCGGCGGAGCGGCCCGCGGCCCCGGAGAGTACGCCCTTGGAAGGGGATACCTCGCCCTGGGAGACTACGCAACGGCCGAGACCCACCTCGAGGCGGCGTGGGACAACGGATACCGCGAGCCGGAAGCCGCCTTCGCCTGGGGGTTGACCCTGGCCAATCTCTACCGGATGGAACATGAGACGGCGCAACGCGTTCGCGACCCCGAGGTCCGGCGCCGGATGCTCCAGGAGGCCGAGACCCGGTACCGGGATCCCGCCCTGCGTCTCCTCGCCGACGGCAGGTCAGCCGAGGTCGAGGCGCCGGAATACGGCGAGGCCCTGATCGCCCTTCTGGAGGGCGACTACGACACCGTCATCGCCAAGTGCCGCCAGGCGGTCAGCCGCATCCCCTGGTTGTACGCCGCCAGCCGCCTCCAGGGCGATGCCGAGATGGCCCGTGCCAACATCGCGCGGGAGGCCGGCAAGCCCGAGGAGGCGTTGAGGGCCCTGCGCCGGGCCCAGACTGCGTTTCAGGCCGCGGTCAACATCGCCCCCAGCGACCCCGGTACCCACGAGGGCCTGTGCACCATGTGGGATCTCCAGGCCCTGGTCCTGGTCGACATGGGGAAGGATCCCGGCGCTGCGTTCCACCAGGCCGACGTTTCCTGCCGGCGGGCTCTCGATGCCGATCCCCGCTTCACCCCCGCGCTCGCCAGCCTGGCGTTCGCACAACTCCAGCTCGGGGAGTACCAGGCCCTGCACGGGACAAACCCGGCCCGGAGCATCGAGGCGGCGGCCCGGACTGCAGAGCGCGGGCTGGCGGTCCAACCCCACAACGCCATGCTCCTGACGTACGCCGGACTGGCCATGCTGGAGATGGGGCGCACCGACGCCGCTCTCGGCCGGGACCCCCGCCAGCGCTTCGACAAGGCCTCCGAAGAGCTGTCGAAGGCCCTCGAGGAGGGGCCGCGCTCCAAGCTCGCCCTCAACTCCCTCGGCCTGTTATGGCTGGAGCGCGCGTTCTGGGAGCTTGGCCACGGTGTCGATACCGACCCATCATTGGATCATTCCATCCGCTATTTCGCCGAGGTCGTCCGGCAGAACCCCGGCTCCTTCGTCGCCCTGGACAACCTCGGTGTCGCCCACTGGGTCAGGGCCCACACCCTCGTCGACCGGGGCCGCGACCCCGAGCAGGCAGTCACCTCGGCGGAGCAGCTCCTCCAGCAGGCCATGGAGGTCTACCCCAAGGATTGGGCTGCCTACAACAACCGGGGGCTCGTCCGCGCCGAACGGGCCCGCTTCGCGCTGCTCCGGGGCGAGAACCCCGGGCCGCCGCTGGCACCGGCCCTGGCCGACTACGAGAAGGCCCGCAAGCTCAACCCCTCCAACGCCTCCACCTTCACCAACCTGGCCGCAGCCCATTGGATCCTGGCCGAGCACGCCGTTCGCTCCGGTGTTAACCCCGCCGGCGAGGTGACGGCCGCCGTCGCAGCGGCCCGCCGCGCCACGGCCATCAACCCCCTGGATGCGGAAGCCTGGCTCAACCTGGCTCGCGCCAGGCTCAGCCTGGCTGAACACCGGCTCCACCGCGATGGTGACCCGGCCCCCGCCCTGCGCTCGGCCCGTGTGGCGCTCCACAAGGCCCTGGATGTCAACCCCCGGTACGTGGAAGCCATGATCGAACGGGCCGAGCTCGCCCGCCTGAGCGCGGCATGGGACCTCGCGAGGGGGCGCAACCCCGTCGGCGAGCTGAGGGACGGCGTCCACTGGGCGGATGCCGCCATCGAACAGAACCACGGCTGTGCGTTCGCCCACGCGGAGAAGGCCCGGCTCCTCCGCCTCCAGCTCGAGATCACCACCTCACCCCAACGCCGCCGGGAGCTTCAACGGATCGCTGAAGAGGAGAGCCGGACAGCCGCACGCCTCAACCCGCTTCTCAAGGAGGGCTCCCCCGACCGGCCGGCCCGTGAAAGGTCGGGCCGCAGCACCCCGGCGTCGTCAGGCGGACCCTACTCGGTCTCCGGGTCTTCGTCCTCCGCGGTCAGCACGTACTGCTCCCATTCTGGTTCGTAGGCCAGAGAGCGCATGGCCGTCATCCGGTCCAGGAAGACAATCCCGTCCAGGTGATCGTGCTCATGCTGGAGGACACGGGCGTGAAAACCGTCGGCCGTCAGGGACACGGGCTCGCCGCTGACGGCCCGCCCCTTGACCTTGATCCTCCGGTATCTCGGCACCAGGCCACGGAGACCGGGGATCGAGAGGCACCCCTCCCAACCCTCCTCCATCTCCTCGCCCACCGGCCGGATCTCCGGGTTGACGACGACCGTCGGCTCGACCTCGGGCTCGTCCTCCCCCGGGAGCCAGTAGGCGAAGAGCCGAAGCGACTCGGCCACCTGCGGCGCCGCCAGGCCCACCCCCTCCTCCAGGCGCATGGTGTGGATCAGGTCCGCCGCCAGGTTGTGCAACCGACCGGAGTCGAAAAGATCCTCGGGGACCGGCTCGGCGATCTTCCGGAGAACGGGATGACCGAGCCGGATGACACGGAGCTTCTGGGCCTGCACGGTCATGGAAGCCTCCTCAACCGCAGCCACAGCCGCAACCGCAACCATCGCCAACACCGGCCTCGTTGGGGTTGTCCACGGTGAAACCGGCGCCCCGTTCGTCGTTCACCCAGTCCACGGTGGCGCCCTGGAGGTAGGGAGCGCTCTGGGGGTCTACCAGGACGCGGATACCTCCGGCCTCGACCACCGTATCGCCAGCCTGCTTCTCATCGAAGGTGAACCCGTAGGCGAAGCCCGAGCAGCCCGCGCCCTGGATGAAGATTCTCAGATCCTTGTCCTTGGCCTCCGGCATCGTGGCGGCGAGCTCGCCGACCTTGGCCACGGCCTCGTCCGTCAATGTGATCACTGTCTCGTTCCCTTCCCCGGAAACGTTCCCATCGCACCGGGAAACGTCCCCGTCATCATCACTCTCACGACTCGCGTTCGGCGAGCCAGCGTTCAACCTCGATGGCCGCCATGCAGCCGGTTCCGGCGGCGGTGACGGCCTGGCGATAGTAGGAGTCCTGGACGTCGCCGCAGGCCCATACACCCTCCACGGATGTCCGCGTGGTGCCGGGCTTCGTCCGGATGTACCCGACATCGTCCATCTCGAGCTTTCCCTTGAAGATCGCCGTATTGGGCTGGTGGCCGATGGCGATGAAGATGCCGTCGGTCGGGAGCTCCCTCTCTTCACCGGTCACGGTGTCCTTCAGGCGCACCCCCGTGACACCCGTCTCGGGAGTGCCGAGGATCTCGCTGATGACCGAGTTCCACTGGAAGGTGATCTTGGGGTTTTCGAAGGCACGGTACCGCATGATCTTCGAGGCCCGAAGCTCGTCCCTCCGATGGACGACGGTGACCTTTGTGGCAAACCGCGTCAGGAAGATTGCCTCCTCGATGGCCGTGTCCCCGCCCCCGACAACCACCACCTCCTTGTCCTTGAAGAAGAACCCGTCGCATGTGGCACAGGCCGAGACGCCGTGGCCCATCAGGCGCTTTTCCGACTCCAGACCGAGCAGACGGGCCGAGGCCCCCGAGGCGACGATCAGTGCATCACAGGTCCAGTCGCCCTTGCTGGCCGTCATCACCTTGAAGGGCCTGCCGTCCAGATCCACGCCACGCACCTCGTCAAAGAGAAAATGCGTTCCGAAGCGCTCGGCCTGCGCCTTGGTCCGCTGCATCAGCTCCGGTCCCATGATCCCCTCCGGGAAACCGGGGAAGTTCTCGACCTCCGTTGTGATGGTCAGCTGCCCCCCGGGCTGCATCCCCTCGACGACCACCGGCCGCAGCTCGGCACGCGCTGCGTAGATGGCCGCGGTCAGTCCCGCCGGGCCGGAACCTATGATCATCACCTTGGTGTGCCTGGAGTGGGTCATCATGTCAGCTTGCCTCCTTGTTCTCGCGCCCCCCGGGCGGACGCCGGCCGCATTATCCATGGAAACGCCAAGGACCACCAGTCCATTCCGCGAGCGCCCCGTTCAAAAACCGGCGCCCGGGAGAATAATTCCCCACGGGCCGTGTTACAGAGTACGTGATGTTCCGGAGCTTGGCCGCCACGCTCGTGTTGCTTGGTCTTTGTTCCGCCCCCGGGGCGGCCGGGGACCTCGCCGCTCTGGCCCGCCAGGGCCGTTGGGCGACCATCCTGGAAATCGCCCAGCGCCGCGAATCCCAGCTGCCGGTGACGGGCGCCCAGGCCATGGTGGCGGCCGAGGCCGCCCGGCATGAAGGCAGGACGGAGCTCCGGCAGCACTATCTCACCGCCGTCCTGGAGGACGACGTCCTTCGGCCGGTGGCCCGCATCGAGCTGGCGGAGATGGTGGTTCCGGCTGATCCAAAACGGGCGGTCGAGCTCCTGCTTCCAGTCCTCGGGCACGGCGCGAGCCGTGAGCTTCGCGCCGCCGCCATCCGCGTGGCATCGCAGGCCGTTCACGCCGGCGTCTCCAGCAACCTGCGCGGCCGGCTCCACGCTGAGCTTCGGAGGATACCCCGTTCCTCCCGCCGCCCGCTCGAGGTCGAGCTGGCCGTGACGGGACCCCAGCCCAGGCGCCATCTGCAGCGCATCCTCGACGCCGGACGGACAGATCTCGCCGACCTCAGGGCGGCCGAGGCCCTCCTCGATCTGGGACCGGCGACTCCGCGCCAGCGTTGGCTCATCGCCCGGTCACTGTACCGGCATGCCCGCTACCGGAGGGCCCTGGGCCTTCTTCAGGGTCTTGTCGACTCCGGGCGGCGCGGTGTCACCCTCTGGAAGGCACGATTCCTCCGGGGACGCTGCGCCTTCCGGCTCGAGCGCTGGCGCGAGGCCGCCGAGTTGTACCGGAAGGCCCGGGCCGCCGCCAGGCGCCGCGAGGACCGGGCCGCCCTCCTCGTCCACGAGGCCCGGGCCCTCGAGTTGGCAGGAGATCTCGAAGCGGCCGCCCACCGGGCACGCGAGGCGGTTCGAACACGCCCCACGGACGAACGCCGGTTGTTCTGGGCCCGCCTGGAGTTGGAACGGGGACGCGGGAAGTCGGCTGCAACCGTCGTTGCCCACGTCCGGCGTACATCCGCCAGGGACCGGGCCCTGATCCTCCGCGCCGCCGACGCCCGTTCCCGGGGAGACCTCCGGACCGCGACCACGTTGCTTACGGCGGTTCGGGGACGGACCTGGCGAGGCCCGGCTCTCGTGCTGGCCGCGGGGTGTGCGCTGGATGCGGCCGACACGGCCGGGGCGGCCTCACTCCTCGAATCCGCCGCCGGCGCGACCCTCCGGAGCTTCTGGTCCCTCCAGGCCCTCCACCTCGCCCAGGAGCTTCCCGAGGACGTTCGGACCCGCTGGAGCAGGACGCTCCAAACCGACCTCAGCTCTGGCTCGCCGATCCGCCGGGCCCTCGTCCGCCGGTGGGCGCCACTGGCCGTGGACCCGGCGGACCGGGCGGCGCTTCGCGAGACGGTCGGCCGGCTGCTGGGTCTCTCGGGCGAGGGCGCCGCCATGGCCTGGAGGAGCCCGTTGGCACGCCGGCTCTGGGAGGCCGGCCTCGCCGCCGAAGCCGCCCGGTGGGATCCCCGCGGCTTCCCGGGCGCCACCGCATTCGAAGAAGCCTGGTCGGCACGGCAGCTCCTCCTGGCCGGCAAGCCCTCCTGGGCCATCCGGACGGCCTCCGCCGCCGTACAGCGGCTGGGCGACGGCATCCCCCCGGACCTCCTTCCCCTGCCGCTGCGGCAAAGTCTGTTCCCCCTGCCATTCCCGGGGCCGGTGGCCGAGGCGGCCGCCCGGTACGGCATTCCCTGGCCCTTGCTGGCCGCCATCGTGCGCGAGGAGTCCCGCTGGAAGCCCGAGGCACTGTCTGCGGTCGGCGCCCGGGGACTGACCCAGCTGATGCCCGGGACCGCACGGCGTGCAGCCGGCCTCCTGGGTCTCCCGGAGCCGGACCCGGACGATCTGTTCCGGCCCCTGGTGGGGCTCCGGTTGGGCGCCGCCGAGCTGGCCGCTCTCCTCCGGTCCTTTCACGGCCGCACGGCGCCCGCCGTGGCGGCCTACAACGCCGGACAGGCCCAGGCGCGGCTGTGGCTCGGGTCGCCGGGCCAGGCCCGCGGAGATATGTGGTACGTGGCGGTCATCGGCTTCGCCGCCACGCGATCCTACACCGCGAAGGTGCTGGCGGCCCGGGAGGCCTACCGCACGGTCTGGCCCACCATTGGTGACGTTGCAGGAGGAGTCAGGAACGCGGCGGAGGGCCCGGCGCGGCGACATCCGGGACCGTCGCGGGCGGCACGAGAATCGTCACCTCGAGACGGGTCCGCGCCTCCTGGATCCACTTCTCGATCTCCCCATTGAGCTTTCGCTCCACGAGGAGGGTGTGCAGTTGATCCCGCACGGCTTCGAAGGATGGAGGGGTACCACCGCGTGAGACGATTTCCAGGACGAGGGATTCCTGGTAGGCCTTCTTGAGCTCCTGCAGGGTGACCCGGACCCTCGGCCGGAGACGCTGGTTGACGTAGGCGTTGACGGCCCCGACGCGAAGTGCCAGCTCCTGAACGTCCTCCATTCCCAGACCTCCAGCCTCCAGGGCCGAAGCGAGGGCCTCCGCGCCGCCGGACCGGCTCTCGAGCTCCCGGACGACGGCCTTCCGGTCGATCTTGAGGCGGTAGACGATGCCCGACGCCTCCAGGTCGCGGTACTGTATCTCCAGCCGAAGCCGCCCGTCGAATACCGCACGCCGCGCCTGCTCGGGAGACAGCCCCGAGACTGGAACCAGGCGCACGATGCGGGCCAGCTCGAGATCGCTTTGGAGGATTGCTGAACGCCCCACCGACGCCACCACCTGATCCACGAGCTGCGCCGCGGATCCGGGAGGAGCGGCGAGCGCCAGGATGGCAGCTGCCAGCGCCACGACATGCCCGAGAGAATGCGGAACGCGCACGATTGCTATGATACCAGCGAGCTCAACCGAGGGGGCCGATGCAGCGGCCACGGAGAGAACCATGGAAACCGACCGTGTCGAGCTGGACGAGCCGGAGACCCGGCAGGGGGAGGCAGCGCGTGGCTGTCTGTGGATCGTCGCCACGCCGATCGGTACCATTGGCGATCTCTCCAGCAGGGCGGCTTCCACACTCGCCGCCGCCGACCTCGTCCTCGCCGAAGACACCCGCCATCTGGGGAAGTTGATCGGGGCCGCTGGCATCCCGATCTCCGGCCGTACGTTGAGCTTTCACGAGCACAATGAGGATCAACGGCTCCCGGAGCTGCTGGCCGCGCTCGCCGAGGGGAAGAGCCTCGTGTTGACCAGCGATGCCGGGACACCCGTTCTTTCCGATCCCGGATACATCCTGGTGCGCGAGGCCCGGCGGCGGCGCCTTGAAGTCCGCAGCGTGCCCGGGCCGTCGGCGTTCACAGCAGCGCTGGCGGCGTCGGGCCAGCCGCCCCTCCCGGCTGTCCTCGCGGGCTTCCTGCCCCCGCGCTCGGCGGCGCGGCGGCAGAGACTGGAATCGTTGCAGGCGTTCCCGTGGACCATGGTGTTCTTCCTCTCACCCCACCGCCTGGGACGGGAGCTTGGAGAGGCCGCCAGTATCCTTGGACCCCGACGGCCGGCCACCCTGCTCGCCGAAATCAGCAAGCTGCACGAGCGCGCTCTGATGGGCACGCTCGAGGAGTTGGCGGCGTCCGGCGAAACGGAACATCCCCGGGGAGAGTACGTCCTGGTCGTCGGGCCCCGGGGGACGGGGACAACGGTTCAGGAAGACCGGCAAGGAGAGGATCCCGAGCTGACGCTGGCCGTGTACCGCGAGGCCGTACGCCGGGGCTACGGCCGTGCCCAGGCACTGCGGTGGACGGCGGCCCGCCTCGGCCTGAGCAGGAAACGGGTGTTCGAGTTGCTCGAAAACGCTGCCGACAGGGATTGACCGCCTCACGGCGGCGGTCACACAAGGGCAGCGTGGGCCGACCGCCTGTGCTACTCTGTGCCCATGCCATGTGCGGTGGAGGTGTGACCATGGCGGCCTTTCCCATGACGAAGAAGCTCACGATCATTCTTGCCGGCCTGGGCCTGTCGCTCGGCCTCGGGGCCTGCAGCAGCAAGCCGGTCGTCGGTATTCTCCTGCCAACCACAGGAAATGCATCGACCTACGGCGAATCCCTGGCGAGCGGCATCCGCGTGGCCGTTGCCGAGGCCCGGGAGGGGAAGGGCCTGCCTCAAGGCTTCGAGCTGGTCTGGATGGACACGGGTTCGGACCCAGCCCGGGCGGTCGCCAAGCTCAAGGAGATGGTCGAAAAGCGCGGCGTCAAGATGGTCATCGGCGGCGCGACCAGCGACGAGGCACGCGCCCTGATCCCGGAGCTGGACAAGCTCAACATCGTCTGTCTCTCTCCCTCGGCGTCGGCGCCGGACCTGGCCAAGATGAGCCCGCACTTTTTCCGGATCTACCCCTCGGACCGGCTCGAGGGCGGCCGGGCCGGCAGCTTCATCTTCGACACCCTCAAGGCCAAGACGACGCTCCTTCTCGTCGGCAACAACGACTACACGCGAGGCATCGAGCCCGAATTCCTCCGCAAGTACTCGGAGCAGCTGGGCGGCAAGATTGTCCAGCGGGTGGCGTTGGACGAAGCCGGCTGGGAGGCCAGGACGACCGCGGCGCTGAAGAAGGACAAGCCGGAGGCCGTGTACCTCATCGGTTACGCCAGCGACATCACCAAGGGCATTCGTTTCCTCAGGAACGAGAAGTACGACGGGCGAATCATCACCACATCCGCCCTGTACACGGGCAAGGCCATCCAGGATCTCGGCCCCCTGGCCGAAGGGGTGTTCTTCCCCCTTCCCCCCTTCGACCGGACCTCCAAGGATGAGAACGTCCAGCGCTTCGTCAAGCGGTACATGGACACCTACCAGCGCGCCCCGGACATCTTCGCCGCCCACGGCTACGACGCCATGCGGATCGTCATCGAGGTCATGCGAATCGCCAAGCCTCCGGAAACACCGGAGATCGAGAAGGCACTCCACTTCGGGATCAGCGAGTTCAAGGGGGTTACCGGGCCGATCCTCTTCGACGACTACGGCGAGGTCAAGCACTACCCCAAGATGTTCATCATCAAGGATGGCCAGGTGCTCAGCTACGAGGTCTTCCTGAAGCATGAGCGTGCCAGGATCCTCCGTCAGGTTCAGGAGCTTCTGGGCATGAAACAGAAGACGGCCGGCACGGGCAGGTAGAGAGCGGCGGACCGGGCGGCGGATGAGGACACTGCAGCTCCTCTGGCAGTACCGTGCCCTGGTGACGGTGCTGGTTCGGCGGGAGCTGGCGGCGCGGTACAGGGCCTCCATGCTGGGCTACTTCTGGTCCATGCTCAACCCGCTCCTTTTGCTCACCGTCTACGCCGTGGTGTTCACCACCGTCTTTCAGCCACGAATGGCGGGCGCACAGCCCTACGCCCTCTTCCTGTTCGCCGGGCTGCTGCCCTGGTTGTTCTTCTCGGGCGCCGTCCTGGACTCGGCCATCACCCTCGTGGACAACGGTCCCTTGCTGGCCAAGGTCACCTGTCCGCCGGAGATTTTCCCCACCGTCACCGTCATGAGCCATCTGGTGCACCATCTCCTGGCCTTGCCCGTGCTTCTCCTGGCCCTGGCCGGTGGCGCCGTGCTCCACCTTCATCCCTTCCCCTACACGATCGTGCTGCTCCCCGTGGCCCTGGTCCCCTGGATCCTGGTGACCGGGGGGGCCGCCATGGCCATCTCAGCCCTGGCGGTCCATTTCCGTGACGTCCGCGATCTGGTCGCTAACCTCCTCAACCTCCTCTTCTTCGGCTCGCCCATCATCTACTCGCTCAACGGCCTGCCGCCCAGGCTCCGGCACATCCTCTCCCTGAACCCCTTCGCGTCGCTGGTGGAGGTCTACCGGAGCGTCGCCTTCGACGGGCGGCCGGCGCCCGTGGAGACCTGGGGGATCGCCTTTCTCAGCGGCGTCATTGTCTGGGCACTGGGCGCCTGGATCTTCTCCAGGCTCCGCGATACGCTGGTGGAGGCCGTGTGAAGGGCCGTATCACGCTTTCCGGCGTGACCAAGGTCTTCCCCAGAGTGGGGCGAAGCGGGCGCCTGTATAGCCTCAAGGGGGCCCTGCTGCACGGGGACCTCTTGCGGGGCATGGGCGCCGGCGGCGGCTTCACCGCGCTGGAGGATTTCGATCTCAACGTTGGCCCCGGCGAAGCTGTTGGCATCATCGGACCCAACGGCTCCGGCAAGTCCACGGTGCTCAAGCTGATCACCGGGATCCTCCGGCCCACGCGGGGCAGCGTCGCCGTGGATGGCCGGGTGACGGCCCTCATCGAGCTGGGGGCCGGCTTTCACCCGGAGATCTCCGGCCGCGAGAACATCATCATCAACGGCATGCTGCTTGGGCTCTCCCGCAAGGAAGTCGAGGATAAGCTGGACGAGATCGTCCGGTTCTCAGGTGTCGGTGATTTCATCGACCAGCCCGTCAAGACCTACTCCTCCGGGATGTTCGTCCGGCTGGGCTTCTCGGTGGCCGTGGCCGTCGAGCCCGACATCTTGCTGATCGACGAGGTGCTGGCCGTCGGCGACGAGGCCTTCACGCGCCGCTGCCTGGACCGCATCGCCCGCATGCGGCGGCAGGGCGTCACCCTGGTCATCGTCTCCCACGACCTCGACCTGGTGACCAGCCTGGCCGACCGCGCCGTCTATCTCGAAGGAGGCCACACGGTGGCGGAAGGACCCTCCGACGCGGTCGTCGCCCGGTACCGGAGCGACGTGGCCGAAGGCGAGCGGAGCGACGAGGCCAGCGATCGGGTCCGTGTCATCGAGGAGGGACGCCGGTGGGGTACCGGAGACGTGGAGATCCTCGGCGTCGACCTCTCCAGCGGTGGCGTACCGCTCCGCGTTCTGCCTTCGGGTGCGGACGCCGCCGTCACGATCCGCTACGCCGTCCGGCAGCCGGTGGAGGACTTCGTGTTCGGCGTCGCCTGGCACCGGATCGACGGCACCCAGGTGGCCGGCCACAATACGTGGCTCGACGGCTTCAAACCCAGGGTCCTCGATCATGACGGCGAGGTCCGCTGCGTGTATCCGAAGCTGGAGCTGGCGCCCGGCGAGTACGTGCTCGACGTGGCCATCCACTCCGTCGAGGGACTGGCCTACGACTACTGGTGCCGGGCGGCGCGGGTCCGGATCACGGCGCCGGTGGATTGGCCGGGGATCTGGGCGCCGGAACACCGCTGGGAATCCGACGACGCCGCGTGGGACGAGACCCCACCAGCAGAAAAAGCGTGATCAGGAGCGCAACGGCGGCGAGGGCAGTGCCCCGGAAAAGCGGTCCCCGGTCCCAGGCGACGGTGATCTCGTGCCGCCCCGCCGGGAACCGTACACCCAGCTGCCACAGGTTGACCGGCACAGTCTCCAGGGGCTCCCCGCCCGCGCTGGCACGCCACTGGCGAGAGTAGGCCTGGTCCAGGACCAGCAGGCCGGGCGCCGGTGACTGCACGGCGATCTCCCAGCGGGAGGGTCCATCCTGCCCGAGCTCGAGCGAGCCCTCCTCAAGATCACGGACCCCCGGCCGGCGTCCCGGGACCACGGCATCCCGGCCCGGTGTCACATCGGCATCGAGGAGAAGCTGCCAGCCGGCATCTCTCGATCCGGCAGCGATCTCCCGGCGGGCCAGCCAGGCCCTTGGGGGCGGGCGGTGCAGCCGGTGGAGATGGAGCTGGACGCCGCCCGCCCGGATGGTCACAACCCGGTCGATATCCGGAGCGTCCGGCAGCTCGCCCTTCAGAAGGAGCCACGCGGCCCCGAGCTGCCGGGCGGCCCTGGCCCGGCGCCCCGGCGCCGTCCCCGCCAGGCGC
>JAADFK010000160.1 GCA_013152925.1 Acidobacteriota bacterium | reverse complement strand
GGGAGTCCCGTCCGGGTAAGGGTGGCCGCCGCCCGGGAGCGAGTCTTGCGCCGTGGGGGTAACCGAAGCGGTGATGCGTGGACAGCGAGGTCGTAGGCTGCGCGGGGAGCTCCGAAATCACTTCTTGTGGACGCCGACCCTGTACCTGGAGTGGGAAGGCAACACCATTGGTGCTTTAGAGGCCTGGCATCACCGGCAATAGCGTCAGCATTGGTCGTTTCCGGCAAGAGGTTCAAACGGCCTGGCGGAAGTGGCTGAACCGACGCAGCCAGAGGGCGAAGATGACGTGGGTGCGATTCCACCGGCTCTCGCAGCGGTATCCATTGCCCCCGGCCCGGGCCTATCGCTCGGTCTGCCGCACGTAGCGAAGCCTCATCCAGAGGAGCCGGATGCGGTCGTCCCGCACGTCCGGATCTGTGGGGAGTCGAAGCAGGCTGAGCGAGCGTACGCTACTCAGCCCACGTGGCTTATCTGACACGTCCACGTTTACCAGACTTTGCGCCTTTGCGTTGAGCCCTCCCCAAGCGATCACGCCTCCGATGCTGCAAGACGCCAGGATTGCACGGGGAAGCTTGAGAGGATCGCAGCGGTGGGGCCGGGCTCGGCAAGGCCTATAATTGGCTGGAGTCGAGACGAGGCGTTACCGTGGCGAGTGTGTCGACGCGTGTCACACGCGCGTGTCGTTGGATTGTCGATGGATGTGAGCGTGGTTATCGGGTGAGCACGGAAGGAAGGTCTGTCTTGCGCGCTGGCTCCACTGGTCGTCTGGCTGTCGTATTCATGGTCGTCTTTACGTGTGCCGTGGCCGCGGCCGCGAAGAGTGACGAACCGTCCTTTTCGCGCCTGGATCGCTTGAGAATCCTGGCGGATGTTTGGGGTAACGTGCAGCTGTTCCACCCGGCTGTGGTGATGGGGTGGGTCGACTGGGAACAGGCGCTCGTCGAGGCAATCCCTCCCGTCGAGGCGGCAGCAACTCCCCAGGCGTTCGTGGCAGCGCTCGATCGTCACCTGCTCGCCAAGCTCGGCGATCCATTCACGCGGGCCCGGATCGATTCTGCGCAGCCCGAGGAGGACGATGCTCCGCCCATCCCCATGGAGGGGAGGATGCTCACGCCGGACGTCGGTGTGATCACCATGCCCGATCCGAGAACCATGGAGAACCCGGACTTTCTCGGCGAGCTCGGCAAGCTCGCGGCCTCGTTGCAGAAGGCGCGAATCCTGCTGCTGGACCTTCGTTGGCAGCGGCCGCTGGAGAGCTACGACTACGGTCCCGGGCCCCTGGTTGCGTTCTTTCTGAAGGTCCCCATACGGGAGTCTCCGCTCGTGTCCAGGAGCTACCAGGGCTGGGCGCCAGCAACCGTCACACCCAGTTACCTGACGCCGTGGAAGGTCCGGCCGGGAGCTTCCATCGTTCCCATCTCGAGCAACTGGACGGCACGGCGCCGGTACCCGGGAACGGATTTCAAGGGGCTCCCCAAGATCGAGGCGTCCGTGGTGTTCCTCCTCAACAACCGCTCCGCCTCCTTTCTCAACCGCAGTCTGGACGGGCTTGAGCGCACCGGTCAGGCGTCCGTCATCTGGCAGCGCACGGGCACGTCCGGTGCATGGTCCGCGGTGGAGCTCACCTATCCGCATGGTATCCGGTTTCAGCTCCACACCGAGTTCGCCCTCGGCGGCAACGGCAGGCTGGGGCTGCAGGTGAACGACGTCGCGGACGATCCGCTGGCCGGTGAGGAGCTGATTCGCCGTGTGCGAACCGCCGCGAAGCGCGGCCACCGCACGGTGGCCGCCAGCGGCCGGCCGTTCGATTTCCAGGTCCACATTCCACCCAGGCGGACGGCGGCGGCGACGCTGAGCCGCGGCCAGCGGCTCCTGGGGCTCTTCAAGATGTGGACGGTGATCGGGCGTTTCTTCCCCAACCTGGAGTACGCCTCCGCTGACTGGCCCTCGGTGCTCGATCAGTGGATACCCAGAGTGGAGAACGTACAGACCGTCTTTCAGTACTACGACGTCCTGCGCCAGCTTGCCGCGTTGCTGAACGACAGCCACGTGCGGGTCTACCACCGAACCCTGTTGCCGGGCTGGTTCGTGCCGCGGTTCGATCTCCGCCGAGTGGAGGGGAAGGTCATCGTCACCGCCCTCCACGAGGAGGCGCCGCCGGAGCTTCGAGCCGGCGACGAGGTGGTGGCGCTCGATGGCACTGACGTTGAAGAGGTCGACCGGTACTGGCGAAAGAGGATCTCCGCCTCCACCGAAGGGAGGCGGCAGCTCGACATCTGGAGCACTTGGGCGGTCATGGGCAAGCACGGAACGGAGTTGCGGATAACGGTACGGCGAGGCACAAAGAGACTCGACGTGATCGCTCACCGGGCGCGGTCATTGGGTACGGCGCAAGCTCCGGAGCACGAGGGCGGCCCGGTCTTGCGGCTGGCCGGTGGCCTGGGGTACATCGACCTGACAAGGATCGCCTCTTCGCATGCTCTGGAGCTGGCGCTCCGGAAGCTTCACGACGCTCCCGGTCTGGTACTCGACCTTCGCGGCTATCCGAGGTTTGGACTCAGCGACGAGCTCACCGGCCGCTTGACCGACCGGCCGACCCGTTCTCCGCGCCGGGAGCGACCCATGATCGACGGTCTGTTTCCGCTCTACACAGGATGGGACTCCGAGCAGCACATGGTGAAGCCCGTGCCGGGCGAGCAGTATGAGAGGCCGGTCGTCGTGCTGATCGACGCCAGGACCCTGAGCTCGGCGGAGGACACCTGCATCTACCTCACCGACACCGGACGGGTGACGTTCGTCGGCTCGACCACGGCCGGGGCCGACGGCTACGTTGTGTCCCTGATGTTGCCCGGAGGAGGGACGATGCCGTTCACGGCTCGGCGCGTGACCTTTGCCGACGGCAGACGCTTCGAGGGCGTCGGTATCGTTCCCGACGTGGAGGCTCACCCCTCCATTGCCGGTATCATGGCGGGCCGCGACGAGGTCCTCGAGCGCGGTGTCGGCGTGCTCCAGAAGCTGATCTCCGCCAACCAGCGCTGAAGCGATTCCAGCATTCTTGGTCACGTGGGCCGGGGACGAGCTTCTCGTGGCCGGCGCGGGCTTCCTCCTGAGGAGCACCGACGGGATCCATTGGAGCTCGGAACCTCTTGGGGACACGGTCTGGTACGGCGGGATCGCGGTGCTCGACGGCCGGACGGTGATCGCCGGACGGAGCGTGTCCTTGCTCGTTCGGGTGTGCCCGGACGAGACCCTTGACGGGAGCGGGGGCTTCCGGATGGCCCTGCCCGCCATGGCCCACACTCCTGGGCGGAACGGCACCCTCCGGCGGGGCGGTGCTCTCGTCGGACGGACCGCTGCCAGCGGCGTCCAGGACCTTCACAGGCAGAGGTGGCGGCACCTGGGGCCAGAACGTGCCGGTGCACCTGATCTGGGGCGAGGCGGACGGTGACGGCCCTT
>JAADFK010000159.1 GCA_013152925.1 Acidobacteriota bacterium | reverse complement strand
CCCCGTCTCGTCATCGCCGGTCTCGCGGGAGACAGCGGCAAGACGCTGGTGAGCCTGGGTCTCGCCGGCATCCTGCGGTCGCAGGGCATGGCGGTGGCGCCCTACAAGAAGGGACCCGACTACATCGACGCCGCCTGGCTCGGGGCGGCGGCCGGCCGGCCCGGACGGAACCTCGATACCTTCATGATGCCGCCAGCTGGGATCGGCCGATCCCTGGCGGCGGCGGCGGCGGCGGATCTCGTTCTCGTGGAGGGAAACAGGGGCCTCCATGACGGCATGGACGCCGCCGGAACGCATTCCACGGCGGAGCTGGCCAAGCGGATCGGTGCGCCCGTGGTCCTGGTGGTGGACGTGACCAAGGCCACCCGCACCGTTGCGGCCCTGGTGCTGGGCTGCCGGCTGCTGGATCCGGAGGTCGAGCTCGCCGGGGTCATCCTCAACCGGGTGGCGACCGGCCGGCAGGAACGGCTGATCCGGCGTGCCGTGGAGAAGGAAGCCGGCGTTTCGGTGCTGGGGGCCGTGCCCAGGCTGGGGGAGGGCGGACCTCTGCCGGGACGGCACCTCGGTCTCGTCACGGTCGGCGACCATCCCGCCGCCGCCGAGGCGCTGGCACGAGCGGCCTGGCTGGTGGAGGGCTCGGTGGACGTGGATCGCATGGTTGCGATGGCCCGCGAGCGGTCGAGGCCCGTGGAGCTTCGCGTGGCGAGAGCTCCGTCGCCCGTGGGACGGGCTCGTGTGGCTGTCGCCCGGGACGAGGCCTTCTGCTTCTACTACCCGGAGAACCTGGAGGCCCTCGAGGCAGCGGGGGCGGAGCTGAGCTTCTTCTCGCCGCTGGAGGACAGGTCGGTTCCTTCGGGGGCCGGTGCGCTCTACCTGGGCGGCGGGTTCCCGGAGTTACACGCCCGGGCGCTGGCCGACAACCGCTCGCTCCGGCGGGACCTCGTCACCCTGTGCGGGGATGGGTTACCCGTCTACGCGGAGTGCGGCGGCCTCATGGCGCTGGCCCGGGAGCTGGTGGTCGAGGGGGAGCGTTTCCCCATGGCGGGTGTCTTGGACCTGGTGGTCGAACAGGGGACCAGGCCCCGGGGGCATGGCTACGTGGTGGCGAATGTCGGTGAGGAGAATCCCTGGTACCCGGTGGGGACCACTCTCCGCGGCCACGAGTTCCACTACTCCCGGGTCATCGATGGGGCGGACGCCGGGCGGACGGTCCTCGAGCTGAAGCGGGGGATGGGCGTCGATGAGGGACGGGATGGAATCGTCGCGGGAACGGTCTGGGCCTCGTACCTGCACCTGCACGCGTGGACGGCGCCGGGTTGGGCCGGGCGCATGGTGCGCATGGCGGCCGGAGCCGGACGGCTCCGGCTGGAGCCGGCGGCGGCGGAGGGGTGAGGGAGCGGGTCATGGAGATGTTACGAAAGGGTGACATGGAGGCCCTCGCCGCGCTCACCGGGGAGCGTCCGGCGGTGGTCCGCCACCTGCTGGCCCGCCTCTGGGATGCCGAGGCCACGGTCCGGGAGCGTGCGGTGGAAGCTCTCGGCACGGCCGCCGGACAGCACCCGGAGTTGGGCCTGGAGTTGCTGCGGCGCTTCGCGTGGGCGCTGAACGACGAGTCCGGCACCAACGCCGTGAACATCCTGCCGGCCATGGCGGTGGTCGTGACGGAGCTTCCCGGCCTCGCCGGCCCCTTCGTGGGGCCCATGGTGGCGGCGCTCGGGGATCCGGGCCTCGCTGAGACGGCGCGCATGGCCCTCGGATGGATTGGGGCCGCGCGACCGGAGCTTCTGGAACCATACAGAACCGAGATCGAGCGCAGATCACACGACGGCGGCGCAACCGGCGCCGACGACAGGGGGGAACCATGGGACGAAAACTGAAGCCGAAGGAACGGATCGAGCTGTGGGAGCGGCGCGCCAGCGAGGAGCCGGGCTCCGCCGCAGCCCACTACAACCTGGGCTTGGCCTACACGGCCGTCGGCAAGATGACCTCCGCGGAAAAGGCCTACCGGCGTGCGGTGGAGCTGGACCCGACGTTGCTCGAGGCCCTGGTCAACCTCGCTGGGACCCTGCTCCTCCAGTGGAGGTTCGAGGAGAGCCTGGAGGTCGGGAAGCGGGCGGTGGAGCTCGGGGGAGACCGGCCCCTGGTCCATTTCAACATGGGGCAGGCGTACCTCTACCTGGGCGATGCCGACGGGGTGGTGACGTGTAACCGGAAGGTGCTCGAGCTGGAGCCCGACCATCCCGCGGGAAACTACTTCCTGGCCGTCGGACTGATGGCGCAGAAGAAGGTGGCCGAGGCGCGATTCTACCTGGAACGGGCCATGCGGCTGGGGCACCGTCCGACCCCGGAGCTCCTGCGCGCCATGGAGCGTGCGGGAAGCGAGGGCGTGCGGATGATCGAGATCGGCGGATGACGGGGAACACCCCCGTGGAAGCATACAAGAAAAGGAGGATCAGTCATGGCAACATTCACGCACGGTAACGTCTCGATCGAGGTGGACGAGGACGGGTTCATGGTGAACCCGGACGAGTGGAACGAAGAGGTGGCCAGGATCCTGGCCACCACCGAGGGAGTGGATGAGCTGACGGATGAGCACTGGAAGTTGGTCAACTACCTGCGGGAGTACTACCTCCAGTTCGGCGTGGCCCCCATGATCCGCAAGCTCTGCAAGGAGACCGGCTTCAACCTGAAGAAAGTGTACGAGCTCTTCCCCTCCGGTCCGGCCAAGGGCGCCTGCAAGGTCGCGGGCCTGCCCAAGCCCACGGGTTGCGTCTGAGCGGCCTGGCCAACCGGTCCAGTCGGCCCCTTCGGGGGCCGCTTTTCGTCCGCGGCGCGGTGGTCCAGCCCACCGGGCCGGTCATCACCATGTTCCCATCCTGTTGCAACCCCGGCGGCTGGACCATCGATCACGTTACATATGCGTAACATTTCATCCGCCAGCCCGCGCGCCGGCGGCCTCCAGGACGTTGTCAATTCACTGATTGTCGAGACTTTCCATGAGGCCGTGAGGCCCGGTGCTCTGGCACGGGCGTTGCACCGTCCCTGGCCGGATGGGAACGAGGAGGGGAACGGTGCTTCGGGAGATTCTTCACGGCAAGGAAGAGGCCATTGCCCGGCGGTGGATCACGCTGGTGGCCGAGAGGTTCCCTCGGGAAACCACCCAGTTCCTGGAAGGGGAGCGGGATCCCTTCGCCAACCCCGTTGGCAGGATGCTCCGCAATGCGGCGGGACCGCTGGTCCGGGCGCTCGTGGCGGACCCGAGGGAGGGCGAGCCTCCCGAAGGGCTCGCAGAGCTGATGCGGTTGCGGAGCGTTCAGGATGTCGGCGCGGCCGAGGCGGTGGGGATCGTGCCGCTGCTGAGGACCGCGGTGATGGAGGTTGCGGGGGCCGGGATCAAGGCCGGCAGCCCGGGCGTTCTCGAGGAGCTCGGACGCAGGATCGAGCGGCTGATGCTGGCCTCCTTCGAGGTCTTCGTCATGGCCCGGGAGCGCCTGTACGAGGTCCGCATGGCGGAGCGGGAGCGCCATGCCGCGTCGCTCCTGAGACGTGCGGAGAAGGTCCTGGCGGGATTGGAGGCCCGGGAGGCTGTCTCCGGGCGGGACGAACACCCGGCGGCCGGAAGCTGAAGGGAGGTCAGAGGGCATGAGAGCGTTCCAAGCGCTGGTCATCGTGGCGGTCCTGTCGGGGGCCGCGACGCTGGCCGCCGGGGTCACGGCGATGCGGCCGGTGCTGGGCATCGTGCTCCCGTATCTCGCCCTGGCGGTGTTCCTGGCGGGCATGGTGGCGAGAGTCGTCTGGTGGGCGCGGTCGCCGGTGCCGTTCAAGATCACGACGGTGTGCGGACAGCAGCGGTCTCTCCCTTTCCTTCGCCGTCAACCGCTGGAGAGCCCGTTCACCGGCTGGCAGGTGGTGGGGCGGATGGCCCTGGAAATCCTGCTCTTCCGCTCCCTGTTCCGCAACACGCGGACCGAGCTAACGCCGAGGAAGAACCTCGCCTATCAGCCGGACAAGCTCCTGTGGGCGGGTGCACTGGCATTTCACTGGAGCTTCCTCGTGATCATTCTCAGGCACCTGCGCCTCTTCCTGGAACCGGTACCCCGGATGGTGGGCATCCTGGAGTCCGTGGACGGGTTCTTCCAGCTGGCGGTTCCCACATTCCTGCTGACCGATGCCGTGATCGTGGCGGCCCTGCTCTACCTCCTCGCCCGGCGGCTGTTCAACGCGCGGGTGCGCTACGTGTCGCTGGCGGCGGACTACCTCGCGCTCTTCCTGCTGCTTGGCATCGCCGGAACGGGCATCGCCATGCGCTACTTCTGGAAGGTGGACCTGGTGAGTGTCAAGGAGCTGGCGCTGGGCCTGGTCACGTTGAGGCCGGTGCTCCCGGAGGGTGTCGGGGCGATCTTCTTCGTCCACCTCTTCCTGGTGAGCGTGCTGTTCGCGTACTTCCCCTTCTCCAAGCTGGTCCACATGGGGGGCGTCTTCCTCAGCCCCACCCGCAACATGGCCAACGACAATCGGGCGCGCCGCCACGTCAATCCGTGGAACCACCCGGTGCCGGTGCACACCTACGAGGAGTGGGAGGAGGAGTTCCACGACAAGCTGGTGGCGTGCGGCCTGCCGCTGGACAAGGAGTGAGGGCATCATGAAGAAGACACCACAGGAGCTCCTGCAGATCGAGTACCGGCCGCCCCGGCGGGAGTGGATGGATCCCCACGTGGACTTCGAGGCCAGGCGGGGGACGTGGTCCTACCCGGCGGCACCCAAGAACCTGGAGTATCTGGGCCTGCCGAACCCCCGCGAGTGGTCGCCGACGGACGAGGACTGGAAGCTGCCCGACGACTGGAAGGAGATTGTCCACAAGGGGTTCCTCGACCTCCTCGACCGCTTCCGGTCGCTCAAGGTATTTATGGACTGTTGCGTCCGCTGCGGGGCGTGCTCCGACAAGTGCCACTTCTTCATCGGCTCCGGGGACCCCAAGAACATGCCGGTGCTCCGGGCCGAGCTGCTGCGGTCGGTCTATCGGAAGGACTTCACCACGGCGGGGAAGATCCTCGGGAGCGTGGCCGGTGGCCGTGAGCTGACGCTCGAGGTTATCAAGGAGTGGTACTACTACTTCTACCAGTGCACCGAGTGCCGGCGGTGCTCGGTCTTCTGTCCCTACGGCATCGACACGGCAGAGATCACCATGATGGCCCGGGAGCTGCTCAACCTCCTGGGGGTCAACATCAACTGGGTGGTGGAGCCGGTGGCCAACTGCCACCGCACGGGGAACCACCTGGGGATCCAGCCCCACACCTTCAAGGACAACATCGAGTTCCTCTGCGAGGAGCTGGAAGATGTGACGGGGATCCACATCGAACCTCCAATCAACAAGAAGGGGGCGGAGATCCTCTTCATCGTCCCGTCGGCCGACTACTTCGCCGATCCCGGCATCTACACCTTCATGGGGTACCTCCTGCTCTTCGAGCACCTCGGGCTGGATTACACCCTCTCGGCCTACGCCTCCGAGGGTGGCAACTTCGGCCTGTTCCTCTCCCACGACACCATCAAACGCCTCAACTACAAGATGTACGCGGAGGCCAAACGGCTCGGTGTCAAGTGGATCCTCGGCGGTGAGTGCGGCCACATGTGGCGCGTGGTCCACCAGTACATGGACACGCTCAACGGTCCCGCCGGTTTCCTCGAGGTGCCCCGCTCCCCGATCACGGGAACGGTGTTCGACAACGCCGCCTCCACCAAGATGGTCCACATCTGCGAGTTCACGGCCGACCTGATCCACCACGGCAAGCTGAAGCTCGATCCCTCCCGGAACGATGGATGGAAGGTCACCTTCCACGACTCCTGCAACCCGGCCCGGGGTATGGGCCTGCTGGAGGAACCGCGCTACATACTGCGCCACGTCCTCAACGAGCTCTACGAGATGCCGGAGAACACCATTCGCGAGCAGACCTTCTGCTGTGGGGGCGGTGCGGGCCTCGGTAACGACGAGAATATGGAGATGCGCATGCGCGGCGGATTGCCGCGGGCCAACGCCGTGAGGCACGTGCACGAGAAGCACGGCGTCAACATCCTGTCGTGTATCTGCGCCATCGACCGCGCCGTGCTGCCTACCCTGATGGAGTACTGGGTGCCCGAGGTCCGGGTCGCCGGCGTGCACGAGATGGTGGGCAACGCCTTGGTCATGGAGGGTGAGAAAGAACGCACCACCAACCTCAGGGGCGAGCCTTTGCCCGGAAAGGAGGCGTGATTCATGTACGACGCCGGAAAGATCCTCGCCGGTCTGGTGATCTTCCTCCTGCTGGTCACGACACCGGTGTGGTGGAGCTTCGCCATGGGCGCCGAGGTCCGGGCGCCAAAGCTCGTCCTTCCCGAGGGCCGGCGGGCCTGCGTGTTGCCCACCGGCGAGATGAAGGCCACCCACATGGAGCTTCTCAACCGCTGGCGGGACCTGGCGGTGCGCCACGGGGATCGGGTGATGACCACGTGGGACGGGCGGAAGGTGCGACGGAGCCTGACGCAGTCGTGCCTCGGTTGCCACACGGACAAGGACAAGTTCTGCGATCGCTGTCACGACTACGTGGCCGTGACGCCTTACTGCTGGGACTGTCACGTCGCGCCCAGGGGAGGTGCCTCATGACCGTCGACCGGAGAGCTTTCTTCAAGCTGGCGGGCCTGGCCGTGGCGGCGGTGGAGCTTCCGGTGCTGGGCGCCGCCCGCGCCCATGTGGACCCGCCCGAGGAACAACCCCTGAAGGGGAGACGGTGGGCCATGGTGGTGGACCTGGCAGCGTGCCACCGCTACCCGGGATGCACCCGCTGCATGGACGCGTGCAGGCGGGAACACAACGTGCCCTCCATTCCGGACCGAAAGCACGAGGTGAAATGGATCTGGGAGGACTCCTTCGGCCACGCCTTCCCGGCGCAGGGCAGCCCTTACCTTGACTCGGAGCTGGCCGGCAAGCCGGTGCTCTTGCTCTGCAACCACTGCGACAACCCGCCCTGCGTCCGCGTCTGCCCGACCCAGGCCACCTGGAAGCGCGAGGACGGCGTGGTGATGATGGACTGGCACCGGTGCATCGGTTGCCGCTACTGCATCGCCGCCTGCCCCTACGGCTCGCGCAGCTTCAACTGGGTCGACCCCAGGCCGTACATCAAGACCCTGAACCCCGACTTCCCCACCCGTACCAAGGGGGTGGTGGAGAAGTGCAACCTGTGCGAGGAGCGGCTGGCCGAGGGACGGATCCCCGCGTGCGTCGAGGCGTGCCCGGCGGGCGCACTCCACTTCGGCGACCTGGCGGATCCCGAATCGCCGGTCCGCCAGCTTCTGGAGAGCCGGTTCGCCGTGCGCCGCAAGCCGGGTCTCGGAACCCAACCTCAGGTCTACTACCTGGTGTGAGGTGCCTATGCTGGAGAAAGCGCTTACAGGAGATCGCAGGTACTGGAGCTGGATCGCCGTCCTGAGTGTGATCATCGGCGTGGGCGGCTGGTTCTACCTCCGGCAGCTCCATGTGGGGTTGGGGATCACGGGAATGTCCCGGGACGTCTCCTGGGGGTTTTACATCGCCCAGTTCACCTTCCTGGTCGGCGTGGCCGCCTCGGCGGTGATGGTCGTGCTTCCCTACTACCTCCACGATGTCAAGGTTTTCGGCAAGCTGACCATTCTCGGTGAGCTGCTGGCCATCGCCTCGGTCACCATGTGCCTGTTGTTCATCGTCGTGGACCTGGGGCAACCCCAGCGAATGCTGAACATCGTGCTGCACCCCACGCCCCACTCCATCCTCTTCTGGGACATGGTGGTCCTCAACGGGTATCTGATCCTCAACGTGGTCATTTCACGCACGAGCCTGCTGGCCGAACGGCGGGGCGAGGCGCCGCCCACCTGGATCAAGCCCGTGATCTACCTCTCGATCGTGTGGGCCGTCAGCATCCACACCGTGACGGCGTTCATCTACGCCGGGCTGGCCGCGCGCCCCTTCTGGCTGACCGCCATCCTCGCCCCGCGCTTCCTGGCATCGGCCTTCTCCTCCGGACCGGCCCTGCTCATCCTGCTGTGCCTGATCCTGCGCCGCTTCACCCGTTTCGATGCGGGGGACGAGGCCATTTCCAAGATCGCCGTCATCGTCACCTACGCCATGGCCATCAACGTCTTCTTCATCCTGATGGAGATCTTCACGGCGTTCTACTCGGATATTCCCGAGCACGTGGAACACTTCCGGTATCTGTTCGTGGGACTGGACGGGCACACGCGGCTGGTGCCGTGGATGTGGGCCTCGGTGATCCTGGCGGTCTTCTCGCTCGTGCTGCTGATCAACCCGAGAACGCGCCACGGCCGGACGACCCTGCCGCTGGCCTGCATCGCGGTGTTCGCCTCCATCTGGATCGACAAGGGGCTCGGCATGGTGGTGACGGGCTTCGTGCCCAACCCCCTCGGGGAGGTCACCGAGTACTGGCCCACGTTGGCGGAGGGCCTGATCACCCTGGGCATTTACGCCATCGGTGCCCTGATGGTGACGGGCTTCTACCACATCGCGCTGGCGGAACGCGGGGAGCTCGGGACATGAGGACGTCCCGGGTTCGCCGGTGGAGGTAGGCGGGCCATGTCGCACCGCGTGATGGTCGTGGGAGCCTCGGCGGCGGGTCTCCGCTGCGCGGCCCGGCTCCGCCGCCTCCAGCCGGACTGGAGGATCACGGTCCTGGAGAAGTCCACGGCCTACTCGTTCGCAGCGTGCGGGTTCCCCTACGTGCTCTCCGGCGACATCGACGGGCTCGAGGAGCTCAGGTCCACCGCCTGGGGAGCCCTGCGGGACCGCCGTTTCTTCGAGGAGGTGAAGGGGCTGGAGATTCTCGAGGGCCACCGGGTTCTCGCCATCGATCCCGAGGCCAAGACCCTGGACGCGGAAGGACCGGATGGATTCCTCCGTCTCGGTTGGGACGAGCTGGTCCTGGCCACCGGCGCCTCCCCGGCCCGCCTCCCCGGCCAGCCGGCCCATCCCAGGGTGCAGAGCTTCCACGTCCGGGAGGACGTGGCCGCCTTGAAACGCGGCCTGATCCACGGAGAGATCGGACACGTTGCGGTGATCGGTGCGGGGCTGGTGGGCGTCGAGCTGGCCGAGGCGTTCCGTTCCCTGTGGGGTGCGGAGGTGACCCTGCTGGAGGCGGCTGGGCACCCCCTGCCGCAGCCCCTGGATCCGGAGGCCGGAGCACTGGTTCGGGCCGCCCTGGAGGCGGAGGGGGTGCGCGTGCGGTGCGGCGCGGCCGTGGAGCGCATCGAACCCGACGATACCGGTGTCACGGTGCTCTGCGGCGGCGAGCCCGTACGGGTGGACCTCGCCGTCGTGGCCGTGGGCGTGCGTCCGAACGTGGAGCTGGCGAAGAGTGCGGGCGTCGCCCTGGGCAGGACCGGGGCCATCGCGGTGGACGGACGGCTGGCCACCTCGGTGCCCCACATTTGGGCGGCCGGCGACTGCACCGAGGTCCGCCACGCCGTATCGGGTGAGCCGGCGTACTGTCCTCTGGGCTCGCTGGCCAACCGCCAGGGACGGGTGCTGGCGGGGGTGCTGGCGGGACGCGAGGAGCGTTTCGGGAGCGTGGCCGGCGCCATGGCGGTGAAGGTCTTCGGCGTTTCGGTGGCTGCCGCGGGTTGTTCGCTGGCCGAGGCCCGGCGGCTCGGCTTCCAGGCCGAGGCCGTCTGGATGACCACGGACGATCGGGCCCACTACTGGCCCGAGAGCGAGGACATCCACATTCAGCTGGTCTTCGAGCCGGAGACCCTGCGTGTGCTGGGAGCTCAGGCGGTGGGCAAGGGGAGGGTGGCGGATGCGGTGGACGTGGCGGCTCAGCTCCTGCTGCGGGGCGCCACGGTGACCGAGCTCGAGGGGGTCGAGCACTGCTACGCCCCCCCCTTCGCCCCGGCGCTGGCCCCCCTGGCCGTGGCGGGATTCGTGGCCCGAAATCATGTGGAGGGTGTTCGCTGCCTCAGCCCGCTGCTGGCCGCGGAGGGCCGGAGGGTCCTGGACGTCCGGCTGACGGCCGAGCAGCAGGCCCGGCCGTGGGAGTGGGGGGAGTCGTTGCACATCCCCGTGGAGGAGCTCCGTGGCCGGCTCGCCGAGCTGGACCACTCGGTGCCGTGGCTCGTGGTCTGCGAACGGGGGACCCGGTCCGCGGAGGCGGTGCGCTGGCTTCTTCAGCGGAAGATCGACGCCTGCTATCTCGGGGGCGGGATGATCTGGCGATGGTCCGCCGGCGGAGAGAGCCGATGAACCGGGAACCCGCCGTCGTGATGGTGGGGCTCCACCACCGGGCGGTACCCGTGGCGGTGCTGGAGTCGGCACGGAGGGCCGTGGAGGGCGCCTCGGTGGCCGCCGTGCTGGCGCGCGGGGGCCGTGGGGCGGTGGGCGTTGTCACCTGTCATCGGGTGGAGCTGTACGTGGAGGGGGTCGAGCGTCGCCTGGCGCGCCCCATGCTCGAGGCGTGGTGCGGGGGGCATCTCCCGACCGCACAACCCGTGGTGCTCGGCGGCGAGGAGGCGGCCCGGCACCTGCTCAGGGTGGCGGCGGGGCTGGAGGCGGCCGTGCTCGGCGACGAGAACGTGCTGGGGCAGCTCCGCGGCGCCTACCGGTCAGCTTGCCGGGGTCGCCAGGCAGGACCTCTCCTGCACCGGCTCTTCCATGCGGCGTTCCGGGCGGGCAAGCGAGTCCGCGCCGAGACCGCGCTCGGCAGGGGAGGCCGCTCGGTGGCGGGAGAGGCGGTGCTTCTTGTCAGCCGGACCCTGGGGGGGCTGGACGGCCGTACCGTGCTGGTGCTGGGCGCGGGAGAGATGGCCCGGACCGCCGCGGGGCGCCTCGCCAAGCGCGGCGTCGGGCGCTTGCTGATTTCCAACCGTTCGCTGCGCAGGGCCAGGGACCTGGCCGCCGCCACGGGTGGCGAGGTGGTCCCGTGGCCGTGGCGCTCCCGGGTGCTTCGGGCGGCTGATGCGGTGGTCGTGGGAACGGCCGCACAGGAACCCGTGCTGACGGCGGACGAGTTGCGAGACGCGGCACGCGCCGCGGGACACCTGGTGGCACTGGACCTTTCGCTTCCGCGGAACCTGGAGCCGCCGGTCGGTGGGGTTCCAGGTCTGACGCTCATCGATCTCGAGGGCCTGAGCGTGTTGCTCGAAGGTGAGCGTGAGCGCCGGAGAGGCGCGGTGGCCGGGGCGGAGGCGATCGTGGAGCAGGAGATGGAGAGATGGCTGACGTGGGCCCGGAGCCGCCACGCGGGACGATGCCGGGGCCCGGGCGCCGGGAAGGTGGTGGCTGGCTGACCGCGGGTCGCAGGGGGCGGCTCCGTGGAGAGGGGGGACAAGAGATGTTTCCGGTTATGCTGCAACTGGCGGGGCGGCGGTGCCTCGTGGTGGGTGGCGGCGGTGTCGCCTACCGCAAGATCCAGGGGTTGCTCGCTGAGAACGCGCGGGTGACGGTGGTGGCGCCGGAGGTCGTACCCGGGGTCGCCGAGCTCGCCCGGGAGGGCCGAATCTCCCTGGAGCGCCGGTCCTACGCCGACGGAGAGGCGGTGACCTACGCCCTGGTCTTCGCGGCCACGGACGATCGCTCGGTGAACCGGCGTGTCTTCGACGATGCCTCCGGGGCCGGCGTCTGGGTCAACGTGGCGGACGATCCCGAGCTGTGCACCTTTCACGTGCCGGCCGTGATCCGGAGGGGCGCGCTGCATCTGGCTCTGGCCTCCGGCGGAACGGCCCCCTTCGCGGTCCGGCGTCTGCGGCGCCTGCTGCAACGTTGGATCGGGCCGGAGTGGGGCGAGTGGATGGAGGCCGCGGCCCGGTTCCGGGAGCGGGTACGGGGACTTGGGGTGTCCAGCGTGTGCCGGGAAGCGCTCTTCGACCGCTATTTCGAGGAAACGGTGGATGGGGAGACGCTTCACGCGAGGGTGCCGGCGGGCCCGGAGGAGGACCGGATCGTGGCGCGAGAGGCCGGTGAGGACCGGGCGTATTGCAACGGGGAGCCGGTGGTCCGTCCGGGGCCGGTGGCGGGTTCCCCCGGGCTGGTGTCCCTCGTGGGCGCGGGTCCCGGCAACCCGGGGTTGCTGACGCTGCGGGGATACCGGAGGCTGATGGCGGCCGACGCCGTGGTGTACGACCGGCTGGCCGCGCCCGCCCTCCCCTGCGACCTTCCCCAGGGCGTTGAGCTTCGCTGCGTCGGAAAGACGGCCGGCCGGCACCCCGTACCCCAGGAGGAGATCAACTCCATGCTGATCCGCCTCTCCCGTCAGGGCAAACGCGTGGTGCGGCTCAAAGGGGGAGATCCTTTCGTTTTCGGGCGGGGCGGAGAGGAGGCGGAGGCCCTGGCGGCGGCGGGGTGCCCCTTCGAGGTGGTTCCCGGCATCACCTCCGGGATCGCCGGGCCGGCATGGGCCGGCATCCCGGTCACCCATCGTCGCGAGGCGGTCCGGGTGACGCTGCTGACGGCGCACGAATGTGAGAAGGACAGGACGCAGGTCCGGTGGGACCTCCTGGCGCAGGACCCCTCGTCCACCCTGGTGGCCTACATGGGTGTGAAGGCGCTTCCGCGGATCGTCGGCAAGCTCCTGGAGGCCGGCATGGACCCGGAGACCCCGGCAGCCATGGTGGAGCGGGGAACCACCGGGGCCCAGCGCTCCGTCGTGAGCACCCTGTCCGGTCTTGTGGAGGAGGCGCTCCGGGCGGGGATCCGGCCGCCGGCGCTGATCGTCGTCGGTCCCACCGTCCGGCACGCGGAACGGTTAGACTGGGCGGGGAGGTGCCCCCTGGTGGGACGCCGGATTCTGGTGACACGGGGTACGAGGTGGCTTGAACCGCTGGAACGGGCCGGTGCCGAGGTGGTGGAGGTTGCTCTCCCGCTGACACCGGCCGCCCACGTGGTCCTGGAGGCGTTGCCACTGAGCGACGTGGTGGTGGCCTCCCGGGAGGAGGTGGAGGCCCTGGACGTGGTGCGGGGAGGGGAAGGATGGGGGCCGGAGGTCACCGCGTGGTGTATCGGCGGGGGGCCGTGGCAGCGTGCGCGGGAGCTCGGCTGGGATCGCGTTGAACGGGCGGAGAGTCAGGTGGGGTCCGATGAGCTGGTGGAAGAGCTTGCGGCGGCTCATGCACGGCACGCCTGAAGCCCATCGCGGGAGGGGACGGCCCGGAGCCGCTCTTTGCCTTCTCCTGGCCGTGGGCGTTCCATGGGCACGGCCGGCGTTTTCCGGACAACCTCGTCCGGCCGTAGCCACCGTGCGGCATCTGGGTGTGGTCGGCTTCTACAATCCGCGCCTGATGTATGTCAAGTACCAGGAGCTCGTCGACTATCTGACGGAATCCACCGGCGAGCGCTGGGAGCTGGCCGTGACGCTGGACTACGAGGACACGGTCCGGGCGTTGTGCTCCGGCGGGCTCGACGTGGCCTATCTGGGCCCCTTCACCTACCTGCGGGTCCACAGGGCATGCGGCGCCGAACCGGTGGTTCGCCTCAACACCGGGGGGAAGCCCACGTACAGGAGCCTGGTCATGGTGAGGAGGGACAGCCGGTACCGCGCGCTTTCGGATCTCCGCGGGGGTGTCTTCGCCTTCGGATCGCCGCTCTCCACCTCGTCACACCTCGTGCCACGGTTGATGCTCCGCGAGGCCGGCCTGGAGCCGGGGAAGGACATCACATGCCGGTACTTCGGGCACCACGACCGTGCTGCCAGGGCCGTGGTGCTCGGGCGGGCGGATGCCTGCGGTGTCCGTGACATCGTCGGGGAGCGTTTCGCCCGGCGAGGGCTCAGGGTTCTCGCCCGGTCGGATCCTATCCCGAACTTTCCCCTGGTGGTCCGGCCCGGGGCGTCGGCGGAGTTCCGCCGCTCCCTGGTCGAGGCCCTGGTCCAGCGTCCCGCCCGGGATCCGGAGGTCAGAGAGCAGATGCGGGGTTGGGACGACGAGCTCGCCGGGGGATTTGCACCGGTTTCGGCGACGGACTACGGCTCCGTCCGGCGGCTGGTGGAGCTGGTCTTCGGGAGGCGGGGGCTGGTGGAGCCGCCGGAACGACTGAAGTGCGGCGGGTAGGGCAGATCATGCGCCTCGGCCTCCGGACGAAGTTCTTCCTCTATTCCAACACGCTGATCGTGGTGACGCTGACGGTGGTGGCGATCCTCGGGGTGACCTTCGAGCGAAAGAGCCGATACCAGGGCATCGTCAACCGGGCTCGCAGCTTGACGGAGACCCTGGCCATTCCCATTACCGATGCCCTGATGTACGAGGACCTCGGCCTTGTGTCGGAGAGCGGCCTGATCGAAAACACTATCGGCGAGGTTGTGCGCCGGAACCGCGACCTCATCCGCTACGTCATCGTGGCGGATACCTCCGGCAAGGTCCAGTACTCGAACCGCTGGGAGCTGCTCGGCAAGCCATTCCCGAGGGCCCTGGGCCCGGACGCCATCGGGAAGGAGTCGTTCACCCAGATTCTTCGCACCAAGGATGGGGAACGAATCCTCGAGGTCCGGACGACCCTCAACATCTCGACCAGGTTTTGGGGCTCCCTGGCCGCTGGATTCTCGCTCCGGCCGGTGGAGCAGGCGGTGGCCACCATTGGCAAGCGGGTCGGGATCATGGCGTTGATCCTCATGTTGGGCAATTCCATCCTCACGGCGCTCTACGTGGAAACGCTCATCCGGCCCATTCTCGCGCTCAACGACCGGATGAAACGGGCGGCGCGCGGTGATCTGTCGGTCCGCGCCGACGAACGCCGGAGCGACGAGGTCGGTGAGCTCGCCGCCGCCTTCAACCGGATGATGGACGAGCTGGAGGAAGCCAAGGAGAGGGATGCCGTTCGCCAGTCTCAGCTGGCGCACACCGAGAAGATGGCGGCTGTGGGAACGCTGGCGGCAGGGGTGGCGCATGAGGTGAACAACCCCCTTGCCGGCATCCTCGCCTGCAGCGAGAACCTGGAGGCGTCCCTGGACGATCCGGAGGAGGTCCGGGAGTACATGAAGTTGATCCGCGACGGCCTTCAGAGGATCGAGCGAACGATTCAGAACCTGTTGGATTTCTCCCGGACTCGCGAGATCACGCTGGAGCCCACATCGATCAACCATAACATCCTCCATGTGTTGGAGATGACCTCGTACCAGCTCAAGCGGAACAGGATCGAGTCCCGCCTGGAGCTCAGCCCCGACGTGCCGCTCGTGCTGGTCGACCACTTTCAGATCGAACAGCTGTTCCTCAATCTGATCCTCAACGCGATTCAAGCCATGCCGCATGGCGGGACCCTCACCATCAGGACGGCCGTGGCGGATGGCGAGCTGGTGGCGGAGGTCGTGGACGACGGTGTTGGTATTCCGCTGGAGATCCGCGAACGGATCTTCGACCCCTTCTTCACGACGCGCGAGGTGGGAGAGGGAACGGGGCTGGGCCTTGCGGTCAGCGACACCATCGTCCGGGCCCACGGCGGTTCCATCGAGGTGGAGAGCGAGGAGGGCAAGGGCTCGGCATTCCGGGTCCGGTTGCCCTTGACGAATGAAGCCGTACAACGGGGGAGGAGCACATGAGCTCGTGTGTCGGCCGTGTGTTGGTCATCGAGGACGAACCGCTGCTCAGGATTTCGATCCGGAACGCCCTCCAGAAAGAGGGGTGGGTCGTGGACGTGGCCGAGGACGGCGCCGAGGGGATGGTCCTCTTCGAGCGGTACCTCCATGAGTTCGTCCTCACGGATCTCGTCATGCCCAGGATGGACGGGATGGAGGTGCTGCGGCGGGTCAAGTCGATCCACCCGGCGACCACCGTCGTCATCATCACGGCCCACGGAACCGTCGAGAAGGCGGTGGAGGCCATGCGGGAGGGGGCGGTGGACTTCATCGCCAAACCCTTCTCCATGGCCCAGCTGTTCGTTCGTCTCTCGCACATCTGCTCGTTCCGCAGACTCCGCGAGCAAAATGTCCGGCTTCAGGAGCAGTTGGAGAAGAGGTACTCTTTTTCCAACATCATCGGAAGAAGCAAGGCCATGCAGGAGGTGTTCGAGCTGATCCAGGTGGTGGCCGAGTCAGATTCCAGCGTCCTGGTCCAGGGGGAGTCGGGGACCGGCAAGGAGATCGTGGCCTCGGCCATTCACTACAACTCACCACGCCGTGCCAGGCCGTACATCCGTGTCAGCTGCGCCTCCCTTCCCGAATCGCTCATCGAATCGGAGCTGTTCGGCTATGAACGGGGCGCCTTCACCGGTGCCAGCGAGCGCCGTCTCGGCCGGTTCGAGGCGGCCAACGGCGGGACCCTCTTTCTCGACGAGATCGGTGAGCTGCCGCTGTCCTTCCAGGTCAAGCTGCTGCGGGTGTTGCAGGAGCGCCAGATCGAGCGGCTGGGATCGAACCGGCCCATCGACGTGGACGTGCGGATCGTTTCGGCGTCGCTCCGGCCGCTGGAGGAGGAGATCGCCGAGGGCCGGTTCCGCCAGGATCTGTTCTTCAGGATCAACACGGTGACGATCCACCTTCCACCGCTCCGTGACCGCAGGGAAGACATCCCCCTGCTGGCCCAGGCCTTCCTGCGGGAGTTCACCGAGGAGCGCGGGAAGGACGTGGAGGGCTTTTCGGATGACGTGATGGAGGTGTTCGACGCGTACGACTGGCCCGGCAACGTCCGGGAGCTGCGCAACGTCGTGGAACGTGCGCTGCTCTTCTGCCGCGGTTCCAAGGTCAGCGTCGAGGATCTCCCGACCAACTTCCACCACCTCAAGGGCTCGGGGACCGTGCGTCCGGCTGGGGGCGTTGTCAAGCTGCACGAGGCCGTGGCCCGGGCCGAGATCGCCGCCATCCGGGATGCGCTCGCCGTCACCGGGGGACGCAGGAGCAGGGCGGCGGAGCTCCTGGGCGTCAGCCGGAAGACGCTCTGGGAGAAGATGAAAGCCTATGGTCTGGAAGCCTGGTGATGGCTCCGGTGATCTCTTGAGCGGCCGCACGCTCTTCCGGGACGCCGGTCCCGCCGTGGCGGGGGCGTGTGAGCCGCCCGGAGGATTGATGTCCGCGGGAGCCCGCGAGATTCCCCCGGAGAAAAGATTGCCGCGCCGAAGCGCGGCAACCCCGGGAAAGGGGGGTTGGAGAGGGGTACGAAACGGCGGAGCCCGGCTCTCCAACCGGGCTCCGTCGGGGGGGGGCTTCAGGTCATGCTCTCCTTTCCATTCTCTCGTCTCGCCGGTGGTGTGCGAGCGCTCCTCCTCGTGTCCAGCAAGGGGCGTGCCATGGTGCTGGTGGGGCGCGCACTCTGGAAATACCTGTGTTCAAGGATCTTCTTGGCGGGAAGCACGCCGGGGCTGTCACCGCGCCGTAACGACCGGTCAGGAGTGTCCGGCTGACGTGACGTTCGGGCGGCGGACAGGGGCCTCCGGCTGGAGCCGGTGGATGACGTCCTCAATGGGGCCCCTCCGAGCCGTTTCCTGGGAAGAGGACCGTTCGACGGAAAGGACGATGTGATGCGAAATGTGTTGTTCGGATCGATGGTGTTCGTGGCGATGACACTGGCGGGTGCCCTCGGGGCGGCCTCCCAGGATACCAATCATGACGCGGCGTACCGGCAAGCCAGGGAGCAGATGGCGGACATGCTGGCTTCCGAGGATTTCAACAAGGTGGACTTCGCCGCGTCATCCTTCGATCGTGCCATGGACCTGATCTACACAGCGGTGGATACCTACCTCGATCGTGCCGTTCCCGCTCTCGGTGGAGTGGAAACCGCGCGGAAGCTCGGGATCCATATCCTGCAGGGTCTCAACGATCACACGATCCACTGGGCCGACGAGGATGGTTATGATCTCGCCGGCAAACGGTATCTCCTGGTTTCCGACGAGGCGGATGCCGAGAACCTGGGAGAGTTGCTCGCCCGTGTGGCCATCCTGATCCACAGTGCCAACGGTGGCGCCGGTGTCGACATTCGCCGGGCCGCACGGAAGATTTTTGAAGGCATGCTCCCCGTTGAGGGCTCGGGCCAACCGCTGGTGACCCAGTACCTCGTTCGGCTCCGGAGCCTCTCGGGATCCGAGCGAAAGGCTCTCCTCAACTTTGCCCTCGAGTGAGCTCCCGTCCAGAAACGGCGGTTTGCGATGCCGGCGCCAGGCTCCGGATTCCCGTGTGCGGCGT
>JAADFK010000158.1:19953-33563 GCA_013152925.1 Acidobacteriota bacterium | reverse complement strand
CCATGGCGTCATACTCGTGCCACGGTCCCGCCACCAGGTAGATCTCCTCCTGGGGCTTGTCGCAGCGCCAGGAGACGAAGCGCAGGCCGTTACCGTCGAAGTCGTGGGCCAGGCGTCCTCCCTGGGTGACCACGTCCCAGGGTGGCGTCAGGCTCCGGACGGTCAGGTCGAAGATCACGAGGTTGTCGCCGAAGGTGGGGACCCAGTAGCTGCTTCCGGCGAGGAAGACACCGTCGGGGCCGATCAACCCCGGCGTTTCCGAGAAGCTGCGCTGGTACTCCTCGCCCGATGTGTCCAGCGGGTGGTCGAGGACCCCGCGGTAGCTGATCTCCACGGGCTGTTTCGCACCCGCCGAGGGGATCAGGCGGTACCCGGCCAGAGGGACGTCGCCCGAGGTTTCAGAGGAGGCGTTGACTCCGAGGAAGTTGGCGGGGGGCGTACCCGGGACGGGCTCGAGCTTCCACCCCGGCGTCAGGACCTGCGGGTTCAGACCGGCGTGGAGAACGAAACGGTACGCCCCGCTCGTGCCTGGCTTGATCCCGTCGCCGAGGACGATCCAGTCGGTCACGTCCAGGCGGTGCGCTGGCGGGTCCAGGCGGACGGCCAGCTCGTGGTGCATGGGCTGACCGGCAGCGGCCAGGCCGGGGATCAACAGGAGACCGGAGACGATGGACAGTGCACGGCGCATGGAACCACCTCCGCGGGCATTGTACGGGACCCGTCCGGAACCGTGTAACAAACCTCTTTCCACGCGATGGGAGGGCCGTCCGGCAACGCCGTCTCCGCGCACGGTGGGAGGCCCGGGCAAGGCCGCGAAGCGGATGCGCTCCCATGCCGCCGGGAAAACCGTCGAGAGACCCTCCGGTGCTCCGGTACGGGTCGCGCTGGCCGGAACGTGCCGTCCTTGCGGTTTTCCAACGGGCATTTGGACCCACCGGAGCTTCGGCGAAGACCGCAAGGGGGGCAATCTGAAGTGACGCCGCCAGGAGCAGCGGAGGAAAGACTCGCTTCGAGGGCGCCCTCGGAGAGCTCCCCCTGAAGGGCACGTGACAGGCCTTGCCCGCGTGAAGCTCCGGATCCTGTCCGTGGCGGTCCACGGTGACGATCGCGCCCGGGTGCTCCGTCACGCCTCCGGCGAGGGGGCGGGCTCGTGGCCGCGGTCGCCCCAGGCGGCGAGGAAGCGGGAGAGGAAGGCCAGGGGGTCATGGCCGGGGCCGAGCTCGCCGGCCAGGGCGGTGGCGATGGCGGTGACGACCCAAAGGCGTTCGGCGGCGGGGCCGCGGGCGCGGGCGTGGGCGGGGTGGGCGCGGTTGATGGCCAGCACGCCGCCCTCGAGCCAGGACATCTCGTGGCGGCGGCCGGGCTCGTCCACCCAGGCGAGGCGGAGACCGGGCTTGCGCCTGCGGACGGGCCGCTCGGCACCGCCGCCCTCGCCGGGCCGGTCGGGATCGATCTCGGGCTCGGGGCCCTGGGGAGGTACGGCGTCGGCCTCCTCCCCGGCGCCGGGCTCGAGGCCGGGGAGGGAGTCCTGGACCGGAGCCGCGGCGTTTGCGGCCGCCAGATCGCCCTCGCCGGACTCGATCATGGCGGTGGCGTTCTCCCAGCCGCGGCGGCGTTCGAGGAGGGGCTCGAGCTCCGGAAAGCGCTCCAGGAGACGATCGAGGACGCGGCCGAGCTCCCGCTCCACGGGCCGGAGGTCGCGGGGGCGGGCGCGGCGGCCGGGAAGCTCGCCGAGCTCGTCCAGGAGCCGGGAGACGGTCTCCTGGGCCTGCTTGCGGATCTTGTAGAACTTCTGGAGGCTCGCGGCGTCGCGGAGGAAGTCGGCCTTGTTGGTGGTCAGCAGGGCCACCAGGGTGGGGATCTCCAGGATCCCGTTGACAAGCTCGGGGTGCTCGGGGGTCAGGCCCAGCCATTCCCAACCCCGCTTGACCACCTTGCCGAGAACCGAGGCGGCGATGCCGCGCCGGTCCTCTGGGAGCTCGTCGGCGGCCACGCTCAGCCTGGCCATGCCCAGCGGCTTCTGGCGCCCCCTGCGCAGCTCGGCGGCGCGGCTCTCGGCACCGACCGGCTGTGGGAGCGTCACCGGCAGGCCGTCGACGGTGAAGCGGACACCGCCGGGATAGTAGAGGTAGAGGAATCGGGCCAGGTCGGGGTCGAGAAGGCTCTCGAAGTGCTCGCGGACGATGCGCTTGAGCTCCCCGGCGTCCAGGAGGGGATCGTTCAGGCGCTGGGGGAAGAGCGCCACGGCGGTTCCGGTGGGCGTGTCCAGGAGGCCGGGCACCGGGATCTCCTCCCAGGGCGCCAGGCTGGCGGACCGGAGCCACCAGCGGGTGGCGCCGTGGAAACCCGCGCTGCGGGTCTCGGTGACGACCTCCCGGCAGAGCAGGAGGGAGAGCTTGGCGCCGACGCCGGCGAAGCCGATGCCCTGGCCGCGCACCTTGGATGTCGCGGCGATGTCGTGGTAGCTCTCGAAGCCGCGCCGGGACATCCCGGCGCCGTCGTCGCGGAAGATCAGCCGTGGCGGGTCGAAGGCGGTTTCCAGGGCGATGGCGCCGGCGCCGGAGTCCAGGGCGTTGGCCACCAGCTCGGTGACGACGGCCTCGTGAATGGGGAAGGGGTAGGCGTCGCGAATGTCCTCCAGGAGGTGCCGCAGGTTGACGCGGGTCTGACCCATGGGCCGATGGTAGCGCAGCTGCCGTCCCACACGGCGCTGCGACCGGTCAGAGGCGGGTACCTGCCAGGGCGTACTCGGTGATCTCGGCCAGGGCGGCCAGGGCGCGGTCCACGTCGGCCCCGGTGTTGAAGGCGCCCAGGGAGAAGCGCACCGTGCCGCCGGTGGCGGCCGTGCCCAGACCCGCGTGCACCAGCGGGGCACAGTGGAGGCCCGTCCGCGTGATGATGCCGTGGTCCACGTCCAGGAGCTGGCCGGTCTTCTCGGGGGGCAGGCCCTCGATGTTGAAGGCGAGCACCGGCAGGTGGCGCTCCTCGGACCCCGCGGCGTAGAGGACGACCCCATCCATGGCCGTCATGCCCTCGCGGAGCCGGCGCCACAGCTCCATCTCCCGGGCATGGATGGCCTCGACGCCACCCTGGGTGTCGATCCACCGCTGGCCGGCCAGCAGGCCGGCGATCCCCACAGTGTTGAGGGTGCCGAACTCCAGCCGCCAGGGGTACTCGTCGGGCTGGCGTTCCAGCGCGCTCTTGACGCCGGTGCCGCCGGAGCGGCAGGGCCGGATGTCCACGTGTTCGGCCACGTACATGCCACCGGTGCCGGTGGGACCGTAGAGCGACTTGTGGCCGGTGAAACAGAGAACATCGATGTTCATGGCGGCAACGTCGATGGGAACGACGCCAGCCGTCTGGGCGGCATCCACGGCGAAGAGCACGCCGCGCTCCCGGCAGGCCGCGCCCACCGGCGAGATGGGCTGGAGGGTTCCAAGGACGTTGGAGCCGTGGTTCATGACGACGAGCCGCGTGGTGGGGCGGATACGGGCTATGACGGCCTCGGGATCGACGAAGCCGTGGCCGTCGAATGGCACGAGATCCACGTCGACTCCGCGCTCCCGGTGGTGGTAGAGGGGGCGGAGCACCGAGTTGTGCTCCACGGTGGTGCTGACCACGTGGTCACCCGGCTCGAGAACGCTGTTGATCAGCAGGTTGAGTGAGTCGGTGACGTTGTGGGAGAAGACCAGGCGGTCGGGGTCCGTGCCGCCGAAGCGACGGGCCAGGGCCGCACGGGCTCCGGCGATGATTCCCTCGGCCTCGAGGGCCAGGTCGAAGCCGGTCCGTCCCGGGTTGACCCCCTTGGTGCGACAGAACGTGGCCATGAACTCGACGACCTCCTCCGGCTTGGGGAAGGTCGTGGCGGCGTTGTCCAGGTAGACGAGATCATCCATGTTCGGCGTCCTCCGGTGAGGCGGGTCCGGGCGGTTGGTTGGAAGAAAAGGGGCGGCTCTGCGAGCCGCCCGTGGTGAGGGGGAGGTCGATACCGCCGCGCTCCAGGGCCCGGCGGACCCGGAGGCGGGAGGAATCGATCTGCTCGTGGATCCTGGCGAGGGCGTCCTCGGCGGAGCGCCGGCGGAGGGCCTCGATCAGCCCCTCGTGCTCGTGGCGCATCTGGGTGCTGAAGTCGGCCAGGTCGAGGCCCAGGAAGAAGAAGCGCTGCATGGCGCCCAAGAGATCGTCCAGGACGCAGACCAGGCGCTGGTTGCCGCCCAGGGCGGCGAGGCAGACGTGGAACTCCCGGTTGCGCTCGAGGAAGTCGCCGTAGGAGGCCCAGTCGTGGTAGGTGTAGCCGGTGGTGGCCAGCTCCTCCAGGTGGGCGATCTCCTCGGGCGTCGCACGGCGCACGGCCCGGGCGACAGCGTGGCACTCCAGGAGCTCCCGGAGGTCGAAGGAGTCTTCGATATCGGCCAGGGAGATCTGGCTTACGAAATAGCCCTTGTAGGGGATGGCGGTCAGCAGGCCTTCCTGCTGCAGGCGGCGGCAGGCTTCACGGACGGGGACCCGGCTCGAGCCGTACAGGCCCGCGAGCTCCTGCTCGGTCAGCGAGGTTCCGGGAGGGTGGCGCAGGGTGATGATATCCCGCCGGAGCGCCCGGTAGACGCTCTCCGCCACGGTCCTGGGTGGGCGGTCGGGAGCGGCGGGACAGACGGCCATGGGATGATTGTATACAACTCGTATACGAAGATCAAGACCCTGGGAACCGAGGTTGCAGCGGTGGTGTGCTGCCCTCGCCTTCGCCCTCGGGGAGTCTACACGCCGAGCCGTTCCCGGATCTCGTGCCAGAGGGCGGCGAAGGCCTTGGCGGCGGGCTGGGAGGGGAGGGTGGCGGCCACCGGCGCGCGGGTCAGGCCCATGCGTTCGACGACGCTGGCGAATGGAATGGTCGTGCGAAGGAACGAGGAGTCCGCCAGGCAGGCCCCGGTGGTCTCCCGGTGGAGCCGCTTGCGGCGGTCGACCATGGAGAGGAAGGGCAGGAGGAGCGGCTGCCGTCGGGTCTGGGACGCGACGAAGGAACGGACCTGATCGAGGGTCCTCATGGAGAGCGTGCTGGGGATCACGGGCACCAGGAGGGCGTCGGAGGCGCGCAGGACGGCCTCGGAGACCAGGGAGACGCTGGGCGCGCAATCCAGCAGCACCAGGTCGAAGCGTTCGGAGAGGGTGGCGAGGCGGTCGGCCAGGCGGCGCCCCGGTTTCTTCCGGCGCTCGAGCTCGAGATCCAGGTGGCGGTAGGAGAAGTCGGCGGGCAGGATGGCGAGGTTGTCGAACTCGGTGGGCCGGACCAGCGCCCCGAGGTCGCCGCCGCGGCGCAACAAGCTCCGCGCGCCGCCCTTCAGGCGGGCGGGGATGCGCAGGTAGAAGCTGGCCGCACCCTGGGGGTCCAGGTCCACCAGAAGGGTCCTGACGCCGCTGAGGGCGGCGGCGTGGGCGACGTTGACGGCTGCGGCGGTCTTGCCGACTCCGCCCTTGATGGTCCAGATACCGACGGTCTTCACCCGGCGCCTCCAAACAATCGTGCGTAGGCCCGGCGGCTCTCACCGGAGGCGAAGCGTTCGAAGCGTTTGGCGAAGCCGTGGCGGAGCTCCTCTCCCCGCCGCTCGAGGACCTCCTCGATCCGTCCGATGGCGACGAAGGTCACCGCCGCTGCGTCGGCCTCCTCCAGTCGGCCGGCCAGCCCGGCCAGGCGTTGCTTCTGAACCGCCACGTCGTTGTGCTCCCCGAGGAGATCCTGGAGGGTCTTGAGCTCGCCGATCAGCCGGTTCAGCGGCTTTCTGGGGTAGAGATCGGCGAAGAGCTCGAGCAGGTAGCGGAGCTTCTTGGCGTCGATGCGGAGCCGGTGCAGGGCCTGGGCCGGCGGGTCGTCTGCGAGCCCCAGGCCGTGGCGGAGAAGGCGCCGATGGGCCCGCAGAATGCGCTCACCGCCCACACGGCGGATGGGCCGGAGGGCGCGGGGTCCGGACGTGCCGGTGTCGTCCTCCGCGGCCGCCAGCGAGCGCCACCTCTCCATCGCGGCGGCGAAGCGCCGGGTGGCCAGGCTGCGGGCGAGCCTGCGCTGGGCGAGACGGCGGTCGTGGACGGCCAGCTGAACGATCTCCTCAAGGCCGGCGGCAGTCTCCTCGGGCAGGATCGAGCGGTACGACCCGAGGTCGAGCAGGAAGATGTCCAGGTCGCGGCAGGGTCCCGTGATGCTCCCCAGCCAGCGTAGCTCCCGGACGAGCGGTGCCAGCCGCCGTTCGGGGAACACGCCCCTGACCTGGCCGAGCAGGGAGCGGGTCCGCCGGACGGCGACCCGGAGATCGTGGAGGAACTCGGGGTCGAGATCGGCGATGACGCCGGGGACGTTACGCTCCACGACCTCCACCATGTGGCCGAGGATCCGCCGGAGGGCCGTGGCGGCGGGCTCCCCGGGATGCAGCCGGATCCGTGGTTTGGAGCTGTAGTCGCCGGGCGTACGGCCGCGGGCCGCGGTCAGCAGGGCCAGGGGCTCCACAGTTTCGGACTTCGGGGCCGCAACCCTCTTCACGATTCCCGTCAGGGGGCCCCCGGGATGGTCGAGGCGCCAGCTGGCGGTTGCGGCAACGGCCCGGGCCCGCTCGTCCAGTGGCTCCCAGAGCTCGAAGAAGACGCGCTCCACGCAGGCGCCATCGGCGTCGAGGAGCTCCACCGGCGTGCGGATGAGCCGGCCCCGGCCCAGGGGCAGCAACGCCCGGACCTCCAGGGCCCCGGCCAGCCGTTCCCGCAGAAACCCGGAGGGCAGATCGGCACCGCGCGCCGGTGTGGCGGTGACGGAAACGGCGTAGGGCGCCCCGGCATTCCGCGGAAACCACCGCAGGGTGGCGCGGCCGCGGGATTCCTCGACGAAGAGCCGGCCGCCGTTGCGCCACACGCGCCAGTCGAAGCTGTCCAGTGCGGTGACAGCCAACCGTTGCGGCGGGCCGGAGCGGACGGATCGTCCCGCACCCGCGGCCCGATCCAGGGCCTCCATGGACGGCTCGGGGGTTTCTGAACGCCACCACGTGACGCCCCGGCGCTTCGGTCTGGCCGTGTCCAGGCGGGTCATGGACGTACCATAGCAGGTACCGGCCGTGGTAGCGTTCCGGGACGGCCGTCCCGGCGACGGCGGGGAGGTACCATGCGCCGATCTTCCGGTTTCGTTTCGTGCCTGGTCGTGGTGATGACGCTGCTGGCGGCCACGGTCCTTGCGGCCAAAGCGGGGCCGTCCAGCCTCCTGATCCTCGGCCCGCTGCCCCCTCCCGCGGCGGTGGCCGGCCACGGCGCAATGGCACCCGGGGTGGAGACCGTTCCCGAGATCGATCCGCTCGTGGCGCGCCCCGAAAAGGGCCAGGTGGTGGTGACGGCGGTTCCGGACCGGGCCATCCGCTGGCGTGTGGCCGAGGTCCGTCACGGAGCCGTCCGTACGAAGGGTCCCGGCGTTTATTGGGCCGCGGTGCGGTTCGACCTCGACCGGTGGGCCAGGGTGAAGCTGGAGGCCGGGGCCGGGGAGGCGAAGGGCGAGCTGTGGCTGGACGGGAAGGAACGGGGCCGTGGCAAGGCCACGGTGCCGCTCGGGCGGGGCCGGCATCTCCTGATGGTCCGCGTGAAGATCCCCGGGAAGGACGGGGAACCGATCCGGGTGACCGCCGCTGCCGGCGGGAATGCCGTGCTCAACTGGAACGGTGCCGGCGCGGCGCCCCTGACGGACCTGGAGGCGACCCGTGAGCTCCGCTCCCTTGGGCCGCTGGCAGTGTCGCCCGGAGGCTTGCTGATCGCCCGGCGGATTTCCTGGATGGATCCCGGTGCCACCACGCGATCCCACCGGCTGGACATTCTTCGTCCCGACGGCAGTGTGGCGGCCGCCTCGGTGGGCGGCCCCTCGGCGACGCCCGTCGCGTTTCTTCCGGGGGATGGGCCGCCGCGGCTGCTCGTTCGCCGCAAGGACGGTACGGGCAGCGCCCTGGCGATCTTCGACACCGGGACCAGGAGCTCCCGGACGGTGGTCCGGGGGGAGCCCGGATTGGCCTTCGTCCGGGTGTCGCCGGACGGCAGCCGGCTGCTGGTGGCCTCGGCCCGCGGTGTGAAGAAGGAGAAGCGGGACGACAAGGCGCCGCGGCGCCGGCGCGCGCTGCGGGAAAAGCTGACGGACTACGTGGTCCGGCGGCAGCTCTTCCTCGTGGACCTGGGATCCGGAGCGCGGCGCCTGCTGGTCCGGGCCGGCGACCGGACCGTGGACGATGCGCGCTTCGACGCCCGGGGAACGGCCGTCGTCTACCTGCGGACCGTCCCCGTTGCCAGGCGGCCGTGGTTCACCACCGAGATCCGGCGTCTCGACCTGGTCTCGGGCCGGGACGAGCTCCTGGCGGGCTTTCAAGGCGGCTGGGAGGGCCGGCCGACGACCCTGGCGGTGGATTCGAAGAGCGGCCGGATCGCCTTCGTCGGGCCGCCGGAGCAGGTGGGGTCCGGCCACGCCGAGCACAACGTCTACGACCGGCGGGTCTGGCTGCTGGACCGGGCGAAAGGGAGCTTTCAGCGGATCATGGATGCCGGGGCGCCGGCGGCCACCCTGGGCCGGGCCGAGCTGCTGCGCTGGGCGCCGGACGGACGGGCGCTCCTCGTCGGTCTGACGGTGGGTTCCAGGACCCGGCTGGGCTGGCTCCTGGAAGGGGATGGAGGGGCGGCCTGGCGGCTCAGGATCATCCCCGCCTCGCCGGAGGCCATCGGACCGGTGGCCCTGTCGCCCGATCTCCAGGCAGCGGCGTGGGCCGGATCCTCCCGCGACGAGCCCGCCGCCCTTTCCCTGGCGGAGCTGCGGACGGGGAGTGAGACGGTGGCGGAGAAGCCCAACGCCGCCGTGGCCGCGTCGTGGAAGCTCTCACACCCGGTGGACTGGGGCTTCCAGGGGCCGGGCGGTGAGGCCATCGAGGCCTGGTGGTACCCGCCGGTGGTGCGCGTCGACGGCGGGAAGGCCCCGCTGATCGTCTACTACTACGGTGGTGCGACGCCCACGGTGCGGCGTTTCTCGGGGACCCACCAGGTCCTCGCCGGCAACGGCTACGCCGTGCTCGTGCTCAACCCCCGGGGCGCCCTGGGTTACGGCGAAGCCTTCGCCGACGCCCACGTCAACGACTGGGGCCCGAAGGCTTCCGCGGACATCCTGGCCGGGGTTGGCGCCTTCATCGCCTCCCATCCCCAGGTGGACGGCCGGCGGATCGGGATCTACGGTGGCTCCTACGGCGGATTCATGACCGAGTACCTGGTCAGCCACAGCGACCGCTTCGCGGCGGCCGTGGCCATGTATGGCATCTCCGACATCGCCTCGTACTGGGGCGCCGGCACCTGGGGGTACACCTACGGCGACACGGCGCTGGCCGGGTCCTTCCCGTGGAACGCGCAGCAGCTCTTCGCCGGCCACTCGCCGCTCTACCTGGCGGACCGGATCACGACCCCGCTCCTGCTGCTCCACGGTCTCGCCGACGTCAACGTGCCAGAGGAGGAGTCCGAGCAGCTCTACACGGCGCTCGAGACCCTGGGCCGGCAGGTGGAGCTGGTGACCTTCCCAGGGGAGGACCACGGGATCGCCGGCTCGTGGGAGAGCTGGATCGCCCACCGCCGCATGATGCTCGAGTTCTTCGACCGGATCCTCCGCGACCAGCCCGGCGCCTGGAACGAACGCTGGGGTCTTGCGAGCGAAGCTCCGGCAGAAGCTCCGTCGGGAACGCTCCGGAATGGGCCGTAACGGGTCGGGGAGCTCGGACGGATGGTCCGTCGTCCGCGGGGCACATGGCGGGATCGCCGGGCGGTGCCGGACCCGTGGTGGTCCCGCAGTGTCCAGCGTCACGGCAGAAGGGCCGGGGAACCGTGGGGATCGTGTAGAATCTCGGGGTTGTGCGGACTTTGAGAACGCTCTTCGGTGCGACGATCGTGGCCATCATGACGGCGACCGGGCCCGTGGGGGCGGCCGTGAAGATACCGACGGTTCGTGCCGAGAAACTGGCCGGCGAGATTCATCTCGACGGGCGGCTCGATGAAACGGCCTGGGCCTCAGCCGGAGTGATCCCCGGCCTCACGCAACAGGAACCGCACCCCGGCCAGCCGACACCCTATGCCACGGAGGTCCGTATTCTCGTGGACGCCAATGCGCTGTACATCGGCATCCGGTGTGCAGATCCCCACCCGGAACGGATCGCCGTGCACACCATGGAGCGCGACGGCAACATGCGCGGCGACGATTCCGTGGCGCTGGTGCTGGACACATTCGATGACGAGCGCACCGGCTTCTTCTTCCAGATCAATGCGGCGGCGACCCGCCAGGACGGGCTCATCGCTGGGCCAGAGAGCGTTTCCCTCGACTGGGACGGCATCTGGTACGCCCGAGCCCAGCGGGACGCCCAGGGTTGGACCGCCGAGATCATCATCCCGGCCCAGACCCTGCGGTTCACACCTGGCAAGGATGCCTGGGGCCTCAACGTGGAGCGTTCGATTCCCCGGGACCGGACGACGCTGCGTTGGGCCAGCCCCGTTCTCGATGCGTCCCTCTTCGACCTTCGCCGGGCCGGCAAGCTCCTGGGGATGGGGAGTCTCCGGCAGGGCAGGGGGCTCTCGGTCAGCCCGTACGGGCTGGTCCGCTCCACGTCGGACCTCGAGATCCACCACTCCACTGTGCAGGGAGACGCCGGCCTGGACGTCACCTATAACTTCACGCCGGATCTCACAGGCGTGCTGACCATCAACACGGATTTTGCCGAGACCGAGGTGGACACGCGGCAGATCAACCTGACCCGCTTCCCTCTCTTCTTTCCTGAAAAACGGACCTTCTTCCTGGAGGGCTCCAATCTCTTCGAATTCGGCAGCGGCCTGGGCTATGACTTCATCCCCTTCTTCTCCCGGCGCATCGGTCTGTACGAGGGGGGGCAGGTGCCCCTCATGGCGGGCGCCAAGGTGCTGGGACGTTCCGGAAGGTGGGGAATCGGGGCCCTGGACGTCATCACGGGCGCGAGCAGCAAGACCGAGCAGGCCAACCTCTTCGCGGGCCGGGTGACCTACGACGTGGACCAGCATCTGACCGTGGGGACCATCGCCACCGACGGCGATCCCGACGGCGTGCACGACAACACCCTGATCGGTTTCGACGCCCTGTGGCGAACCTCGACCTTCCGGGGGGACAAGAACTTCTCCGTCGGTGGCTGGGCGGCGGCCACGGCGGGCGACGTGCCCGACGGCCAGCGCTACGGCTGGGGCTTCAAGGTCGACTACCCCAATGATCTCTGGGATCTCTCCCTGATCGTCAAGGAGTTCGGCGACGGCATGGATCCGGCGCTGGGTTTCTTGCCACGGCCGGGAACCCGCTGGTACCAGGCCGGCGGCGCCTACCAGCCGCGTCCCACCAGCGGCCCCTTCGCGTGGACGCGGCAGATGTACTTCGAGCTCTTCACCACCTACGTGGAGGACCTGAACGGCCGCGTCGAGTCCTGGCGGGTGTTCACGGCGCCCTTCAACGTGCAGACGGAGTCCGGGGAGCACCTGGAGGCCAACGTGGCGCCCCAGTACGAGCGGCTCGACGAGCCCTTCGAAATCGCCGACGGCGTCGTCATTCCCGCGGGGCAATATCACTTCACGCGCTATCGCGTGGAGGCCCAGTCGTCGCGCCACCGGCCATGGCGTGTGGGCGCCACCTGCTGGTTCGGCGACTTCTATACCGGCAGCCTGACCCAGTGGGAGACCTTCGCCACCTTCACGACGCCGAAGGGACACCTCCAGCTCGAAGTCAACGCTGAGAACGATTTCGGCCACCTGCCACAGGGGGATTTCATCCAGCGGCTGTGGGGGCTGAAGGCCGTGTACGCCTTCACGCCGGACCTCGTGCTGTCCGCCTTCACGCAGTACGACTCGGAATCGGGCGACCTGGGCGTCAACGCCCGCTTCCGCTGGACCATCCAGCCCGGTAACGACCTCTTCGTCGTCTGGAACCACGGTTGGAAGCACCCCGTGGGAAGCGGCGAGGATCTGGCTCTTCGGCCCATGGACGACGAGCTGGTGGTCAAGCTGCGCTGGACCTTCCGGAGGTAGCCGGGCCCGCGGCTCCACGGTGGCGGGGTTGCGGCCACCGGGGGGGCCTGGCGGCCCTCACGGCATGCTCCTGAGCCGGCGGATCTCGAGGTCGCCGGAGCGCCAGACGGGGACCGTGAAGTCAGCGAGCAGCCGCCGCCATGCCGTGACATCGGCCGGGTCGGGGAGGTCGAGCACGCCGAAGTCCCGGTGGAGCCGCCGGAGCTCTCCCCAGTTGATCACGAGGTACTCCCAGCCCGCGGCTCGGATGGCGCGGGCGGCGCCGGCCGCGGTCCCGGACTTTTCGATGATGGTCTGGATGAGGGGTGTGTCGTAGGGCGAGCTGACGCCATGGGGCCGCGGGCAACCCCACGAGCGCCCCTCACCGATGACCAGGACTCTGGCGTCCTCTGGAAGCAGCCGGTCCACGGCCCGGTAGGCGGGCATGGGGTCGTTGATGGTCACCCGGTGCCGCCATTCCTCGGCGTTCACGCGGCCCAGCCAAAGGTCCTGGAGACGGAGCGTTCCCAGTGTGAGCTGGGCGAAGAGGAGCAGGCCGTAGGCAGCGGTGATGAGCAGACCGGCCACGGCGACGCGGCGGGTACCTCGGGACAACCGCTCGGCCCCACAGGCCGCCAGCGCGCCGGCGAGGGGAATGAGTGGAAGAGCGTAACGCGTCGTATGGGAGGTCACGAGCCAGCCGGCCACCATCAATGCGACAGCCACAGCCGTTGCCCGGACCGATTGCCGCCGCTCTCCCCGGAGCAGTGCGAGCACCGCCAGAAGCGCGGCGATGGGGAGCCACGGTCCCAGCCCCGGCCCGGCGCTGCCGAGCATTACGATCCCGTGCCAGAGGCTCCGGAGGCCGCCCACACCCTCGTGGACCAGGCGGTTCCAGCGAGCCGCGTCGGTGGCGGTCCAGCCGGTGCCGCCGAGAAGCTTCCACAACAGGGGGTAGACGGGGTTCCCGGTGGTGATCAGGTTCCGGAGGTACCAGAACGACGCGAGCCCGGTGCCGATCAGGGCGGCCTTGAGCGCGCCACGCCGGCGTGCGGGCGAGGCCGCCGCCGCGGCCAGGATGGCGCCGGCCGGCAGCACGGCGGTGTACTTGGTGGCGCCGGCGAGACCGATGGCGATGCCGGCGCCGACGGCACCGGTGGCACCATCATCCCCGGTCAGGAGGGCCGTCGCCGCCACGGCGGTGGCCAGGACCACCAGGTGATCCACGCCGGCGACGCCCGCGACCCACACTGCGTGCCAACAGCCGAGCAGGCAGAGAGGTCCGATCCACGACCATCGTCCGGCCCCGAGGGCGTGGGCCAGCTCCCAGGTCGCGAGCAACGCCATGCAGAAAGTCAGCCAGTGCAGGCCGGCCGCGGCACCGGGCAGGCCAAGCGACACGGGAAGGAGGTAGACCGTGGCGCCGGCGAGCGGGAAGTGGCTGAACAGATTATGAGGAATGGGCGCGAAGCTCCCGTTGACGAGCCACGTCCAGGGAAGGCCCAGGTGGTAGACCAACGCATCGTAAAAGTACGGCGGTGCCAAGGTGAACGGTGCTCCCGCCA
>JAADFK010000158.1:0-19862 GCA_013152925.1 Acidobacteriota bacterium | reverse complement strand
CCCGCCCCGGCGCCGAACCACGGGCCGGCGGCGGTCGCCGCCAGCGCCGTGAGCCACCAGAGCACGGTCCAGCCCGTCAGCCAGGCCAACGGCGCCCGCCGGGCTCCGGCCGCCCTGCCCAGCCCGAGGAGCGCCAGCCCCAGCAGGAAGGTCAGGCCCAGAGATGCGCCGGCATTCACGGGATGACTTCGGGATCAGCGCCACAAGAGTCCATCAACACCGGATTCCCTTTCCATCGTGTCCGTACTTCGTTCGGCCTTCGCCGGCCGATGGTAGCGCCCGAAAGCTCTCCTGCCAAGGTGCCGCCGGTCTGGGGGTCAACAGGAGGGCGCCGGTTCCTCCTGGATCGGCCGGGGAGCGCGGAGCCGTCTGCCGGCTCGCAGGGCGCGCCGAGCTGGCGCACCGGCTCCGGCCCGGTGCCTCGTGCGTGGTCCGATGGAAAGTGCGTGGTGGGCCGGGGAGGTGTGGGTTGCTCCGGCGCGGCTGGCAGCTCGTGCCCCGTCCGGAACGGGCGCATTAGTAATCTCGGCGTCAGGGTGCGGATTCGCCTGTGCGGCGTATCAGGATGCGCCTGCGCGGGATCTCCTGGCTTCCTCGATCGTGCAGAGAAACCGCCCGTTTCCGCCTCGGGAGCCACCCCGTTGCCATCCCGGTTCCTGGATGGGAGCTGGCTTACTTCTGCCGGTCGCTGCGTAACATGACCAGCAACATCTTGAAGCGCTCGATGGCCCTGACCGCGTGGGGCACGCCGGCCGGCATCAGGACCGACTCGCCGGCGGAGGCGGGGACGGGCGTTCCGCCGATGCTCAGCTCGACGCGGCCGTCCAGCACCTGGACCACGGCGTCGAAGGGCGCCGTGTGTTCGCTGAGCTCCTGGCCTTCATCGAAGGCGAAGAGGGTCAGGGAGCCGCTGGCGTTCTGCAGGAGCTTCTTGCTGACGATGGCGCCGGTACTGTACTGGACCAGCCGGTCCAGCGCGATGGCCGAGGCCGGCTCGAATTCCTGGGGTATCTGGGGCAGCGAGTTTTCGAAACGATCGTTCATGGGGCCTCCCGGCTCGGTCTTCCACAGGTTCAACGTTGGGAATGAACGGGTCATTCCAGGGACCACACGATCGCCGGCAGAGTCCCGGAATCCGCGTCCCCTCAGCCCAGCTCGGCTCGAAGGCCGGCGAGGGTCTCGCGGACGGCCGTGAGGGCGCCGTCCAAGGGGGCGCTTCGCCGCTCGCCGTCACGGCGCAGGCTCAGCTCAATCTCGCCGTTGTCCACGCCCCGCTTGCCGACGACAATCCGGAGGGGGAAGCCGATCAGGTCCATGTCGTTGAACTTGACGCCGGGCCGTTCCTGGCGATCGTCGAAGAGTACGTCCACACCGGCGTCCCGGAGCTGGCCGTAGAGCCGTTCGGCCACCTCAACGACTTCCGGTTTGTCGGCGTTGAGCATCACGAGGACCACCTCGTAGGGCGCCAGCGGCAGCGGCCAGACGATCCCCTTGCCGTCGTGGTTCTGCTCGACGGCGGCGGCCACCGTACGGCCGACCCCGAGCCCGTAGCACCCCATGATGCAGGGTTGCTCGTTGCCCTCGGCGTCGAGAAAGGTGCAGCGCATGGGAATCGAGTACTTGGTGCCCAGCTTGAAGATGTGGCCCACCTCGATGCCGCGCTTCTCGGCCATGGGCTCGCCGCAGCGGGGGCAGGGATCGCCGGCGGCGGCCAGGTTGACGTCAGCAACGGTCGCCGGCTGGAAATCACGGCCTGGTACGACACCCACCAGGTGGGTGTCCGCTGCGTTGGCGCCGGTGGCGGCCACCGGAAGGGCCATGACGGTGGCGTCGGCCACCACGCGGGCGCCCTCGAGGCCCACGGGGCCCGAGAACCCCTGGGGCCCCCCGGTGACCTTCTCGATCTTCTCCGCAGAGGCAAGGGACAGGTGGTCGCAGCCCAGGAGATTCTTCAGCTTGACCTCGTTGATCTCCCGGTCGCCGCGGATCAGGACGGCCACGAGCTCCTCCTCGGTCTCGAAGATCATGGTCTTGACGAAGTGGGCCGGGTGGAGTCCGAGAAAGGCGGCCACGTCCTCGACGCTCTTCTGTCCGGGTGTCGGAACGGGCTGGGGTTTCCGGGGGATCTCGCGTGGCCAGGAGGGCGCCGGGGTGATCTCGCCCGTCGCGGCCTTCTCCACGTTGGCTCCGTAGCCGCAGGGGCAGGACATGATGGCATCTTCGCCGGTACCGGCCAGGACCATGAACTCGTGGGATTCGGAGCCGCCAATGTTGCCGGTGTCTGCCTCCACGGTGGTGTAGTCCAGCCCGCACCGCTCGAAGATGCGGCGGTAGGCGGCCTCCATGGCCCGGTAGGCGACGTCGAGGTCGGCGGCATCGGCGTGGAAGGAGTAGGCGTCCTTCATGATGAACTCGCGGCCCCGCATCAGGCCGAAACGGGGACGGATCTCGTCGCGGAACTTGGTCTGGATCTGGTAGAGGTTGACCGGCAGCTGGCGGTAGGACCGGACCTCCTTGCGGACGATGTCCGTGATCACCTCCTCGTGGGTCGGGCCGAAGCAGAAATCACGATCGTGGCGATCCTTGATGCGCAGAAGCTCGGGGCCGTACTGGTACCAGCGTTTCGACTCCTGCCAGAGCTCGGCCGGCTGCACGGCCGGCATCAGGAGCTCCGTGGAGCCGGCCGCCTCGAGCTCCTCCCGGATGATCCGCTCGAGCTTGGCGATGCTGCGAAGGCCCAGGGGCAGGTAGTTGTAGATCCCTGCGGCCAGCTTGGAGATCATGCCGGCCCGTACCATCAGGCGGTGGGACACCACCTCGGCATCGGCCGGGTCCTGTCGCAGGGTATGGATGAAGCTTCGGGTCCAGCGCATGTCAGCCTCCACGGGAATGGTTGGGGTTGTTCGGGCGCCGGCGCGTCAGGCCGCCAAGCATCGAGCCGACGCGGTGGACGTGGACCAGGAGCTCCTCGTCCAGCCCTCCGGCCGGATGGTCGTCGGCCGCGGCCAGAGCGCTCTCGGCACCGCTGGCGTCGCCGGTGGCGAGCCGGGCCACGGCCAGCTGGCGGAAGAGGACCGGCCTTGGCGCCGTCTCGGCCGCCTGCTCCAGGTACTGGATCGCCTCCTGGAACCGGCCCCGCTTGAGGGCGATCTCGCCAAGAGCCCCCAGGGGGTAGTGCTGGAGCTCGCGGGGCGTGATCGTGAGGGATTCCATGGCCAGCTTGCGGGCGGCTTCCAGGTCCGTTCCCAACTCGGCCTCCACCAGGGCCAGCTCGTAGGCCGCCAGGCCGCGGCTCAGGTTGTCGGGTCCACTGGCATAGAGCCTCGCGGCCAGGCGGCGGGCCGCCAGTCGCCGCCCGGCATGCCGGAGCGCTTCCAGGAGGGCCACGATCGCCGCGGCGGTGTAGGGGGAGGATTCCGGGGGCGCGTCCAGCACCGCGTGGGCGTGCCGGATGGCCTGGCGCGGCCGGCCCAGCGACGAGGCCAGAAGCGCGGCCGTCGCATGAAGCGCCGTGTCGTCGGGCGCCACGCCGGCCGCCTGCTCCAGGCGTTCCAGGGCGGTCTCCGGCCGGCCCCGTTCCAGGGCGGTCTCGGCGTCCTCCACCAGCCGCTCGGCCTCCTCGGGAAGATCGCTGGGGCGTTCGAGACTGAGGAGCCTGACGGTTTCCTGGTACTGAAGCCGCTGCGGGTCCAGGTCCAAGACCTGTCGAAAGGTGTCGAGAGCCAGCCGGCTCCACCCGCGGCGAAGGTAGGCCAAACCGAGATGGTAGATGGCGTCCTCGAAGTTCGGGGCCATCTCCACGGCACGGCGGAGAGCCACCACGGCACGGCCCGGATGACCGAGGTTGAGGTGGCAGATGCCCACCAGGTGCCAGAGCTGCGGGAGCTCCTCGAGGTCGAGGGCGCCGCCCAGCTGTTCCAACGCCTCCAGGGAGCGCCCGCGGCTCAGCTCCAGGGCGCCCAGCGTGAACCGGGGCAGGAAGGACTCGGGCTCCAGGTCCGCAGCTTCCCGGAGCACGGACTCCGCTTCATCCAGGCGGCCGAGGTCGGAGAGAACGGCGCCCAGGTAGATCAGGGTCTCGAAATGGCGGCCCCGGAGCTCGAGCACCCGCTGGAAGGCCACCCGTGCAGCCTCCATGTCGCCGGTCTCGAAGGTCAGCTCACCGAGGATGCTCCAGAGCTCGTCGTTGGCGGGCGCCGCACGCAGGAGCTCCACCATCTGCTCCTGGGCGGTCTCGGGCTGCCGTCCCAACAGCGCCAGCTCCAGGACCCTGAGCTGTCGCCGAAACTGGAAGGAGTCCAGGCCGGCGTGCCGCGCCTGGGAGAGGATCCGCGGCAGGCGGTCCCGGAAGCGGCGGGCCAGGTCCTGCGAGACCAGCTCGCGGCTGGCGGACCGCTCCCACTCGTCCGCCAGCTCGGCACGGGAAAGCACGCCGTGAGACTCCAGGAGGTGCCCGAGCACCTCGATGCCCGCGTGGGTCACGGTCAGGTTGTGCTCCACCTGGGCGGTGCGCTCGGCCGTGGCGGCCGTGGCGCCGGCCAGCCGGCGGAGGGCTTCCTCCAGTGCCGTGATCCGTTCGAGGATATGCTCCTCCAGCTCCTGCTGCTCGAGGATCAACATCTCCTCGGTCAGCTCGGGATCCTCGTCGGGAGCGGGTCCCGAGACAATCAGGAGCTTGGCCCCGCAGCGGATGCAAAGCTCGCGCCCCTCGGCGTTTGGGGCGCCGCACAGCTGGCAGTAGACCGGCATCAGGCTCCCGAGTAGTCGTAGAAGCCGGCGCCGGACTTTCGGCCCAACTTGCCGGCGTCGACCATCTTGACCAGCAGCGGGCATGGGCGGTACTTGGGATCCCCCAGCCCCTCGTACAGCACGCGCATGATGTACAGGCAGGTATCCAGCCCGATGAAATCGGCCAGCGTCAGCGGCCCCATGGGGTGGTTCATGCCGAGCTTCATGATCTGGTCGACGGCTTCCGGGGTCGCCACCCCTTCGAAAACCGCGAAGATCGCCTCGTTGATCATGGGCATCAGCACGCGGTTGGAAACGAACCCTGGATAGTCGTTGCACGGAACGGGGGTCTTGCCCATGCTTTCTGCCACACCGCGTACGGCGTCGTACACCTCGTCGGAGGTTTCCAGGCCACGGATCATCTCGACGAGCTTCATGATGGGCACGGGGTTCATGAAGTGCATGCCGATGAACCGGTCCGGCCTGGCGGTGCCGGCGGCGAGGCGGGTAATCGAGATGGAGGAGGTGTTGGAGGCAAGGATCGTCGTCGGGGGACACTCCTCGTCCAGCTGCCGGAAGATCTCCGCCTTGATCTCGAACTTTTCCATGGCCGCCTCGACGACCAGGTCGGCCTCGCGGTGGGCGCTGAGGTGGGTCGTCGTGGCAATCTGTCCGAGGGCTGCTTCCTTTTCTTCGGAGGTCAGCCGCCCCTTCGCGACCTGGCGCTCCATGTTCTTCGAGATGGTGGCGACAGCCCGGTCCAGGATCGAGGTTTCGATGTCGCTGAGCACGACCTTGTAACCGGAGAGCGCCGCCACGTGGGCGATACCGTTCCCCATCTGGCCGGCACCCACGACGCCGATCGTTCGAATGTTGTATGCCATGAGACCTCCCTGGTTGCCGGGCGGGTTCGCATCTGCGCGCTCACCGCCTCTGTTCTCGTGCCGCGCGTTGGCCCGCGGTGTGCAGGCTAGCCTTCCGGGGCCTTCCCGGTCAAGCGTTTCCGGGCCGCGAAGAGCTCCGGGCAGTCGTTGCAAGAGAATCGGACGGCCCCCGCATGTTTCGCCTTGCCGCGCCGGGTCCGGGTGCATCTCACAATCGATCCCGGTCCGCGTGCCCGTACCGGATGGAAACAACGAACGCCCCGCCGAAGCGGGGCGTTGCGGCTCTCCACGAAAATGAGCTACTTGGTATGTTCTTCGGCCTTCTTCTGGACGGCCTTGCCGGCCTCGCCAGCCTCGGTCTTGGCGGTTTCGGCGGCCTCATGGGCAGCCGTCTCGGCGGCCTCACCGGCCTCTTCGCCGGCGGCTTCGGTGGCCTCGCCGGCCTCCTCGCCAGCAGCCTTGGCGGTCTCGCCGGCCTCTTCACCCGCGGTCTTTGCGGTCTCGCCGGCCTGCTCAGCAGTTGCGGCGGCATGCTCGGTGGCCTGCGGGGCCGTCTCGGTGGCCTTGGTCTGGGCCTTCTGGCACGCGGTGGTCAGGGTCAGACCAACGGCCACGACCGCTACCAGTATCAGCGACATCCAAATCCTCGTCTTCATCGTTCTCTCTCCTTCCTCATTCTCAGAGTGTTTCGGGCCTGCATCCAACATGGGTGCAGTCCAGATCGTATTCTCGGTTGCGGCGGCGTAATTGTCAAACGGCACAGCTTCCCGGATTCGCCGGGTCGGAAGCCTGCTCTTCGACCGATTATCCCCGGATGACCGGGAAACGACGGGCCGGGAACGTCGGGAGCGAGGGAATGGGAGAACGAGCTGCAAGCCCGGCGATGAGGGTGCGTTCGTGTCGCGGAAGACACGGGGCCGGGCCAACACTCATGCCCACGTGCCCGGCCGTGGCGCCGCTGGCTGGGGGTAACTCCCGGCCGTTCTGGAACAGCCTGTATCAAGGTGGGACGGCTGTCCGGGGTGGCGGGGTCGGAAGCGGGGCTCGCGGTTGGCATCGAGATTGCTTCAGACGGCGGTGGAGGAGGCCAGATGTTTCTCGCGTACCAGTTCGAAATCGAGGGGGTTTCCAACATGCCCATCCGAGCGCTCGTCTTCATGGACTCCATCAGCGAAGCCGATGCCATTGCAGAAATGCTGACCGAGAGCTACGGGTTCATCGCCGCCCCGGTGACCTCCGAGGAGGCCGCCAGGGTCGCCCTTCTGGAAGGCTCGTTTCACGTGGTGCTCGCTCATGTGGATCGAGACATTTCCTGGATAGCCGAGCTCGCGCCCAACGTGGCGGTCATCGTGCTGGGGAGATCTCCGATCCCGGAGGTTCCCTCCATGTTGATCGTCTCGCAGTGGCCACAGCCCCTGGAGCGGCTGGTCGAACAGATCCAGTGGCACCTGGACGGCACTGGAAAGCGACCCTCCTAACGGCGTTCTGCGGCTTGAGCTTCCACGTCCCCTGTGCGCGGTACACTGTCAACGGGTTGACAAGATGAGCACCTTCGACCGGAACTGGCGGCAGTTACAGCTGGAGACCCTGGTGGATGTCTCTCTGTCGATCGGGGGGGTCCGCGAGGAGGAGGAGCTGGTCGAAGAGTTGCTCCAACGGGCCGTGGGCACCCTGGATGCGGGAGCGGGCGCCGTGGTGACCCGCCACGAGGGGGGGGCGAAGGCCCTGGAGCGCAGCGTGGGCATGGCCCATCCCGCCGAGCTGGTGGCCGGTCTCCTCGATGGCTCGGCTCCGGAGCGTCTTGCCAAGGGCGAGCTGGTCCACGTCCGCAGGGAGACGCTCGAACCTCCCTGGGAAATCATTGTTGCGCCCATGAGGGCTCAGGAGCGGCTGCTGGGATGGGTCGCGCTGGCCGACAAGGAAACCCGGGCGGGACAGATTCCGTTCACCGAGGGGGACATGCGATTCCTGCAGTCCTTGGCCAGCCTGGGCGCCGCCGCCATCGCCACGTCCCGCCGCGTGGCCGCCATCGAACGGGACCGGCAGCGGTTGGCCGACGAGAACCGTGTGCTCCGGGACGTTGCGAGCCGGGAGGGCTTTGTCGGAGAGTCCGGCCGGATTCGCGCCATGCTGGAGCTGGTCCGCCGAGTGGCGCCAACCGACGTGGCGGTCATGCTCCGCGGCGAATCGGGGGTGGGCAAGGAGCGGGTCGCCAGGCTGATCCATGGCTTTTCCGACCGGGCCGACGGTCCCTTCGTTCCCCTCAACTGTGCAGCCCTTCCGGAGACCTTGCTGGAGGCCGAGCTCTTCGGAATCGAGGAGGGTGTGGCGACGGGGGTGCAGCGCCGCCTGGGCAAGATCGAGCTGGCCGCCGGGGGAACGCTCTTTCTCGACGAGATCGGAGACCTCAGCCTGGGGCTTCAGGCCAAGCTCCTTCGGGTCGTCCAGGAACGGGAGCTGGAGCGGCTGGGAGGCCGGGAGCCGATCCCCGTGGACCTGCGCCTGATCACGGCGACCCACCGCGACCTGGAAGGCATGGTGGAGACCGGCCAGTTTCGGCGCGATCTCTACTATCGCCTCCGGGTCGTCGTCATTTCCATCCCCCCCCTGCGGGAGCGCCGGACGGACATCCCTCTCCTGGTTGGCCACTTCCTCCGTGTGTACGGAGAGCGGTTCGGCCGGCCGGGTCTTCGGCTCTCCAGGGGAGCCATGGCGGCGCTGATGGCGCACGCCTTTCCAGGCAATGTCCGGGAGCTGGAGAACCTGATCCAGGCCGCTGTGGCGCTGGCGCCGGAGGATACGATCAGCGAACAGGATCTGGCGCTCGAGGGGAGCGGGGGGGGTGGAGAGGCTGGCGGTGCTCTGGTCACCCTGGAGGCATTGGAACGCCGTCACATCGAGCGCGTCCTGGCGGCCGTCGGCGGCAACCGCCGGGCCGCCGCGAGGATCCTCGGTATCGACCGAAGCACGCTCTACCGCAAGTTGAAGCAAAATGCATCTTATGATGCATAATGCAACATACTCGTAAAGATCGTTTCAACAATTCGTTGGATGTTTCAGCATTGGTTTTGGCTCGATAACGAGGCATACTGCAACATACGAGATCGTGCAGCGGGCGGGAATCCTGGCACGCAGCTTGCTCGGGGTGTGGGCGGAGGTTGGTGTATGAAAGCGTTGTCGTTCCGCTGGGTGTCGTTTCTTGCGGGGTGTTCGGGGGCGGCCCTGGCCCTCGCTGCTGGCGCCGTTCACATTCCGGCGGTCCTTCCCATCCATCAGATCCATCTCGCCTGGACCCTGACCCGGATTCTGATAGAGTTCTAGCCGTATTATGGGGGTGGAGCTTCATCTGCCGCTGATCCCGGACGTCGAGCTGGTTGCGGCAAAGGCGGTCGAGGTGGTCGGTCGGGACCTCGGTATGACGCCGGAAGATATCGAGTCGGCGGCCGTGGCGACGGTCGAAGCGTGTCTCAACGCCCTGGAGCACGGTGGCAACTCAAAGATTCTCGTCCGCGTGGACGTGGTCGAGGTGGAGGGCCGTCGCTTCCTGCAGGCGGAGGTTGAAGACCATGGCGTGGGTTTCGATCCGCGCGCGGTGCCCGGGGCGGGCGCCTCGCGGGTCCACGGCTGTGCCGCCAAGCGGGGATGGGGCCTGACGCTGATTCGGGAGCTGATGGACGAGGTCCAGGTCCGGTCGAGGCCGGGTCTGACCCTCGTCACGATGCGGAAAGGTGTGGGGGAAGGACGATGATGGAGCAGGAACAGCTGCAGGTGTCGACAGAGATCCTGCCGGACGGCGTCGGGGTGATTTCGGCGTCCGGGTACATCAACAACGAGGGCGGCCAGGCGGTTGCCGACGCCGTCGAGAGACTGTTGGAGGAGGGGTCCACGACCCTCCTGGTGGACCTCTCCGGCACACGGATCATCAACTCCATCGGCATCTCGATCCTTCTGGAGATCCTGGAAAAGCTCTTGGACGCCAGCGGGCGGCTGGCCTTCTGCAACCTGACGCCGACCATCGCCAAGACCTTCGAGATCATGGGCCTCGCCCAGTACGCCGGCATCTACCCGGACCGGGAGACGGCGCTGGGGGCGCTGGGGAGCCATGGGGGAGCGTGAGCTCCTTCGCCTGATGCGGCACGCCCTCAAGGAGCATCTGAGCCCCGAGTTGCCCGCGGAGATCCTGGAGGCGCTGGCCGTCGATACGCGTGCCGAGGCCGCCGTGCTCCTGAGCGCGGGGGACGACCCGCCCGTGGTCTGGCCCGCGGACTACAACCTCGAAGGAACGGCCCTGGGTCCGCCGTGGCGGCCCGTGGATCTGGGGCGGGACGATGCCAGGTGGACCGTTTTCCTCCACGGTGGGCGTCCCCCAAGCACGGAGCTGACCGCGGTGGTCGCCATGGCGCTTCACATGCTGGAGATGCGGGAGGAGCTCCGGCGGTCCCGTTTCGACGAGAGGTCCCGGCTCTGGGAGCTCGAGGCGGTCCGGGCGATCGCCGAGAGCGTCGGCGGCATCCTGGAGCCTGCCCGCATCGCCGAGGAGGTCATCGCGCACTTGCTCGGCTTGCTGGGAGTGCGGAGGGCTCAGATCGTGCTGGGCACGGAACCGGAGGGGGCCTCCACGGTGGCCGCCTTCGGCGGACCCGTGCTCCAGCTGCCCGTGGACCCGGCCGTGTGGGCGGCGGGACGGCGTGAGGACGATGTCCTCGCCGCTCCCCTGACCGTGCGGGGGCGGCACCTTGGAATACTGGCCGTGGCCGACAAGGAGGCGAGGACCGGGACCGAACCGTTCACGGACGGCGACGCCCGGGTCGTCGAGCTCTTTGCCGCCCAGGTGGCCGTCGCGCTGGAAAACGCCAGGCTCTCCCGGGAGTCCATCGAACAGGCCCGCCTGCGGCACGAGATGGACCTGGCCGCCGCGGTGCAGGCACACCTGTACCCGAAATCCTTTCCCGAGGCGGCCGGCTGGCGGGTGCGAGCGCGGTACTTCCCCATGCGGGAGGTCGCCGGCGATTCCTTCGATGTGGTCCAGAGAGACGGTGGGCTGCTGGCGGCCGTCACCGACGTCTCCGGCAAGGGGGTCAGCGCGGGAATGCTGGCGGCCGGGCTGCACGCCCTGACACGGATGTTGGCCGAGGAGGGTGTCACGGTGATCGCCCTGGCCGAGCGGCTCAACAGCTACCTGGCGGGTGTGACGGCGGACAACCGTTTCGCCACCATGGTCGCCGTGGAGCTGGGAGACGACGGCTCCTTCCGCGCGGTACACGCCGGTCACTGTCCCTCCCTGATCCGCCGCGCCGATGGCAGGGTCGAAGAGCTGCCCTCCAACGGCCTGCCGCTTGGGATCCTGCCCCAGGCGCGGTACACGGATACCGGTGGGATCCTGGCGCCAGGCGAGCTGCTGATCCTCTACACCGACGGCATCACCGAGGCCGAGAACGCTTCGGGTCAGGAGCTCGGCGTGGAGCGCTTCAAGGAGATGGTGGCCGGAATCGGCGGGGCCGGTGCGGATGCCGCGTGCGCCACGATTCTCGATGGAGTGGCGAGCTTCTCCGACGGTTCTCCGACGGACGACGTCACCCTGGTCGTCGTGGAGCGGGAAGCCGGGGCGGAGCCCCTCCCCGGCCGAGATCCGTCGTGACGGTGGATCACGCCGCCCGGCCCGGGACGCCCCCGGTCAGCCGCGCCTGGCCGAGCCGTGATCGATGTCACAGAGTGAAACGGCGCGTTCTGAGAAGATGCCCGTGGACGGATGATCGTGACGCATCTGTCTCCTCCAACCGCGAGCGCCGCCGAACAGGCGGCGTTTCGTGTCTCTTGAGCCCACGGGTTGTGGCCGTTTCCTGCTGCGACCGCGGAGACACCCGCCATTGCGGCGTTTCTTCCGGCGGCGGCGCCTGCGGCGTACCATGGGGCTGGGTCACCGGTGGCAGGTCTGCCAGGGGCAGCACAGTCAGGGCGTAGGTCCCCTCGGCCAGCGAGCCTGCGGCGGGCCGAGGATCTTCTCCAGCGGCTCGATCAGGTTGGTCCAGGACTCGAGCGTCAACTCGCGTTCGGCGACCTCTCGGCCATGGGCGTCGCAGGACCTGGCAGTCGCCGAGCCGATCCTTCTCGTGGCGAACAACGCGCCAAACGACGCGGCCGCCCTACGTATCCTGCCATGCGGTCGGTGGAATGTCCTGGATCCCCTGGCCGGCGAGATCGGCCGTCAGTCGCTGTACCACCGCGTGGCCTTGGAGCAGGTGCGCCCGAACGCCGGGCCGCGTGGCCGCGCCGGCCGTCACAGGAACCAGGGCTCGCAGGGCACAGCGCACCAGCCTCTCACTGGCTCTGCGCTGAGACCGGGAGTGCCGGCCCGGTGGAGAGCGGCGCATCCCGGGCCGCTTTGCCGGTGCCGCCGAGGAGGCGGAGGCCGTTGGCGATGACCAGGAGGGAGGCACCCATGTCGGCGGCGATGGCCGCCCACAGGGAGGCGTGGCCGGCGAAGGTCAGAACGACGAAGACCGCTTTGACGCCCAAGGCGAAGCCAATATTGGCACGGATGATGGCCAGGGTGCGCCGGGAGTGGCGGATCAGCCACGGGATCTTTGCGAGGTCGTCGGTCATCAGGGCCACGTGGGCCGTCTCGATGGCCACGTCCGTGCCGTCGCCGCCCATGGCGATGCCGAGGTCGGCCAGGGCCAGGGCCGGCGCATCGTTGATTCCGTCGCCGACGAAGGCCATCGACCCCCTCGAGCGCAGCTCCTCCAGGCGCCGGACCTTGTCCTCGGGCAGCAGGCCGGCGTGGACCTCGGTGACGCCGACGGCCTTGGCGACTTCACTGGCCGTCTCGGGGTTGTCCCCGGTCAACATGGCAATGTTGCGGATGCCCAGCCGCCGAAGCTCCTCCACCGTGGCGGCGGCCTCCGGGCGCGGGACGTCGCCAAGGGAAACGAAACCGCACACGTGGTCGTCCCGGCCCACGGCGACCACCGTTCGGCCTCCGCGGGCCAGGGTGGCGAGAACCTCGTGGGAGGCGACGGTGTCCTGGCCGCGTTCGGCCAGGAGCCGCCGGGAGCCCAGCCAGGCGGGACGTCCCTCCACCCGCCCCTCGACTCCCCGGCCGGGAAGCGCGGTGACGGCCTCGGCGGGCGCAGGGTCGACGCCGCGTTCGTTGGCGGCCCGGACGATGGCTGCACCGAGGGGATGGCCGCTGCGCAGCTCCAGGGCGGCGGCCACGGCCAGCACCTCGTCCTCGGTGTGTCCCGGTTCGGGAACCACGCGCTCGACCTTGGGACGTCCGGTGGTCAGCGTGCCCGTCTTGTCCATGGCGATGGTGACCAGCCCGGCGGGGATCTCCAGGAGATCGCCACCCTTGACCAGCACGCCGTTGCGGGCGGCGGCCGCCAGGCCGGCCACGATACTGACCGGCGTGGAGATGACCAGGGCGCAGGGGCAGCCGATGACCAGGAGAACGAGCGCCCTGTAGACCCAGTCGGCCCAACTCCCGAGGCCCGCCAGCGGCGGGACGATCGCCGTCAGAGCCGCCACGGCGAACACGGCCGGCGTGTAGATTAGGGCAAAACGATCGACCCACTTCTCGCTCTTGGCCCGGCGTCGCCCGGCCTCGGAAACCTGCCGGATGATGCGGGCCAGCACCGTGTCCGAGGCCTCCCGGGTCACACGGAGGACCAGGCTTCCGTCCAGGGCGATGGTTCCCGCGTACACCTCGGCGCCGGCCTCCACCGCCACGGCCTTCGACTCCCCTGTGACCGGAGAGGCGTCGACCAGGGATCGTCCCTCGATCACCTCGCCGTCCAGTGGGATGCGCTCTCCCGGGTTGACGACGACGAGCTGGCCGGGGCGAACCTGCTCCGGTGGAACGTGCCGCTCGGCGTCATCGTCCGGCTCCCGGAGCCGGGCAAGGGGCGGGGCCAGCTCGAGGAGCTTCTGGACGGCGCGGCGCGCGCGCCCGACGCTCCACGACTCCAGGAGCAGGGAGACGGCGAAGAGAAAGGCAACGGCGGCGGCCTCCAGCCACTGCCCGATGAGGATGGCACCGGTGACGGCGACGGTCATCAGGAGGTTCATGTCGGGCCTGAGGCTCAGGGCGGCGCGGATAGCCCTCGGGACGATGAACCACGCTCCCGCAATGACGGCGAACAGGTAGGCGAGCTGGGCCGCGGGAGGAACCGGGACACCGTGGATCAGGCCGAGGGCGGCGGCAAGGCTGTGCGAGCTGGTGGCGTGGAGGACGAGGCCCGTCAGGAGCAGCAGGCCGCTGGCCACCGTGGTCAGGAGGCGTCCTCTGCGTTGCCACCAGCCGGGCTCCGGAGCCTCTCCGGGCTCGGCGGGCGCCCCGCTCAGGCCGGCCCGCCGGATCGCCTCCAGGATCGTCTCGTCGGCCACGGCCTCGACCGGGGCGTCGACAAAGAGCTGGCCGGCCATCAGGTCGAACTCCAGGCGTTCGGCGCCGCCAGCCACGGGGCCCACGGTGCGGCGGAGAGCCTCCACCTCCTCGGAACAGTCCAGGCCGAACACGGTAAAGACCCTTCCGGAGCGGCGTCCTCCGGAGGGGGCTTCCCGCTCCGCGCACGTGCCGCCGCACGCCGGCTCGTCGGATTCGGCAATCAAGGGGTCGGGCTTCGAAGCAGTCGGTGTCGTCATGCCGTCATATTATATGAGAACCTGCTCAGATGTACAGATGATTGCCTCCTGGGAGCGCCGCGTCGGACGGGTCGGGGAACCGTGGACGGTGGATTACAATGGCGGCATCCCCGGGGAACGATATCGCGGAAGAGGGGTCGCGGGAAGCGGCGCTTCGAGCGGATCACCCACATGGCGGGAATGGGAGCGAAGATGAGAGCACGATCCTTGCTGTTGACGGTGGTCCTGATGGCTCTCCTGCTCGCCGGGGGGTGCGGTCCCCGGGGCGGACGAGCCGTTTCCGGCGCCGGTGGAGCGCTGCCCCAGGCCGTGGCCGCCCACTCCTCGGGGGTGATTCCCGCCGCGGGCCCGATTTGCGTGCGCTTCGTCGACCCGGTGGTGGACGGCCCGGTGGTGGGTTCCCCCTGCCTTCGGCTCGGCTGACGCCCGGGTCCTGGTCAAGAAACCGGTGATGATCCTGGGGACCCTCCCCAGGGTGATGGGCCCCGGGGAGGACGTGGCGCTACCTGTCTCCGTCTTCGTCATGGAGGATTCCGTCCGGAAGGTCAGGGTGCGGGCCAGGGTCTCCGGCGCCCTGCGTCTGGTGGGGCCGGGTGAACGGAGCCTGGCCTTCGACGGCGCCGGCGACGGGTTGGTCCGCTTTCGCGTGGCGGCGGGGGAGCGCGCCGGAATCGGCCGGGTCGAGCTCGAGGCGCGCGGCGGTGGCGAGACCGTCCGGCAGAGCATGGAGCTCCAGGTGCGCTCGCCGGCCCTGCCCGTGACGGACGTGCATGCCCACGTGCTCCGCGGGGGCGAGAGCTGGAAGATCGATCCGGCCCTGCCCGGGTGGGAGGGTGGCCGGCCGGGGAGCCCCCGTCTTCGCCCTTGGAGCCGGGTGGCCCGGTCGGCCGTGGCGGAGGGCCCTCCTGTGATGCGGAGGGGAGCCTCAGGCGGACCCCGAGAGCCGCCAGGAGCTGGAGCGTTCGAAGAGGGCCACGAGATCGGCGTCCAGGCCGCCCCCGGCCGCCTCATCCCGGAGGATCTCCAGGGCGCGCTTGGGGCTGAGCGAGTCCCGGTACGGCCGGTCCGATGCGGTCAACGCATCGTAGATGTCGGCGATGCTCAGGATCCGTACCTCCAGGGGGATGGAGCCGCCGCTGACGCCGCCGGGGTAGCCGCTCCCATCGAGCTTCTCGTGGTGGAGGGCGACGATCTCAGGGACGCGTTCAAGGGTGCGGGGCCAGGGCAGCGTCTGGAGGAATCGGGTGGAATGGATCACGTGGAGCTGGATCTCCCGGCGCTCGTCCTCGTCCAGGTTGCCGCGGTCGAGGCTGAGAAGCCTGAGCTCGTCGGGCTCGAGCAAGGGTCTCGGCTCGCCCCTGGGACCAGGGAAGTACCTGCGGGCCAGCTCTTCCAGCTGGGGGCGGAGCCCGTTGAGCGGAACGGTGGGATCGTTGGCCCGCTCCACGGCCTCGAAGGCCCCTTCGAGCTCGTGTTCGATGTTGCGGAGGGTCTCCTCGAGAGCGGGGAGGGAGGCGTTGTCCGGTGCGGGCGCACCGGGAGCGATGCCGTGGAGCAGCTCCTCGGCGGCCGCCAGCTGGAGTGCCCGGCGGGCGTGGAGAAAGCGTTCCCGGATGACCCTGTCCTGGAAGGGATAGAGCTTGGCCGCCTTGGTCAAAACCTGCTCCCGAACTCCGAGCTTTCCAACGTCGTGGAGCAGGGCGGCGTAGCGCAGCTGGCGGATGGCGTCCGCGGAGAAGGTGATGCCGGCCCAGGTCCCCGGCGGGTCCAGCTCCAGGGCCCGGGCGAGGTTGACCGAGTAGATGGCCACGCGGGCCGAGTGGCCGGAGGTCGGCGGATCCCGTTGCTCGATGGCCGTGATGACCGCCCGCACGAACGCCTCGAAGAGCCGCTGGATCTCGAGAACGAGCTGGGAGCTCTCGATGACCACGGCGGCCTGGGAGGCCAGGGCCCGGAGCAACTCCTGGTCGCGATCCGTGAAGGGGACAACCTGGCGCTCCACATCCTCCCGGCTTTTCAGCACGACCGAGGGATCCCGTTTGCGGTTGATCAGCTGGAGCACCCCCACGGACCGGTTCCGGCGGTCGCTCATGGGGACCGCCAGGACGCTTCGGGTGGTGTAGCCGGTGGCGATGTCGAAGCTCCGGTTGAAGGAGTACGGGGCGTCGCCAGGGATGGCCTCGGCGTCCGGTATGCTCAGCGCTCGGCCGGTCAGGGCCACGTTGCCGGCAATGCTGGTGGTGTCCACGGCGAGGGATCCCTCGGCGGCCGGAGCGGAACAGGAGTCGTTCTGGGCGAGGAGGAAGCGGAGCCGATGGCCGTCCTCCTCGGCACCCTCGAGGAGGTACAACGATCCCGCATCGGCGTGGACCAGCTGCCGCGCCGAGCGGAGGATGTGCTCCAGGAGCCGGTCGAGATCGGGCTCCGCCGAGAGCGCTGCGCCGATCTCCAGGAGCTCGTGCCGGAGGCGCCGCTCGGCGGCCAAGCGCTCCGTTGCGGCCTCCAGGGCCGTGGCGTCGCCGGCACACCGGCGGGCGGCGGCGATGGCCCGCTCCAGCATGGCCGGTGAGGGCCGGCCCGGCAGCACGAGAAAGGGATCACCCTCAGGTTCGGGGCTCTCGCCGAGGATGATGACGGTCCGCGCGCGGAGCCACCCGGCGCCAAGCCCCGCGCAATCGCCGGCGGGGGCGATGACCACCGCGCCCTCGGGGACGGCCGACAGATCGTCCACCACCGCGGCGCCGGTCACCGAAACCGCCGCCCCGCGTGTCACCACCACGGGAAGCGCTTTCATGGGAGATCCTCCACGATGATTGTAGCGGAGCCCATGGGTCCGTCAGCAGGGGGAGACGTTCTCCCGGTCGCCTCGGGAGCGGATGCTCTCTTCCGAGGCGGTTCCGCCTCACGGGCCGGCAGGAGAATTCGACAGGAGAACGCGGCAGTGTTCCTGGCGTTTACCTCCTCGCAGCCCCTCCGGCGGGGGACCGACAACATCGTTGTTCTCAGGTTCGCTGCGAGCCCTCGTTGTCCCGGTGGATCGGGGGAGGAGCGCGTGCCCGGTTGACCTTCGGATCGGGTCCGTCACACGTGGGACGCCATGGCGCGCCAGGCGACCAGGCGGTCGTTCATGGCGCGGAGGCGGCGGCAGAGCAGGCGGCAGAGGAGGGTCAGGAACTGCACGGCGGCGTCGGGGTCCATGGCCAGGACCTCCTGGAGGACGGATCGGCTGACGGAAAAGACGGTGCAGCCGGCGGTGTGGGCCCTGGCGTCCGCCGACCGGGGCTGCTCGTCGATCAGGGCCATCTCGCCGAAGACCTCGCCGCGCTTGAGGATGGTCAGACATTCCTCGCCCATGCCGGGTACGAGCCGCGAGATGCGCACCTGTCCGTCCACCACGATGTACAGCTTGTCGCCGCGCTCGCCCTCGGCGAAGATCAACGCCTCGGCGTCGAAGCGTTCCTCCTGGGAGTAGGTGGCCAGGAGGCGAAGCTCCTGGGCCGACAGGCCCTGCTCCTCGAGCACCTCGACCTTCTCCTCGGTGCTCAGGTCGACCGGGCTTCCGTGGCCGTGCTCCTGGTGCGCCGCGGCGAAGCCCGATCCGGGCGCCAGGAGCTCGTTCATCTGGTGGTTGGCCGAGCGAACCTTGTCGGAGAGGGTCTGCCAGTACGCCCACAGGAGGGCCACCGCCAGCTCGCGGTCCTCGGCGACGGCCTGATCCACGTCATTGGCGAGGAAGAGGTAGAGGGCGCCGGGGTTGACCCCGAAGGCCGTGCCGACCGGGGTGACTGGTCCAGGAAGGAGACCTCCCCGAAGAGCGAGCCGGCGCCCAGGGTGCTCAAGACCTGGGTTCCGGCGGGCGTCCTGCGAGTGACGTGGACGGTTCCCGAACGGACCAGGTAGATGTCGCGGCCCTCGCTGTCCTCGCGGAAGATGACCTCGGCCTCGTCGAAGGGTACGGTGTGGGCAAGGCGTGCCAGGGCGATCAGCTGCTCGTCGCCGAAGTGCCGGAAGATGGGGACCTGGCGAAGCTCGGCGGCACGCTCGATGATCTGGTCACGCTCCACGCTCTCGCTGCCGACCGGAGTGCGGCGGCGGCGAAGGCGCCCGGAGGAGAAGATCCGCGCCTGGCTCAGGGCCACGTGATCGCAGGCCTTCTGCAGGGCCCTGGCACGCTCCCGCGTCAGGGCATCGACCTCCTTGTCGCTGATGGTGCACAGGCGTGCCAGCGTCGTCACCCGGCGCCGGTCCTGCTCTTGCTCGCGGTCGGTCTCCCACTGGGAGAGCAGCATGGCGTCAATGGCGTGCTCGAGGGCCACGCGGTAGCTCTCGAGCTGCAGGGCGGCCCGCGAGGTCTCCACGGCCAGGCGCAGGTCGAGGGGGTTGAGGCGCCGCGCCTGGGAGAACTCCTGGAGGGCGGTGGCGGGATCGCCGTGTTTGAGATGGAGGAAGCCGCTGGCGGAGTACGCAAGGTAGTGGAAGGGGATACGGAGCTTGGCGAAGTCGAACATCTCGACGGCGCGGTCGAGCTCGCCGCGGCTGATGAAGATGTTTCCCATCCCGATGGCGTGAGAGGACTCCAGGTTGCGCCGCTTGAGCTCGCGCTCCAGGCTCTCGGGCTCCGTCTGCTGGCGCAGGTTCTCGGCCTCGTCGAGGAAGCGTGCGCCCTGGGGCGAGAGGACGGCGGCCACCTCCAGCAGATCGGCCGCCTCGGAGGGGCGGCCAACGGCGGCCAACCGGCGGGCGATGGAAATCAGCCGGTCGAGCAACGACGGGTGAAGGTGCACCGTATCCATGAGCTGTTCCAATCATCCATGGTACGAAGACACGGCAGCTCCGTCAATCGCCCCGCCAGGCCTCGATGGCGGTGATGCGGGCCGGCACGCCCTCGATCTCCACCGTTTCTCCGGGAGCCTTGCCCAGCAAGCCCTCGGCCAGGCCGCTGCCGTTGGCGAAGATGCGCCGCCCGATATCGGCGTCCCACTGTCCCAGGATGGTCACCGGTTCCATGGGGGTGCCATCAAGGCCTTCCAGGTGCACGACGGTGCCGATGTTGACGCGGCTGGTGTCGGCGGCGCCCGGCTCGAGGACTCGCACGGTGGCCAGCTCCTCCTGGATCTTGGCGGCCCGGGCCGACAGGAGCTCCTGGCGGTCGCGCAGCATGTGGTACTCGAAGTTCTCACGCAGATCGCCCTCCGCGGCGGCGGCGTTGATTCCCTTGAGGGTCTTGGGGATCTCCACCTCGAGGAGCTCCTTGAGCTCGGCGCGTTTGGCCTCGATGGCGGCGCGGGTGGCCACCAGGAGGACCGAGGGGTCTTCCTCGGCGGGCTTCCGGCTTCGGACCTGGGCGCCGGCCTGTTCGATCAGACGGACGCGCTGGGGCTCGATGCCGGGCGCGCGGCGGATCCGTTCGACGAACCGTTGTGCCTGTTCCAGCGTGGCCTTCTCGAGAACGAGCCGGACGGCCACGCGGCCGCCGTCCAGGAGTGCCTTGGCGCGCGCGCGCCACGGGGCGAACTCCCGGCGGGTCAGGGTGTCGGGAAGACGCTCCAGGAGGGACGGCGTCATCCGCCGGGTAACGGGCTCCGTGGCGTTCTTGGCCGTGACGGC